>JAJETY010000001.1 GCA_021268355.1 Candidatus Nitrosopumilus sp. | reverse complement strand
TCTTTTGACTCTGTTGAAAAATTAATTCCATACATGTCGTCAACTCTAATGTTTAGTAGAATCACTGGAATACTATTTGTTTTAAGTTTTTTAATTGGGATCGTAGCTTAAACATAAATTTAGTAAAATGATGACCATGATATGATTTCGGGATTTGCCACACCTGAAGGGACAAAAAAATTTGCCCAAAATTCAGCCATAAATCAAGAAAATTTCAAAGTATTTGAGAATCTTACCCTCTCAAATGTTGGTATTGGAACCTATCTTGGTGATGCTGATTCTAGAACTGATAAAATGGTTTCAAATGCGGTGAAACAGTCAATTTTATCTGGAATCAATGTTGTTGACACTGCAATTAACTATCGAGCTCAAAAGGCAGAACGTTCTGTTGGTAAGGCAATATCTGAATTAATTCAAGAAAACAAAATTACTCGTGATCAAATATTCATTTCTACTAAAAATGGATATGTTACCAATGATGCAGATGTTCAATTGGGTTTTTGGGAATACGTTAAACAAGAATATACTCAAAAAGATGTTGTCAAAGAAGGGGATATCACATCTGGTTATCATTGTATGACGCCCAAATATCTTTCAGATCAATTAGATCGAAGTTTGAAAAACCTTGATTTGGAATGTGTAGACTTGATGTATCTGCATAATGCAGTTGAAGGACAAATCAAAGATATTCCAAAAGAACAATTTCTAAGAAACCTTGAATCTGTTATTGAATTATATGAACAAAAACGTGATGAAGGAAAAATTAAATTTTATGGAATGGCTACATGGGAATGCTTTAGAGTTCCAAGAGAAAATCCAGAGTACTTATCATTAGAAGATACTGTGAATATGGCAAAAAAAATAGGTGGTGAGAATCATGGATTCAAATTCATTCAATTACCATTTAATTTGTATTATGATCAAGCATTACTTGGAAAGACACAAACTATAGAAAACAACCCTGTTTCTGTTTTGGAATCCGCAACTAGGTTAGATGTTGGTGTTTTTACAAGTGTTCCATTAATGCAAGGTCGTTTACTTCAATCTGGAGTCATGCCAGAGTTTAGTGATTTGAAACCTTCTATCAGAGCATTACAGTTTATTCGTTCATCTCCCGGAGTTATTGCTCCACTTGTAGGTCAAAAATCTCCGGACCATGTTTCTGAGAATTTGGAAGTAATGAAAATTCCCCCTTATTCTCACGAAGAATTTCTTGGTCTTGTAAAGAAACTAACTTCATAAAATTTTCTGATTACTATTCTTGATTTTAATGAAAGATAATAAATGGGTAATTTCAGAATAGAAAAAGCATGTCTGCAAAAATATATGATTATTCTAAAATTTGTGATTCAATTAAAGATGCAGACCCCAAAATTAGATTTGCGGGAGTGATTAACGAGAGAGGTCGATTAGTTGCTGGTGGTATGAAACCAAATGTTGAGCCACTTGAAAGTGAAAAAGATGATGAAATGATTTTCATGGAACTCGCTTTACGTGTTAAAATGAGAAAAGAATTCAATAAACAACTTGGAGTTGTAAATTTTGCAATGGCTTCTCGTGAACGTGCATTGGCAATTAGCGTACCAGTAAATGAAGATATTTTGTATGTTGTATCTGAACCTGATTCAGATTACTGTGCATTACCAAAAAAAATCCTTGAAATAGTTAATTCTTAAAAGAACCTGTTTGTGAATGTATAAATAGAATTTATAGAAAAAAATCATGTGCCAGTAGATCCTGTTTGCGGAATTGAACTTGATGAAGAACTTGCATTATTACACGAACATGATGGTAAAAAATTCTATTTTTGTTGTAATGGTTGTAGAAGAATATTCATCAAAAAACCTCGTAAATACAAATAGTTTCAAATAGGAAAAGCCCCGCACATTCTACAAAATTTTGAATCCTCAACTTTATGTTTACAGTATGGGCATACCTTTTTTGCTTCCTTATCTACAGGCGACCCAAAATATTTCTTAAAAATTTCATAATAGTGCATTGATTCTCTACTCCGAATAACCACATTGTCATATTTTTCAACAATTAATTTTTTTTCAACATATTTCTCTTCTTCGATAATTGATTCAAATAGGTTTGTTAATCCTGCAGTTCCTGCACCTTCTTGCATGGGTGATTTTTCTCTCCAAATGATTTGTTCTGGTATGTGTGACTCAAATGTTTTTCTTAAGATCCATTTTCCATATCTTCTACCCTTTTCTGTTTTTACCTTCAGCCCTACAGGTATTTTTTTTGCTAAATTGACTATTTTCTCACTTAGAAATGGGGATTCTATTTTTACTCCTAATGTTTTTCCAATTTCTTGAGTTGGGAAATGCATTATGGAGCAGATTCTCTTGATCTCTGATTCTAACTCTTCCTCTGATTTATGAATTAGAAAATTATATCCTGCGAACAGTTCATCGGCTCCATCTCCTGTGATGATTGATTTTTCTCCATTATCTTTTGCCCATTTTATAGCAAGATACATTACAACATTATTTCTTATTTCGATATCGTTAAAATTTTTTAGAATTTTAATTGTTTGTTCAATTGCCTCGAGAATTTCGGCGGTTTTTACACTGTAAATTTTTAATGGTAATTTGAATTCTTTTGCAACAAGTTGACAATATGTAAGATCAGTTGAAACAAAATCTTCTGCAATTATTGCTAATGTCTTTGGTTTTTTATCTTTAAGAAAATATGCTATAATTGAACTATCTACACCTCCTGATAATGAAATCAAATTTGATTCACAGGTATCACATGAATTTTTTAATTCATCATAAAGTTCTTTGGAGAAATCATCCAATGCATAATAAATTATTTTGAAATTAAAATAGCTATGCCTAATGATGGACTCGATTCTGTCCTTAACATCATTGCAAACTTTAAATTCTTTATAGAATTCTTGAGAGTTGATGTTACTTCCGGCAGAGATTGAATCTAAAACTCTGATTCCTGCATTGCGTGCAATTCTAGCCAAAAAATTGGCAGAAGATCATAAAATTAGAGAAGATGAAATTTCCAAAATGCTTGGCGTCACACAGGCTGCAGTAAGTAATTACATTAGAGGTACTAGAGGTGATCCTTCTTTAATCGCAAAACTTTTGGCAGAAAAACAGGTTTCAGATATGATTGATGAATTAAGTGATAATCTGTCATCAGATATGGCTTACACTCCTTCTAGTTTGTCAAAATTCATTGGATTGTGTAACTACATCAAATCCAGTTTATTAATTTGTGAAATACATCATAATCTAGAATCTGATATCGATGAACAAGTTTGCAAAGAATGTGAAAATATGCTTCTAAAAGGACCTGGCAGTGTATATTAGATTTTAACCAAAATAATTTCTATAGTTGATGTCATTCTTCCAATACCTGCTGCTGCGTCTGTATCAAGCTTTATTTTTTCAACTTTTGAGTTTCCATTTAACATTTTTTCAGTGATGATATTTGCAACTGCTACTGCATTTGGAATTGAATTACCTTTAGATCTTATAATCACTTTTTTCTTATTTCCCAATATTGTTAAAACATCTAATGCAGATTGCATTACAGGATCATTTCCAATATACGCTATAGTATCATCAGACTTTTTGGTCTGCTCTTGACCATGCGGTTCGTGTGTCTCGTCCATGAGCATTATTCAACAATCAGCGAGTTTGTCTTCTTTTAAGTTTTATCGACCAATGATTCATTTCTCAAAATAGTCGATAGGGATATTTTGATAATCTCCATTTGGAAGAACTCTTCTAATTGTGATTGGGATCACTCTCTGTTCTAATTCTTCCATTGAAATATCCAATGAGATCCTTGCAGTTTTTGGAATTGGTATGAATGGTGGTGCTCCAAGAGACAATTGTAATGCTCTAGCACCCATAATTCTTGCCTTTTCAAATCTAGTTAATGTTGGTGGACCGATAGTAATCTTTTCCTTTTCACAAGGAATTTCCACTGGTACGTGATCTTCAACAGTCTCAACTATCTCTCTATCTTCAATTTCTTTAATTTTCTTTTCAAGTTCATCCTGTTCTTTTTCTGTCAATGGTTCAGCATCAACTTTCTTTTCAATTAATTTTCGATAAGTATCAAGTGCTTTAGTCAGTCCTGCATTTGTTTCAACTTCAGCATCAATAATTTCTTCAGTTATAGGATTTTCTTCATTTGTAGGAATTTCTTCTTCAGTAATTTCCATTACTTCTGTTTCAGGGGCTTCTGACAAGTACGGAATTTTTCTTAAAACGTTATATAATCTAATCATTTTAAGCTACGAATTGAGCACCTCATCCGTATCTAGGAAACAACTGATTTTAGAAATCAGAGGTAAGGCAAAAATTTCATGTGATCTAAAACGTCACTTGTCTCCAAGAACTGTTGGTACAATTATGAGATCTTTGCCATTGGAAGGCCATGCTCATATCTTGGGAAAGAGTATTGTGTATTTCGAAACCTCTGTTGACTCTGGAATAGAAAGAGCCAGATCAGAATTCAAAAAAGGTGATATTGCATTTTTACCTTCTTCAGGTAGTTTTTGCTTTTTTACAAATGATGTCGCATCAGGAAAGACAATGACTCCTATTGGAAAATTATCTAACAATGTTGACGCATTGAAGGATGTAAAATCTGGAGATGTATTGTGTATTTATGAAGAAACTGCCTGATACAAATAATGTCCTGAATAACCGCCAACTCTTTTAACAATTCCTTTTTCTGCTGATTCTTTTAGGAATTTGTTTGCAGCAGAAATCTTTACTCCCGTCTGTCTAGCCATGTCTTGAACTGTAATTACTTTGGCACTTTGGATGATCTTCATAGCTTGTTGCTCATTAACCATTACGGTAATCTCTGCTTTTTTTGGACCACCTTCACCCTTGTCTTTTTTACCTTTCTTAGAATCTTTAGGACTAGATGATGTGTCTTTTTTTGCAGTAGTTGGTTTTTTTGCTCCACCCATATCCTGAGAAAAAAATATTCCTCTTATAAACGATGAACCTAAGATTTCATCGACATGAATTTCTCAAGTATAAATAACATCTTTGATAAGATATTCTATGGGTATAGTGTCCAAAGGTGCAAAATGTAATGTTGATGGATGTGACAATGATGGTGTGCGTTCACTTAATACTACTAAAGTTGAAAACGCTGGCCTTAGAGTAAATTCTGCAGGAAAAAAAACAGTTCTTTGCAAAGAACATTACAAAGAATACAAAAAAGAATCTAAAGATGACCGCGAACTTGAACGCGCAAGATTTGATAGATTTTAAAAAAATTAAAAATTATTTTGTTTGTTTATTATCTAAATAATCAGATTGTAGTTTTTCATAGAATTTATCTAAATTTTTAAAAATTCTTTTTGGTTTTCGTTTCTTTTGTGTACTGATTGCGTACAATGCCAAAATTGGAAATGCTATTGTTGCATCTGCATATACGGTAATCACATCTTCATGTGCATCCTGAACTTTCCCCCAACTCTTCCCTTCTTGTAATGTTGCTCCTGAAAGCCCTCCTGTGTCTGGTCTTGCATCTGTAATTTGTATTATGTAGTCTTGTCCTCCATCCTCTCTATCTAGAATTTGATCTAATGTTGGTCCTGTTTGCTGAGCTGTATTTTTTGGAACGCCCCCACCTAATTCTAAAATACCTGATTTTTTTGAGTTGTATAGTATCGCTGCTTGTTCCAATAACTCTTTTACAAAATCAAAATTATATTTTTTACCTCGTAATCTATGTACAGCTAAATTCATTGCGATTGATGAATCGCCAATTGTTGAAATGTAAACTGGAACATCATATTTGTAGGCAGATGCCAAGAAACTTTTTTCTGGGTTCTTTGCTTTTTCTGTAGTTATTTTTCCTATGAAATTACACAATTCTGCACTAGTGAAAGAATTCTCAATAAATTTTTCTTTAAACATATTTTGCATAATTTTATCTTCGGCCTTCATTGTTTTTTCAAAATCAATATACACATCACGAATTCTTACAATTCCTTTTTCATAAAGAACCATATCATCGACATCAAAATGTCCTTGTTTGACTGGGAGTTTGTGTGCAAAATGATCTTCATGATATACATTTGCACCAGTTGTTATTATCCAATCAACAAACCCTCTTTCAATTAATGATTTGAAAATCCCTCCAAACCCTACTGGTGTCATTGCACCTGCAATAGTTAAACAAATTGTTGCACCATCCTCTATCATTTTGGCATATAGTTTTGCCGCTTCACCCAGTTGGCGTCCGTTGTATCCTGACTGAGCAAACACCTCTACAACATCCTCGATTTTCATATTTGGTTTTAATTCAATATGGGGAATATCCTTACCATGAAAATTATGATGATCCATTTTTTTCTCAAATACTTTGAGAGTAAATAACACTTCCGACTAAACTTTAAACTATTATTTGCAAATTGAAAATATCTTGAATATTGTTGATTTACACGATCCTCAGAGGGTAAATAGAAAACCTGATGCTGTAGAAGTTTTATTTTCATCTGGGAATTTCATTCAAGATGAATTCATAATTAGCAAAGTGGAATTGCGCCTATATTTGGAGAAAACAGATGAAAAATTAGGGGATTATTCTCTAATTACATCCTTTGTTGAAACCGATAAAGGTACGGTTGAGATGATTTATGATGAAGGTTTTCGTGGTCAGGACTCTTTGAAGAGATCTTCTGTATTTTTGACATCTAATTTAGGGATATCTGGGTTGATTTTACGTTCAGTTATTTCATTGCGTGGGAAAACTTCCTGAAATACCTCTAAAATTCCAGCAACACTTAATTCAATTATCTTTTCTGTTTGAAATTATGCGCATACTGCAATTACATTGTGATAGTATTGAATACACTCCCACAAAAAAAGAGATCAAATCTGCAGAGGAGATCGAAAATCCTCAAACTCAGAGATTAGAGGAAATTGTGG
The DNA here is from genome assembly GCA_021268355.1 of Candidatus Nitrosopumilus sp. Lineage (GTDB taxonomy): Archaea > Thermoproteota > Nitrososphaeria > Nitrososphaerales > Nitrosopumilaceae > Nitrosopumilus. The sequence goes on along the minus strand of JAJETY010000001.1, from coordinate 78,110 downwards.
TTGCATTTGTTGCAATTGAAGATGGCGATGACTTATCTGTGGCTAAAAATGCTATCTCTCAAATTAAGACTTCAATGGAGAAAATTGGATGTAAAAAATTACTACTTTATCCTTATGCTCATCTTAGTTCAAATCTTGCTAAACCATCCATTGCAATATCATTACTTAAAGAAATGGAATCTGAAGCAACAGATATCGAGGTATCTCACTCTCCTTTTGGTTGGACCAAATCATATAATCTAAAAGTAAAGGGACATCCGTTAGCTGAAAGTTCAAAAGTCATAACAAAAGACTCGACCAAACCTGAAGAACATGATGAAGACACATCTGATGCACTAAAAGGTGAATCAACAATTCGTTCTTACTGGAAAATAATGTCTCCTGATGGAAAAATGACTAACATTGGAGACTTTGACTTTTCCAATCATGAGAAATTAGAAATTTTAGCCAAGTACGAATCTGCTAAACAACGTCAGGTTGATGAACCTCCTCCTCATGTTGCTTTAATGAAGAAACTTGCAATCGCAGATTACGAACCTGCGTCTGATTCTGGAAATATGAGATTCTTTCCAAATGGCCGTTTAATCAAATCATTGATTGAGAGATATGTTACTGATAAAGTAAAAGAGTACGGTGGGTATGAAGTGGAAACCCCCATTATGTATGATTCAGAGCATCCCAGTATGGTAAGTTACTTTAATCGATTTCCTGCAAGGCAATACAATATTGATTCAGAGGGTAAGAAACTATTTTTAAGATTTGCAGCCTGTTTTGGACAATTTCTAATGGCAAATCAATTTCAGATGTCGTACAAGAATTTACCATACAAACTCTATGAACTTACTAGATATAGCTTTAGACGTGAACAGTCTGGAGAATTAGTTGGTCTTAGAAGACTAAGAGCATTTACCATGCCTGATTGTCATGCATTTTGTAAAGATCTTGAACAGGCAGTTGATGAAATAAAAATAAGATTTGATTTGTCTCGAAATGTACTAAAAGAATTAGGTATTGATGAATCTGACTATGAAATGGCAATTAGATTTACCGAGGACTTTTACAATGAAAATAAATCTTCAATTGAAGACCTAGTGAAGAAACATGGTAAACCTGTACTCGTTGAAATGTGGAAAGAGAAGTTCTTTTACTTTGTTTTGAAATGGGAATTCAACTTTATTGATAATCTGGGAAAGGCCTCTGCATTGTCCACAGATCAAATAGATGTTGAAAATGGTGAACGTTATGGAATTGAATTTGTAGATGAAAATAATATTGCCAAACACCCAATCATCCTACATAATTCTCCAAGTGGTGCAATTGAAAGAATAATCTATGCGTTACTTGAAAAGGCTGCATCAGATTCTAAGATTGGGAAAAAACCTCAGTTCCCACTTTGGCTTGCACCTACACAAGTTAGAATAATTCCTCTTAAAGAAGAATTTTATGAATACTGTAATAATTTATGTGAAATGATATCGACAAAAAATGTTCGTGTGGATATTGATGATAGAAATGAGAGTATTGGTAAAAGAATTCGTGAAGCTGAAAAAGAATGGATCCAATACATTTTAGTCATTGGTGAAAAGGAAGCTAGTTCTGAGAATCTTAGTATTAGAGACCGAAAAACAGGTAATGTCCGAGATGTGTCTTTTGGTGATTTTATGAATGAAATTAATCAACAGACTTTGGGTAAACCATTTACTGGATTAAATCAATCACTTCATCTTTCCAAAAGACCACAATTAATGGTGTAGAAAATGAGCTTTCTTGATTTATACATGAACAGAAATCCCATGATTACTGCATCAGATGATGATTCTGAGCCTGTTGCTACTGTATTTGGAATTCCATTTGATGCAACTCACTCATACAAACCTGGATGTCGATTTGGGCCTGACGCAATTAGAGATTCTTTTAACAATATCGAAATATTTCATCCAGATCTTTCAGTGGATCTTGAGAATGTAAACATTGAAGATTTGGGTAATACTCGACACACTGTTGTGGCTTCAGAAATGATAGATATGGTGAAAAAAATCACTACTGAACTTGTTGCAAAAAAAAGACAATTATTCATTTTGGGTGGAGAACACTCCATTACTTACGGTACATACACAAGTTTTCCAAAAGATACTGGTTATGTTGTATTTGACGCACACTATGATCTTAGAGATGAATTTGCAGACATAAAACTAAGTCATGCATCTTATCTTAGAAGAGTAGTTGAAGAAAGAGGCGCAGAAAACATATTGCATGTTGGAGCTCGCGCCTTTGTAAAAGAAGAATTAGAATTTTTGACAGAACATAAAATCAAAACCATCTCTGATAAAGAAATACGTGATGGAAAAGGACCTCAGTTACTAAAAGATCATATTTCTACATTTGACACTGTTTATTCTAGCTTTGATCTAGATGTTCTTGATCCTGCATTTGCTCCTGGAGTTGGAAATCCTGAAGCTGTAGGAATTACTTCTCGAGAATTATTTGATATGATATATGCTCTTCAAGAAACAAAAATTGTTGGAGTGGACATTGTGGAATTGAATCCTTATCATGATAATGGTGCTACTGCATCTCTTGCAGCAAAAATAATGTCTACCCTTATTGCAATTAATCTATCTCAAAAACACTAAACTCTAAAAATTGACCTTACCCAACCTGAATTTTATGCCTATTCACTTAATTACTTAGAGTTGTTGGTGTTATCTCGTGCTAAACAATCTTAGGGATTCATTGAAACCTACGCTTGAAAAGATAGGTAAAGGATTTGCGTCTACTGGCTTATCTCCTAATTTTTGGACCTCAGTTGGTTTAGGCGTTGCATTTCTTTCTGCAATAGTTTACGGATTAGGTATTGAATTTGGTTTGATAATTGGTGGGATTTTGTTACTTGTTTCAGGATTCTTTGATATGGTGGATGGACAAGTCGCTCGTGTCACTGGTAAAACATCTCAAAAAGGTTCGTATCTTGATTCAATGTTTGATAAAATTGCAGAGACAGCAATATTTTTGGGAATTCTTGTCGGGGGTTATGCTGAACCTTATTTGGTACTGCTCGCAATTACCTTGTCCTTATTGGTCAGCTATGCAAGAGCAAAATCTGATGCAATTAATGTAAAATTACAGGGAGTTGGAATTGGTGAACGTGCTGAAAGATTACTTGTAATTGCAATTGTAGGAATTATTGGATTTATGGAAATAGCTGTGATAATTGTTGTTATAATTGCAGCAATTACATTAATTCAAAGAATGATTGTTACTGCAAAAAATATTCAAGAATAGTCTATCGCAGTTTTCCACGTTTTCTTCTATTATCTGCAGATCTAATTTTCAGAATTTTGAAGTGAATTGCACATGAAATACAATACCATTTTAGAACTGTAGGTGATGCAATATATGCTCCCTGTGCTCGTAATTCTTTTGCCAAAGTATGTTCAACTAGGTTTAATCTGGAGGTAACTTTTTTTGCCTTATCTTTAGGAACAGTCTGTCCACAATTAGTACATTGTACTACACCTGAGGAACCTTTACCTCCTTTTGTACGACCTCTACTTGCACGCTTTAGTGGCATGTCATTAAACTGATTTCCCTACTTATATTCTTGTGGACATTTCTCTAAAATGATTAAATTTATGGGTAAAAATGAACGAAAAATACTCTATGTTTTAATTCTAGATCGAGTATTTTCATTTAGAGAATATGCGTGGTCTTTGTCATAGATGTTTTCGTTCTGGTGTTGAACTGTACTTGTTAAAGGGAAAAATTCTTTGTAAAAATTGCTTTGAACAAAATAATGCAAAAAACTAAATCTGTACTAACTTTTCCATAAAGAAATGAAATTAGCCATATTTGCCCATTGCGCAATTGACACAATATCCATTAAAGAAAATAATTATGAACAAATTGGAGGCTCTGCCTGTTATTGTGGATTAACTGCAAGGGAATTAAAATTTGATGTTGATTTGTTTACCAAATTTGGAAATGATTTTCCAAAAAAATACCTTTTAGACAATAAAATTAATCTTGTAAATTCAGAATCTTCAAAAAATACTACAAAATTTTCAATATCGGTTACAGGTACTGACAGAACTCTTAAACTTGAAAATCAATGTGAACCTATTGAATATTTTAATACAAAAGCAGATGGCCATTTAGTTAGCCCAATTTTTCATGAAATCTCAAATGAAACTTTGAAAAAAATTAAAGATGATTCTAATTTTTTATTTATTGATCCACAGGGGTTTCTTAGGGAAAAAGATTCTGAAAACAATGTTATCCTTCGTCACAATGATATTGACTTATCGGGCGTCACCGCAATGAAAGTTAATCCTGAAGAGGCACAACAACTTGTTACTGGAACTCCTGATGAAATGATGGTTGCACTTCAGAAGAAAGGTGTAGAATATGTTTTATTTACAAATAAAACCGAAGTTTCAATGCTAGTAAAAGATAAAGTTTATTCAATTACTTTACCGAACAAAGAAGTTCATGATACTACTGGAATAGGTGATGTTTTTTGTGCTGCATTTTCTTGTACAATGCTTAAAGAAAAGGACTATCTTTGGGCTTTGTGTTTTGCAGGTGGTGCTGCTCAGGCAGCACTTGATTCTAAAAATGTAGGATTGCAAAAAATCCCTCGTAAAGGAACAATCCAAAACAATGCCTCTTACTTTTACAATTTAGTAAAATTCCGAGATTTGTAGATTCATTATTCTTTTATTGAAGCATTTCGAATCTTTATTTTGTGCAAATAGGAATCTATGGTACTGGTACTACCAGTAATGCAGCTAAATATGTAAAAAATATACTTGATGATGCTGGAATCAAATCCTTCACAATTACTAAATCAAAAAATAAACCGGCTGACTGTGTCATAGTTTTAGGTGGGGATAAAGGCGTACGAAATTATTTTCATAGAACGTTTGATTCAACTTTACCTATTTTAGGAATTAGCGAAGCTGAATCCAGTGGTTTTTTGGCACAAATTGATCTTAAAGAATTTTCATCATATGTCAACATTCTAAAAAAACAGAAATACACAATTGAAGAAGTACCTAGACTGGGTGTAAAGATAGATGGGAAAAACGTCTATCCAGTACTTAATGACGTCGCTGTTTTCTCTTCTCGAAGTGCAATGCTGATGGAACATACTCTTCGCGTTAATGGTGAAGAAGTATGGCATGACAATAGTGATGGCATAATTGTTTCTACTCCAATAGGTTCATCAGCATACTCAATGTCTGCCGGCGGACCTGTTCTCTTTCAAGATTCAGCCGTCTTTGAAATTATTTCTGTTAATTCGCTTGATGTTACAAGAAGACCTATCATTGTATCTAATGACAGCTCAATTGAGATCGATGATATTTCTGCAAGATTGCATTGTGAGGTTGTTCTAGATGGTTTGGATAGATACAAAGTGAATAAAACTGTGGAGTGCACACAATTCTTCCCCCCTGCAAAAATAATTCGTTTGAAAAAAGACTCAACTGCCATTTCTGCTTTAGCAAAAAAAGTTCACTTGGCTGAAGAGTTACTTAGTATGCCCCCCAGTTCCAAATTACTCTTGAAAACATTGGAGTATGAGGGTGCTTTGACACAAAAAGATTTGGCAAACAAAACACTTCTTCCGGACAGAACTGTTAGACTTGCATTAAGTCATTTGTTAAAGAAGGGATACGTGAAAAAGAAGGTCTCTATCCGTGATGCTCGACAAAAAATTTATGAAATTTCAAAGATTGAATGAATAATTATTTTTCGGATGCTGATTTTATGAATGCTGCAAATACCTGTTCAGGAAATCCTGGTCTACTATTAAACTCGGGATGAAATTGAACACCTAGGTAAAATTTGTGGTTGGGGATTTCAAGCATTTCCATTCTCTTACCATTATCACTATCTGCTGAAAAAATCAAACCGTTCTTCTCAAATTCAGGAATATACTCTTTGTTTATCTCATATCTGTGTCTGTGTCTTTTACTAATTTTTGTTGTACCGTAGATTTTCTGTGCATTTGTATTTTCTTTGATTAGTACTTCATTTGCTCCTAATCTCAACGAACCTCCCATATCTGAAATATTTTTTTGCTCTGGAAGTAAATCTACAATTGGATTCTTTGCATCGGGTTTTATTTCAGTAGAGTTCGCATCTTCCAAATTTAAAACATTTCTTCCAAATGCTATGGCTGCTAGTTGAAATCCAAAACATATTCCTAGATATGGAATATTGTTTTCACGTGCATAGTTTGCAGTTTGAATAATACCTTCTGAACCTCTAGTACCAAATCCTCCTGGAACTAATATTCCATCATAATTTGATAGTACGGAGTAATCTGAAATTGATTCTGAATCTATCCAATCGATATCTACAGATTTGCCCATTTGTGCTCCAGCGTGTTTTAATGCATGATTTACACTTACATAACTATCTGTTAATGTCACATATTTTCCAACCATTGCAATCTTTACTTTTTGATCTTCATGGTTGACCATGTTTTGTGCAATTGTATTCCACTTGTCCCAATTTGCTGATGCGTTTACCATCCCTACAATTCCAAACTTGGTAAATATTGAATCCATAATTCCTTGGTCATACAACATTTGAGGAACTTCGAAGATCGATTTTGCGTCATGGCATGATAAAACATCTTTTGCAGTGACGTTTGTAAACATTGCAATCTTCTTTTTTGTTTTCTCTTCTAATGGCAAAGTACATCTTACTGCCAAAAAGTCTGGCTGAATACCAATCCTTCTTAATTCTTGGGCACTATGTTGTGTTGGTTTTGTTTTTTGTTCACCGACTACATCTAGTGAAGGTGCAAGTGTTACATGAACAAAGATTACTCCTTGTGGACCTTCTTCAACTCTCATCTGTCTTAAAGCTTCCAAAAATGGTAATGATTCTATGTCTCCTACAGTTCCTCCACATTCTACGATTAGAAAATCTAGTTTTTCATTTTCTGCAATTCTTCTAATTCTGTTTTTAATTTCATCTGTAACATGAGGTATGATTTGAACACATGCTCCTAGATACTCACCTTTTCTTTCTGCCTCTATTACGGAGGAGTAAACTTGAGCTGTTGTTATGTTGTGGCTTTTTGGAATATCTTGATTTAAGAATCTCTCATAATTTCCTATGTCCATATCGCATTCTCCGCCATCATCAGTAACGAATACCTCCCCATGAGCCACAGGATTCATCGTTCCTGCATCATAATTTAGATAGGGATCTATTTTGATACATGATACTTTTTGATCTGCTAATTGTAATAATTTTGCAATCGAGGAAGTTGTTACGCCTTTTCCAAGGCCAGACATCACACCACCTGTGACAAAAATAAACTTCGTCTGCACATTAATGAAACGAGTATCTGGTTTTTGTATGTTTTGTCGATCATGGCTTGATTGAAATAGTCCTTAACACCATCTATAATCATGAAATTAGCACTTGCTATCTTACCTGTAATTCTAATCTTATCTGTGGGTTCAAGTTTTGCATTTGCTGAGAGATATGAAATCAAAATCCCTTCAGGCGCATCTGATTCTAATTTTCCTTATTACTGGTCCCAAAAAGACACAGGTGTGACTACTGGAATAATTACCATTCATCCAGGGGATTCGATTACTTGGTCTAATGCTGATACTGCATTTCATACAATTACATCCATTAGTCCTACAGGTGAAAGAGAACCTGCGACTAATGACGAAGATGGATTGTTCGACAGTGGATTTTTCACTGCTGGAAAGTCTTACACTAGACAATTTGATCAACTTGGAGATTTTTACTATTATTGTTCACTTCACCCATGGATGAATGGGGTGGTCCACGTTGTACTGGATCCTGGAAGTGTAAAATCAATTGATGGTATTGCATCTGGTTATACTGACGACGGAGTTGGATTTGAAGTAAAATATTTTCTAGATGCCTATTTGGCTAAATCTGTTCATGTGAATCCTAATGAAAAGACATTGACATTTACAATGACTGGTGAAAGTAACAATGAACATCTTACCATAACTTTGCCTAAAGAACTCATTGACAATCCTACAACTGTATGGGTTGATGGTAATATGGTTGATTTTGAATCTGATTCAACAATTAGTGGTGGCACTGCAACTCAACTAGTTATTCCACTTGATACTAGTTCAAGAGAAATTAAGATTATGGGTTCTAATGTCATTCCTGAATTTGGAGGTATTGTGTTATTGATTCTCACAATATCTATAATCTCAATCATCATATTCTCAAAAAAGAATCTGATTTCTCTTAGATGAGACTATTTTCACAATAACCCCCTCTTTTAGCCTCAATTCTGATAATCTGTCTGATGAGAGAAATTCGTTTCAAACTCAATGATGATGACTACCTTGAATTCCTAAGTATTTCAATTGACGATCAACTAAGTGTAGAAGAGAAATTAAAACAAATTATTCAGTATCATTTGATAGTTAATAGAAATAAAAAGAAATTAAAAAATGAACGATTGATGTAAATTAAAATTTAAGTCTGTACAAAATTCAGAAGATTATTGTCAAACACTAATCCGAACTATCGAGCAACATTAGTCATATTAAATGACATTGAAAAAAAAGGACTATACCATTTTAATCCCGAATATCATGATGAGCAATTTTTTCTTAATTTCATTGATTTCCAAAAGAGATTTTCAAACTCCTTGTCAGAAATAATTCGGAGATTAGATGAATCTGAGATGAACAGTGAGGATGTAATATTTTTTACAATCTATTCAATGACGTCTTTTATTAATTCACATTTTAAAATATTTGAAAAATTTCTGAAAATTATAATAAATCCTCAAAAACTCAAGGGAGGGTTTGATGAAAATACTACATTGAATCAAATGCTTAAAAAAATATGTAACAAGATGCAATACAATTTAAAACTAAAAAATGCCATACATGGGATGTTTTTATCTGATTTCTCAGATGCCGTATCTCAAAATTATTATTCCATATCAAAAGATGGCTATCTGACTATTTTCTCAAAAGATAACCCTGAAAAAAAGAAAATAGGTTTGGATGAATTATATGACTATTCACTTCAGGTTCGTACAATCTTTAATGCCATGCTTAATTGGGCAGATAATTCTGAAGTTCTTGAAAAAAATAAATTTGAAACAATTGATGGGATTGTCAAAAATCTGATTAATCAGGTCGACTCTTTAGATGAAAAATTAACCCGAATTTCATCCTGATTTGAGGCTAGATTGAGCCATTTTTGTTGACCTACTAGTTTTGATTAATGTTCTGAAGAGATTCTATCAATACCCTTAAGTTACTAGATTTTCTAAATTTAGATATGGGATTTAAGAAAACTCTTGCAAAATTCTGTATAATGAAAAAGGTAAGAGATAAGGCAAATGAGCCAGAAGAATCTGATGAAAAATAAATCTGTTTTAATAACTATACAATTGTAAAAAATCTTGTAAATCTATGAACAGTTTTTAATTTTTATAAAATCTTTTTTATTTTTTTTGAAAAATTACTTAGAAATCATTGGATGGATTACTAATTGCTAATCTTTAATGATATTTTGGGGAATACCATCTAATGAATTCTTATTTTTTATGAACTGTTTGACACTTTAACGATTTTGTAAATAATGCAATTTTTGATTCCAATTTGCTTTGAGATGTTTTCTCAATTAATTTCAAATATGCACTACCAACAATTACTCCATCAGCACCAGCTTTTATGTATTTTTTAACATCTTCTGGTGTGGAAACGCCAAATCCTACACTAACTGGGATTTTTCCTTTGGTCTGGTTTTTGACATTTTTAATTGCATCTAGCGTGTAATTCTTAATTCCTGTTTTTACGCCTGTAGTTCCATAAACTGCAACAAGATAGAGGAAACCAGACGATGCTTTTGCAATTTTTGCAATTCTAGTTTTACTGGTATTTGGAGATATCAGAAAAATGGTGTCTGCGTTATTTTTTGCAGCTTTTAGATAATCTTCTGATTCTTCTATTGACATATCTGGTAAAATGAATCCGTCAATTCCTGCCTTCTTAGCCTCTGCAATGAATTTTGAATATCCTTTGTGATATAGGATGTTGGTGTATGTCATCAATATTAGAGGGGTGTCTGTCTCTTTTCTAATTTTTTTAACTAGTGAGAAAAATTTGTCAATTTTTGTACCTTTTTCTAGAGATATCGTGCTTGCATTTTGAATAACAGGACCGTCTGCAAGTGGATCTGAGAATGGAAACCCCAACTCAATGATGTCAACTCCTCCCTTTACCAATCCTCTGACAACTGATATTGTTGATTTTTCATTTGGGAATCCTGCCATGATATATGATATCAAGGCCTTTTCATTCCTTTCCTGCAATTCTTTAAATTTTTCTTTAATTTTTGACATTTTTGCTCAGATAATTTTGAACTTCTTCTACGTCTTTGTCTCCTCTTCCAGAAAGTGTAACTACAATTGATTCTGACTTTTTACTCTTTTTAGCAACTTTGATTGCTTCAGCGATTGCATGAGCTGATTCTAAAGCTGGGATGATCCCTTCTGTTCTAGTTAACATTAGAAATGCGTCGATTACTTCTGTATCCGTTGCTGAATGATATTTTACACGTTTAGTATCTTTAAGGTAAGAATGCTCCGGACCAACACCTGGATAGTCTAGACCTGCTGAAATACTATGTGTTTCTGTTATCTGCCCCTCTTTATCTTGAAGTAGATATGTCATCATTCCATGAAGAACACCTTTACTTCCTGCTGACAGTGTCGCTGAATGTTTTTTAGATTTTAATCCATGTCCTGCTGCTTCCACTCCTATTATCTCTGCATTAGAATCCACTAATGGATAAAATGTTCCAATTGCATTAGAACCTCCACCTACACAGGCAATTATGCTGTCTGGTGTTTTGTTTAGTTTTTTCATTTGTGATTTTATTTCATTTCCAATTACACTTTGAAAATCTCTGACCATCACTGGATATGGGTGCGGCCCAACAGCCGAACCAAGTAAATAGTAAGTATTTTCGACATTAGTGATCCAATCTCTGATTGCCTCATTAATTGCATCTTTTAGTGTTTTAGAACCTGATTTTACAGGATGCACTTTAGAACCAAGTAAATTCATTCGAAATACATTTAGTTTTTGTCTAATGGTGTCTTTGTATCCCATGTATACCTCGGCTTTCATTCCTAATGCTGCACATGCCATGGCTGTTGCTACTCCGTGTTGACCTGCGCCTGTTTCAGCAATGATTCTTTTCTTATTCATTTTTTTTGCAAGTAGTGCTTGTCCTAGGGTATTGTTTATTTTGTGAGCTCCACCATGCAACAAATCTTCTCTTTTGAGATAGATCTTTCCACCACCAAGTTTCTCTGAAAGATTCTTTGCATAGTATAAAGGAGTTGGACGCCCTGCGTAAACTTTAAGGTAATAATCCAACTCTTTTTTGAAATTTTTATCATTCTTGAATTTCAAATAATTTTCTTCTAATTCTTCTATTGCTGGAACTAACGTCTCTGGAATATATTTACCACCAAATTCTCCAAATCTGCCATTTTTAGGATATTTCAATATGCCTTCACCAATTTCCTTACTTGTTCTTCAATATTATCACTTTTCATTATGCTAGAACCTATCAAAAATGCATTAGCTCCACACCTTTTTAGATATTGGATGTCTTCAGGCGTATCTATCCCACTTTCAGATAAAATAGGTCTAGTTTTTTCAATTCCTGATAAGATATATTCAGTTGTTTTTAGATCGATATCTAACGTGTCTAGATTTCTATTGTTAATTCCAATCAGGTCTGCCTCTGTTTTCATTGCATTTTCAAATTCTTTTTTTGTATGAACTTCTAAAAGAATCTGTAATCCTTGTTTATGCCCATATGCAATAAATTCATCAATCTCTTTTAGATAATCCTGATCAAATAATGACTGGATCACTAACATAAAGTCTGCTCCAATTCTTTTAGCTGCATCAATCTGAACTTTGTCAATCATAATATCTTTCATTAACATGGGGACATCTACTGATTCTCTTACCTTCATGAAATATTCTGGTGACCCATTGAATAGGTGTGGCTGAGTCAATACTGAAAGTGCTTTTGCACCCCCTGCAATCATTTGGGATGCAATATTCACAGGATCTGTAATTGTTCTAATTTTTCCTAATGATGGAGATGAAAATTTTATTTCTGTGAGTAATGGGGCATGTTCGCTATTCTTGATTATTTCTACAAAATCTTTGTTTGATTTCTGCAAATTGAAATCTATGTCGTAAACACCGTCATCAATTGCCATTTGGGAGTTACTAACTAGTTTACGAAGAATATTTTCAGCCATTAACGATCTCCTTTAATTTTGAAATGTCTCCTGTTTCTTGTACAAATTTCTCTAATAATGCAAACGCTTTGCCATCTTTAATTGTGTTTAATGCAGTTTCTACTGCCTCCTCAAAATTATTAGAAATATTTGAAACAATTAATCCTCCTGCAGCATTAAGAACTGTAGTGTCAATCATAGCTTGATTGGCAGTATTATTCAAAACACCAACAAATGATTTTATGGAATCCTCTTTGGTTTGTATTTGAATATCTTTTAACGATGATTTGTGCAGTCCTACAACTTCAGGATCAATTGAATTCATCAAAACTTTTCCATCTCTTAAAATACATACTCTGTTAGTAGAACTGGTAGAAAATTCATCCATTCCATCATCGGAACGAACTGTCATAATATTTTCAGCACCTTTTCTTTTTAGGATTTGAGGTAATCTTTCTAAATATTCTATTGAAAATACCCCGACTAATTGATTCTTAACTCCTGCTGGGTTAGACAATGGACCAAGTAAATTAAATGCCGTTCTTTTTCCCAACTGTTTTCTTGCAGCAGACACATGTTTCATTGCTGGATGAAATTTTTGTGCAAACATAAAACAGATATTGTGTTTTTCCAATATTTCCGCAATTTTATGTGGTTCTAAATTCAAGTCATATCCGAAATATTCGAATATATCTGCACTTCCTGACACTCCTGAACTTGAACGATTTCCATGTTTTGCTACAATTCCTCCTGAGGCAGCTACAACAAATGATGCTGTTGTGGATATATTGAATGTCTTAAGATTATCTCCACCAGTACCACACATGTCAATTATGGTGCCTTTGTTTTTAGGCTCAATTTTCAAACAAAATTCCTGCATCTTATCAAGCATTCCTAAAAGCTCATCATCTGTTTCTCCCTTATCTGCAAGATTTGAAAGAAAATTTGCGTTTTCTGAGTCGGAGGTCCTTCCTGAAAGAACTTCTGTCATAACCTCATTCATTTCTTCATATGTGAGATCAATTTTTTCCTGAAGTTTTAAAATCAAATTTGAAATCATTTCTTGTTTTCCATAACTTGTTTGATAAAATTCAATAGAATCTTTTTACCGTCTTCTGTCATGATTGATTCTGGGTGAAATTGAACTCCTTGAATCAGATAATCTTTGTGTTCCACTGCCATTACTTCTCCATCATCAATTGCAACTGCGGTAATTTTTAACACCTCTGGAATTATAGTTTTATCTCCTACCAAACTATGATACCTTGTTGCTCTAAATGGATTTTTTACATCTTTGAATAGTTTAGAATCTTCATGTTCTACGGGACTTGTTTTTCCATGCCTAACGGATCCTGCATTAGTTACTTTGCCCCCAAACGCATCAATGATCCCTTGATGTCCAAGACACACTCCGAGTATGGGAGTACTTGACCCCAAATTTTTAATTACTTCACTACACACTCCAAAATATTTTTTATCTTCTGGAGTTCCGGGACCTGGAGAAATTATAATTGCATCATAATTTCTATCTTTAATTTCATTTAGTGTGATTTTGTCATTTCTAATTACATCACAATTTACTCCTAATTCTCCAAGATACTGTGCAATGTTGTATACAAATGAATCATAATTATCAATTATCAAAAATTTCATGATGATGCCTCCTTGAGTGCTTGTAACATTGCTCCTGCTTTGTGTTCTGTTTCTTTAAACTCATTTTCTGGAATCGAATCTGATACAATTCCAGCACCTGATTGAACAAATCCCTTTCCATCCTCAATGAATATACTTCTAATTGCTATGGCAAAATCACAACATCCGTTGTAGGAAAAATATCCTACTGCTCCTGCATATGGTCCACGTGCCTCCGTTTCTAACTCATCAATAATCTCCATGGCTCTAACTTTTGGTGCTCCTGATACTGTTCCAGCAGGAAAAACTGCTTTAAACGCATCAAACATGTCGTTTTCAGGTGCTAAATTACCTACTACATGACTAACAATATGCTGAACATGACTGAATCTCTTTATCTCCATTAATGATTCTGGATGGACAGAGCCATATCTGCAGACACGTCCAATATCATTTCTGCCTAAATCCACAAGCATTGTGTGCTCTGCCAACTCTTTTTCATCTTTGATTAGCTCTTCTGCTAATTTTTCATTTTTGTCTTCATCATCAGTAACTTTTCTAGTTCCTGCGATTGGAAATGTTTCTACTTTATCATTAGTAATTCTAACAAGCATTTCTGGTGATGCCCCGATTATTGTTTTATTGTTTTGTTTTAGATGATACATGTATGGTGAAGGATTTAGTCTTCGTAATGTTTTGTATAATGTTAAATTATCACCATCAGTATCAAATGCAAATTTTCTTGATAGAACTACTTGAAATATGTCTCCATGATGAATGTATTCCTTTGCCCTGTTCACAATTTCAGAGAATTTCATTTCATCCATATTCGGAGTTACTTTACTAGAATGAAATTCTCCAAATACATCTTCACTCATTTTTAATTTTTTAAATCTATTTTCATCATGATAAAAATAAAATAATTTTTTGTGTAAATTATCGTACAACAACCCATCATCATAAATCCCAAATTCCATTAATGGTTGTGGGGAACTATGGTTATCTGGAATGTTTTCAACCATTCTAATTGCATCATAATTAACTACTCCAACAGCACCTCCAAGATATCTGTAACTTTGATTATCTGATTTTCCAAGTAATTTTTTCAATTCAAAAAATGGGTCTTTGGTTTGAATTACTTTTGTTTCATTATTTTGAATAATCTCAACTCTATCTGAATATCCTTTGAGAATAATCTTTGGATCAAATCCCATCACAGACGTTTCAGCTAAAACCTCAGGTCCTGTGAGAGATTCAAAGAGAAATGAATGTGAATAATTTCTTGAAATTTTATTGTAAATTTGAAATTGATTTTCAGATAAATCTAGGGGTACTACTTTTACTGATGTCTCTCCAAAGGCGTCCACCCATAAACAAAATTCATCCGGTTTATTATTTAAATTGTAAAGTAGATTCATTTATCATAATTTTTGTGTAGATTTATTCATCTTATAGAATGAATTTATTACCGTATGGTACGGTACCTTTATAGTATAGTTGATCGCATAATAATCATCATGCAGGGGGCAAAAAGAGCAATTTTGCAAGATATGCAAATTTTCAAAAAGCAAGAAATCAAAACATCTGTAAGTAAAGTGGAGTGTTATGTGTGCGGTAAAGGGTTAGAAGATGGTCACGCCATAACTGCAAAAACATTCCCAAATGGAACGGTTCTATTTTGTGACATTCATTATTCATTGCAATAACTCCTAAATTTTTCTTTTTTAAATTCCAAATTTTTTTCTATGAGCACTCTGCCAAGCATTGGCTTTTTCTATTTCTTGTTTTGTAATATCGTTAATTTCTAGAGGGTATTCTGGTAATATCCCGTATTTTGTTAGGACTCCTCTATATTTTCTAAAATATGCTTCAATCTCTTGTACTAGTAATTTTACTAGATCTTGAATCTTATCTGCCTCTTTATCCATTTCATGGTCTCGTAATTTGTTGACTTTTTTCTGAGTTATTTTCAACTGTTTGAATCGTCTGTTGTATTCTGCAAGAATTCTCAACTCTGAATTCTCTTTTAATGATTCTGAATCTTTTTTGAATTTCATCTTGACTCTATTTTTTTAATTTCTTTTTTAATTTTATCAATATTATCTGTCCAAATTTTTATCATTTTTCTAGAATTTTCTAATTCTTTTGGCTTATCTTCATTCTCAAGCTTTTCTACTTCTTTAATGTATTTTCTCAAAGTCTCTTCAGCTGATTCTAGTTTCTTTTTTTGAAAATCTAGAACTTTTTTTGATATGAAATTCAATAGATTTTGTAATTGGTATTCCCTAAAAAATTAATTCATGTCATACCTATTTTTTTGAGCCTATTTATCACGTTTTTTGCCCCATTTATGCTCAATTTGTAGATGGTCTTCTAGTTTTCTCGGTGTTCCTAAAACAACATTGCAAATAAGGCATTTGTATCTCAAGGAGATTATTAGAATGATTTTAGTTTAAAATCGGTGGTTATTGTGAACTATTTCTCATCTGTGTCTTCCAACAGTTCTGGATTCTCTTCTTGAGCCTTTTTCATTAATTTTGCAAATGTCTCAGGATCATCTTTTTGTAACTCTAGTAGAATCTTTCCAATGGAATCATCAAGATTGCTCATGTTTCCATTAGAAAATCGTGATACTTAACAATACTGAAATTCTTTGATAAGATATGCCTTTAGACAAAATGAGCAATACTGAAGATTATGCGCCTACCAACAAATCTGTCATTTTACATCTTCAAGGAAAACCCGTTGCATGTGTAATTGATAATGAGAATAACTATGATGATGTAAATGATAATCCTTCACTTAGAGCCAGTTTGACAGGATTTCTAAACAAAGACGAGGAACTCGGACTTTTTATGGGTTTTCAATTAAAAATTAAGACTGATGAACAATTCTTTCAATTTACTGTTTATCCTAATGATGAATTTATTGAAACCGTGATATTTGATGAACGAATATTTCTTATTAATGAAAAAATGGAGCCTCTCTTTTCATTGAAAATTAATACAGATCAATTTGTAAAAACAAAATCTGAATTTGATAAATTTCGACAAATGATCAAATAACTAAATATTTTCTAGTTCTTATGGAATTTTTGAGGGTTTCACTGATTATAGATAAGTTCTACTTGTCGCTTATATGACAAATTCATGTTTTCATATTATGTTCAGAATAAAAAAGAAAAAAGAATTTGTAATTATACACATACCTCCAATCCAAAGAAATACAAATTTTGATGATTAGTTTTTGTTATAGTTTTTTGAACATGAATTATTATCTAAATTAATTTGATCTACTTCAATATCTGAAAAACTGATCCATCTGATGATCGTTATTTCAAAAATTCTTAAATAAAGAATTTTCAGCGTTCTTTCTATGAACTGGTATGATGGGTTAACCTTTTTGGAAGAAGACATTGAAGAAATTCTTATTGAATAAAGAACAAATTGTTCATATAGTTTAAATTCAAGAAAATCAACGCACTTTTGCCATGAGCTATTACAATGAAAACTCAGACTATGATGAGTATGATGATTTAGATGAAGAGTCTGATTCAAAATACGATGCGGAATTTGATTAGATATGAAGTGTCAATGCAACTCTAATTTTTTGTGTTTGTACCATTATATTTCCAATCACCCCTCGTCAATTATTCCAAGAAAGTAGTGTGTACATATGAGCGAAAATTCTGAAAATGAAGCAAGTGTTGAAAAGCGATTTGAGAACCTTTATCCTGAATACGATTATTCCGTTAAGGCCTCAAATAATGAAAAGGATTCTAGAAAAAGAAAAAGAATGAAGACCATGTATTAGAATAGTTCCTGTTTTCAAACAAACATGCTTTTGAAAATAAACTTCTTCTGAACATTTGGTATAATTTTTGTCAAAGTTTAGCATTAAATTACTAATATTGCAAATTATTTTATGCCTAATTTTTCTAATATGTTGAAAATTAGAGAACCAACTCTACTTGACAGGGAAGATGGACATTGGTATCAAACAAAATTTGATAAAATATATCCTTCAATAAACACAATTCTTTCTGCAACTGCTCCTGATGAAAAGAAGAGTGGTTTGGCATTATGGAAAGAAAATGAACCTGCCCATCAATATATTACAGCACAATCTCAGCATATTGGAACTCAATCACATCAAATTATAGAAGACTATTTGACAAATAAATTAAATTTACAAGAATTTGATTTACTTCCTATTGCTCATTTTAATAATCTAAAACCATATCTAGAAAATATTGATGATGTCACATGTATCGAACAACGAATGTATTCTGATAAACTGAAAGTAGCTGGGACTAGTGATCTTATCGCAAAATATAATGGCGAATTATCAATAATTGATTATAAAACAAAACGAAAACCTCAAGTTGATGAATATATGTATGAATATTACTTGCAGACAACTTGCTATGCCCAAATGTTTCAGGAGGTTACTGGACAAAAAATTAACCAAGTAGTCATACTTGTTAGCAGTGAAAAAAATACTCGTCAAGAATTTGTAAAAACATGTGATGATTATGTTGAACCCTTATTCGAACGCTTAGAACAATACTATCTTAACACTGAGGTAAATACATGAAATCTTGGATGCCTCCTGCAATTTTGATTGTTATTTTGTCCGGAGTTTTAATCTACATGTCTTATACAAAATAACTATTTTCTCGTGCATGCACATTTGACATAAACTACTTTGAACTCACCTTCACTCTTTATGTTATGAGACATCGGTCTCCTGCAATGTTGACATTCAGTAAATCCGTGATATTCTTCAACTGGAACAACTTTGTATTGCCATGATTTTGTTCCTTCATCCCAATAAACTGAATTTATCTCAGTAGGATTTTCCATGATTGTATTTTTTGTTTAATAATATTTGAGAATTTCTAGACTTGATTTTAATCATTGATTTCCTGAATTAGTTCCTCTACCCTCTTGATCTTTTCTTCTAATATTGTTATTTCTTCCTTACTTTCTCCTATAAGGGTGTGATTTGGAACTGTATCCAACAAAATTTAATATGAATTTAAAGATAAAAGCATTTTTAGAATTCAATTTAAGGAATTTTAATGATAATTTCTTTTTAAATAGTAAAATTATTAATTATCAAGCCTGGAAATACACACTTTCCTTTTTATGAACTTCATATATTGTATTAATAATGAAAAATGGATACTCTGCTTTGTTCTTAGTTGCTATTGTTTTATCAATGGCAATTGTTGCTCAAATCGATTTCATAGAGTCTGCTGATGCTGTAAAAGCTAAAGGCACAAAAAGTATGAAATATGGAATGGCTACTAAAGACAAAGTTTGTGGAGATAGACTATGTACTCCTGAAGACTTCACTTCTACAGGAGAACGAAAATCCTTACCTGCACTAAGTGATTCATCTGTAAGTTCTCATATGGCTATGGCCAAAATGGAGATGTTATTTGATCTTCACAGAATGCAATTAGTTTCTGCATGGGATTCAATGACTGATTCAGAAAAATCTCACATGATGAAGATGTTTGATAGGATGTATGAAATGATACAATCTATGAGTCTCAAAGATCATATGAAACACATGTCCAAAATGATGGGTGATCAATATCATCATGGATGTTCCTGCGGTCCAGACGGATGTAATTGCGGAGATGGAATGCATGGATGTTTCTGTGGTGATATGAAACACGGAATGGGCTGTGATTGTTCAGAAGATGGAACCTGTTCTTGTGGTGAAGGATGTTCTTGTGGCGACGGTGATCACGGAATGGCATGTGAAGCAGATTCTGAAGGATGTACATGTTCTGAAGATGGGGTTTGTAATTGTGGCGAAGAATGCAATTGTGCATCTTGCCATTAATGAAATAATTCCAAAAATCTAATCTTTTTTAATTTTATTTTTTAGGTCTCTTTCGGGGGTTTTTCTCATAATATTTTTCTACGTTTTCATTCCACTCTTTATTTTCAGGCAAACGAGAACGAGGATGTGGTAATTTGCCTTTCTTTGATAAAATGTCACTATTTTCATCATAAAATCTGTCTATTTCTGTGATGAGTAAATCTAGAAATTTTGATGCATCTTTAGCCTCTTGACTTTTTGGTTCTCTGTGTCTCAATATTGAATTAACAAGAGTGTTAACCTTGGCAGTTTTTATCTTGTATTCATATCTAACTCTATTTTCAAACGTAATCATTTAGATTTATACTATTTTTTACTAATGTATATTCATTTCATTTTGAGATCAATTTTCAATTTATTATAATCAACTAGTTTAAATCCAATTATTGATAAAATAACTCATGTCATCAAATTTCAAAACTGATGATTTTGAAATATTTGAGAATATTAGTAAAAAATATTTTCTTGAATTGGAACAAAATATTCCTCATATTCAACAAACATTATTTGATTTACAAAATGAATATTACAAATTATGGAAAGATAATTTCATGTCTCAATTATTGCTTCAAAAGGAATTTTTCAACAAATCAGAATTAGATAATTTTATCCCTAAAAATTTCAAAGAAATTTTTGAAAATATGTCTGATGAGACAATAAAATTTCGTTCAATAATACACAAAATGACAATCACCAATATAGAACAAGGAAAAAACTATGCTAAAACATTAAACGATAATTCAAACACCTTTATTGAAATAAATAGGAAGTTCCTTGAAAATTGGATTTCTATCTTAAAAATAAATGAAAAATATTGAATTGATAGTTTGAACTAATAACAATCTATTCAAATCTTTGCAAGAATTTTTTTCTTTGCATCTTGAAATTCCTTCGCAGTAATCAAACCTTGTTTTTTTAATTTTCCAAGTTTTTGTAATTCATCTAGATGTCTCTGGGTGGGTGATTTTAGAGTCTTTGAAATTCTTTTTTTCACAATACCTGATTTTGTTGTCTTTCTTAATTTGGAAGTTAGATCTGTTTTCTTTTTTGAAATTACTTTACTAATTTCAAACCCTTTCTTTTTAGCATGTTTGATAATTTCATCTGATTTTTGTCTAGTGATGTCGTCAACAAGCTTGTGTTTTTTTGCCATTTTGCCTAACTCTTGTGTTTTTTTACGTGCTAATTTTCCTTGATATTTCAAATCTTTGATAATCTCATTTTTTGTTTTTTTCTTGAATCTTCTGGTATACTCCTCTATTACCAATATGGGAAATGGACTATACTCTACATCAAGATAATATTTGATGATGGTATCATCCGGTAATTTTTGAAGATATTCTTTAATTGATTTTTCTGACTTCAATATCATACTGATTTTCCCCCTCATTGTCTTAAAAACATTGATTTAATAGTCAAACCCTAAATCTGTTTTCCTGATATTCGTCATCATAGATTTTGACAATTTTATTTTGATTGGTCAAGGTTTCAAGTATTACCTCAATTTCCTCTTCATTAATTCCAAACCTTCTATGTATATGTCTGATTGCAGTTGTTTCATTTATCTCAGCTCTATTTTTGATAAAATCTAAAATTTTCATTATTTCACTAATGTCTTCACTCACATTTTACAATTTTAAGAATGTTATTTTAAAATTAGTATCCTGAAATTAATGTGCATTCCATCGAACAAATTTTGAAGTTAGATTCTAAATTCTTTCCACAGACTTTACAATTTTTTTCCATTATTTTTTTTTGAAAAAATTTTAATTAAATGCTTTGAAAATTAGTCTATTCTAATTAGTATAAACTAATTAGCATTACCTAATTAGTCTATTCTAATTTTGATATCGTTTAAATTTTATTTTTAACAAACGATATGCATGAAGGATGCTTCATGCCGAATTTGCGGTGAACAACTGTTTGTGTACAAAAAATGCGATATATGTTTCAAACCTAGTCAATTCACATGTGGTAAATTGGGACATACAACAGATGAAGAAATTCATACTGATTGCATGTAATTATTATGATGATCATTCGATTGTAACTAGTAAATTTTATTTAAAAACTCAATCATTCCAAATTGGTTGGGATTTCAACCATTCAATCAAATCTTGGTATAATTTGCTTTTACTCATATTAAGTATGCCAATTTCAAGATTTGTAGATGATTTTACTGTCTTGGTATAGTTTTCATACTTGGCAAAAATGATTTTGTCTAAGTACATTTCATTTTGCATCTCTTTTTTTGCAAGCTCTTCAGATTCGGTCATTGCAAAACTAGCAAATAATACTCCATCAACCCAATAGGCATTAGCCGATTCTAATGATGACATCATGCCTATGAGATCGTCTAAATCAAGTTTGATCATATCTCTAACGTATATTTTGTCATATGGTTTGTGGATGAACTCTGTCATACATTGAATAAATTTGATACTTTAATGAATTTTTGGAAATTTTATAACTGGTTTTTGATAACTTGTCTCATGACTGAAAAACCATCTGATTTCTCTGAGCACGAATTATTTGTTACAGAATTCCCAAAACAAGGATTTAGCATTGTTGATTATCTCCAAGGACGAGTTCATTTTGCATTACTTGATCAAATGAAACTTATGCATACCTCTGGGATGACTCAAGAACAAATTAAAGAAACTATTTTGATTCGTGTGAGTGAAATAATTGAAAATTTTGAACCAGAAAAAGAATCAAAAAGTTCTTGATTCTAATTTCTTTGAATCTGCCATGATGATTTTGTGACACATACAGTAACAATTAGTATGAGGCATATCGTTGTCCATTCTATACTGACATTCTTTTGTATGCTTAATTAATGACATTCAGAAACTCTACAATCTTAAGTTGAACATTACTTAAAAATTCATTTACTTTCAGATTTATATTCAAAATATTCCTTTATTTCCTCAGTTAATTTATTTATCAAAAATTCGTTGGAAAAATCTGATTTCCTTAACGCATCCCATGTTTCTTCTATACCTTGTCTTAAGACAAACAATGTTCTTTTATCATCACAATGCATATCGTATTTTTTTTCTTATGAGATTTATGTATTAAAAATGAAATTCAATCCTTAGTTTCTGCTAAGGACTTTTTTCCACATACGTAGTTTTTTAGCCTAAAATGTGGAATATGTCATGACTTAGGCCTGTTCTTCCTCAGAAATTAACCAAGAAAGACCAATTGCCTCTTCCCATGATGAATTGTAATTGTCATTATTCATAATTTGATATGGACAATTTTCTATTTAACAAGAATGAACGATTTATCAGTATCAAAAATATGAATAAATCAGTAGTTATTCTTTATATTGAATTTTGATTAAAACTATTACCCGACCATAAATGGTAGGATTCTAATTTTTAGAATCCTATCATTTTTAATTAGATAAAGTAGACATTTTCTCATAATAGAATTCCTGTTTTTTCAAGTCTTTTTCATTAATGATTCTAAATTTTCTAATTGGAATTAGTTTTGAAATATCCTCATAAGTGGTAATATCTATTGCATCTGCTGCAAATGCAATTTGTAATAATGGTGCCTTTTCTTGAATAATCGGTTTAACCTGATTGTACCCACTACTTTGCCTCATTCCAGTTCTAAATAATCCGATATGTTTATCGCTTTTTGAGACTTGGGGGTCTTGATAACAACATAGTGCAAACTCATCATCTTCTTTTTCAATAATTGTTAATCTTGTAAATTTTTCACTCCAATCTTCTATATTCCTAGATATTTCGATTGCTTCGTCTTTATCTTCAAAAACTATTGAAACAACTATCCTATCTTTTTCATGAGCCCATGAAATGCCGTAAAAATTTTTTCTCCAATCTATATCAAATGACATTAAATATGTGTCAAAAATCTTACATTAATTCTTTCTAATGTGAACTTACTTTGAAATAAAAAAATAACTAGCAATCTTTGTTACATTCACATTTTCTGCTAGTGAACAGATTTTTGAATGCTTCAAACTTTGACTGAGTGATTGATGGTTTTGTTCTTCCAACAATTTTGAATAGTTTGATCCCCGTCTCAGAGCTAGTTCCTCTCAATGCCCATGAACCGTTTTTCATAAGATATGGTTCTGGGTCTTTCATTGACACTTTTTTTCTTGCTTTGATATCATATGCCTCTATTACTGACATGAGCCGTAATTGTAAAATTTCTTTAATTGATTAAAAGTAAATTTTTTTATCTTCTCTTGCTAAAAAATATTTAATTCTAAAAACTATATTCAAAATATCCTTATTTTTTGAAAATTAGTTGAAATTTTTTATTTTTTTTAAAACAAATGTTTGCAAGATATCAACTAGTTTTATCGTTTGAGGCTGAATGATCAACAATATTTTGATATGTGTTCCACGTGTGCTTTAATCTAAAAATATTCTATAATCTGACTATTCTCTTTTTTTTAATAATGCCTCTTCTGGTGATTTATCCTTGTTAGATTCCCAATGCCAACTGTGGTGTTTTTTCCAATGTTTTTCTAATTCTACAGTAGTGGGTTCCTTGCCTAATGGAGTGCCGCATAATTTACACTGTATCATTTCTCTTATCCAATTCTTTTTTCTTTTTCGGTGTTATTATTGGATGACATTGTGTAGGTAAATTTTCATCATCCATATTGATTTAATGTATTTTTTGGAATAAATATCTGTTTGATTATTTAGTCTACCTTCTTATTCTTATTTTTGAAATTTTTTGTATTCTGTTTTTTTCTTTTTTGCTCATTATTCATAATTGAATAAGTTTGTCCATTTTTACACAATTTCATTTCTCCTGATATTTCATCATGAATTGATTCTATTTTTCCATTTGACAAAAGCTCACCTACAATATCCCATGCTTTACTTTCAGAGATTTCAAATTTGTATGGGATGGTAGAGACTTTGGTAAAATAACCGTTTTCTGAATTTCTCAAAATGAACGTCTCAACCTTTTGTTCGGTAGTTAGAGAAGGCCCTTTTTTTGAAAACCTTCTATGTGGTCTATTTTGTGACATGTATAATCATGATATGTTCATGTATTTTAGATAAATTATTTTGCATTTATTGTATCTGGGTCATTATTTCCTGGAAGATATTTATCTCCCAATAATAATTTCATTTTTTCATCAAATTCTTCTTGAAGTCTTGTAAGATAAATCTCAGCTTCAGTCTCATCCTCAGGAATTCCAGTGTCTGTCTCATAGTTGAACCCTGTTGCTAAATGGTAGAATTCTTCAAAAAATTCTTTACAATCTATTACATCTGCATCTAAATCAATACTTGCCACAAAACAATCATTTTCAATTCTAAAATTCAAACAGATCTCTTCTTCAATCATCACATCAGCCATAACAGCCATGAGGTATGGTATGTGATTCTCATCAATTTTTTTCTTATTTACATTTGAAATCCATAATTCTTCCCCATCTAGCATATGTTCAAATGTTCTAACCACGGTATCTCGAACCTCTGAATCTGGATAGGTTAATTTTGATTTCCAAAGACTATCTTTGTACTCTTGTGGATTAACATAGATTACATCGAATCTTAGTTCTTCGTTTAATTGATCAAATTCCCAAACTTGTTTATTAGTCCACATAGGGGTGAATCTTTCAATTAATTTTTGTGTAGTTTGGTTCAATATCTGAATTTTACTTTACTATTGTTTAATTTTAACTGGACTACTGAATTCCTGATTTAAGGTATTCTATAGTACATTCTGCAAGTTCTTTATCTGAGTGTTTTTTTATTTCATGTTTACAATTTGGACAAATTCCTTGTTGTTCTTCAGTAAATTCGTCGTCAATTTGTTTCATACAACATTCCATTAATTCTGATGTGGAATGTGATTCCATAGATAATTTACAAGTTGGACATTCTGTCATATTTTCATTCAAAATCTACTTTTAATAAATTATATTTAATTTTAAAATCTGGTTTTTATGAATCTTAAAAAATTTCAAAATATTAAATGCGTGTGTAATGGGACTGTTAATTTTGAATTAATAAATGATATTGAATGTGACTGGGGAAATCATACTGTTATTGTGTGTCCTGATTGTCAAGAAATATTTTCTATTGACAATTACTGTCCTGCATTTCATGATATGTTAGATTTAGCAAAAAATAATTTTAAACTATTCACAGATGAAGAAAAATTTGATTATACTTTAAATTCTCATCCAAATTAATTGGCACATATAATCTTCATAATCTATATGTGATGTACCATTGTGATTGTAAACCACATCTGATCATATGGTAATTATTTATTCATTAAAATTCTGATAAAATAAAAAAACCATGAAAATTAAGTATAGAATCAAAAATTAATTATCTAACTGAACAAAAGTATGAATCCCACAGCTAATGCGACTACTGAAACACCCATCCAGATGTAAAATCGACTATTCATAAATTAATCTTATAATTATCTAAAATTAATAGTTTGAATTTGGAAAGCAAGCGAGTTTGATATCTTTTTTTCATCGACTCTTTGGGAGTTACGGCCAGATATCAAACAAGCAATCATTCTTGCTTCCAATATTTGTAATGATTTATCTCGTGAAAAATTGTTAAAATAAAACATGTCTTGTATTTTGATCAAAATGGGTTGAAAAAATGATCCAATTTTGTCCGTGAACAAATTGAGCTCACTGTCAATTGAGCCTACTATTATCCAATAGCACATTATTATAACAAAAAATATTTCAATTCCCAATCTAGAGATAAACTGTTTTGTTAATCACATGCAAAGGTATCCAAAAAAATGGCACTTATCAAAAATGTCCTTTCATTTATAATGGAAATTGGGGTGATTCATCATTGGTAGATCATCAGAATTTTCATAAATCTTTGGAATCTCAAAACTACTCCTGGTTGGGATTTGAGAATTCCCAGCCAATTGGAAAACTTAGCGGACGAGATGGTAAAATATCTTAATCACAATCTAATTATGCTGAAATTCACTAATTATTAGACAATGAGTGAAAATGAGACTCTCTTTTGGGATAAACAATACTCATTAAATTGGAGTGATTTTAAGGCGGAACATAATCCTGCCTCATATGCAGATTCTCATAGTGTTATAAAATACGGATTTACCTGGACCATTGATTCTGAAAAGATGGGAAGTGAAATATTGTTTCTGATCAAAAATATTCAGATTTCTGTAGAGTTTTGTCCACTATTATCATCCGTAAGATCTTCTGAAGCAAGTGATGATCTTCTAAAATATGAACAAACTCGTTTTGATTTAGCAGAATTGATAAAACGTGAAAACATTTCTCAAATCCAAACTAAATTTGAAGGTAAGAAATATCCTACTAGAGGAAAAAATGAAGATCAACGAAAACAACTTGCTAAAGAAGATTCGGGTAAAATGATTGCTCAAGAAATTGAAAAGTTACAAACTCTTTTTGAAGAAAAATTAGTAGAATACGATGAAACTACTGATTATGGTAATAATTTAGATAAACAATCCGAATATCATGCAAAAATCCAACATTTGAGACTATAAAAAAATTCTCAATGAAATCTGTTTTTCTAAATAAATTATTTCAACTACTATCTCAAAACTGAAAAACTACCTAAATTAAATTGAAATACTCTTTCTGAACTTAATCCTGGAGATAATCTGGAAGATTAAAATGAATCAAAAAATTTTCTCTCAAAAATTATTAATCAGAAAATATTTTTTTGTAATCAATATTGCTTCTCAAAAATTTTATTTTCATGAATTGAATTAATGTAATTAACTAGACTTCTATAATATTTGAGATGGAAATCCAAATCCCTAATCTCTGTTTGTTTTAACTCCTCTAACTCTGGACCAAAATCTCTTTTGTCTGATTGAATTTGATTTAGAGTATTTTCATTTACTTCTATCATGTGAAATAGACTATGAAGAACTTCTTCTTTAGTTAATGTTCTGTCACATGATTTACGAAGTAACGTTTCAACCCAATCCATATTTTATAATTCCAAGTTGTTATATCACCTCGTGAATGTGATAATTTCTTACCTTTACTCTATTTTTTTTAATTAGGATTAAAATTCAGTTTTTTTTGATTTCTTTTTTCTTTCCATTATTTCCTTATTTCTTTCAGAATCTGAATGTATTTCGACATGGTCATAAAGTGCTTCTTTCGAATCAAAAATCTGCTCACAATAATAGCATTGATGCATTGCTTAAATTGTCTAATCTTGGATTAATTGTTTTCTCTAATTTTGTGCCTAGGTAATATTTTATGAGCCAAATCTTATTTCTTTACCACCCTTCAAATCCTTTTACGATTTTAAAATTTTCTCAAAATCTAAAGATAATATTAACTTGAGATTTTAAAAACATCATACTTTTTTTATTGTTAATGAAAATTTCAGTATGAATGAATATGTGTTTAGTGGGTTTCCACTTTGATTTCCGAATTGCAAGAAGGCAACTCATTAGTTTCATTTCTAAATTGCTCAAGTAACTGCAATTGTAATTCTTTTGGATTATCTGTAAAAACCCTTTGGTAAAACTGGGTTTTTTTCTTACATTCATCGTCTTCAAAATCTGTTTCTACATATTTTGTAAACGTCTCCTCTAGATTATTTGTCTCACCTATGTATATTGGATGTTTACTCCTATTGTAAAGAACATATACGCCAGGATTGGGCTTTACAAATTTTGCACTTTCTAACCAGACTCTCATTTTGTCATCTAGCAATTCCATGATATTTGATATACTTACTAGATATTAAACTCAATCACTGAAAAGCATATTTCAAAGTGTTCACATATGATTTCTACGTGGTTATTAAATACAAATTTTGTATAATAGGATCATGTTCCAATCGCTCTATAGGAAAAAAATACTTCAAATTATCCAAAACAAATGGGCTAGACTAGAGAATCCTGACCAAGAATGGTAATAATGTAGTTTGTTTGGATTCTAACTCTTTGACAATAGTTGTACTTAGGTCAATCTCCTGTATGTTTCATTAAACTCTGAGAATAGGGTTTGAGCAACATTTTGCATGTTGATAATTTCAGAGAAATTTTCCTTACCCTTTGCAAGTTCTCGCATTATGGTCATACATTTTGCATTTTTGATAGAGTTTGGCTCCACAGAATCTGTCCAAATAGTGAGACATTCCTTAAAGTCTAAGCAGAATTTTAAAACTATCACTTGCCAGTCATTCGTATTTGTTGGAATGTTTAGTGTTTTTGCAAGTTCTCTAAACTCATTCTCTTTATCTCGAAGCATTACATCAAGTGTTTCTCGGACCTTATCTTCTTCAAATCCGTCAATTAATGCAATTCTGTTCATTCAACTAATCCTAAATTAAATATTGATATATGCTTTCTACTGATATTCAATTTTGATTTTATACTGTAAACTATGTGAATTAACGTAACGGGAATCATCTCCTTATTGAAACTTTAAAAGAAATTCTCTAAACTTATAAAGTGAGCAATATGCCAAACACCCTTTCTATGATACCAATTTTCATATCTAATTCTAGCCTCATCCAATGCTAGATTCTTCTTATAACATGAACAATATGCTATCATGTAAGAATTAAAGAATTTTGAATTAAAGTAAAGGTGTTATTGTGTAATCATGGGACAACTTTTTATGAGATAATTGTTACTTTAACAGTAATTGGTTTGCACGCCAACAACCCAGTGAGATAGTATGCATTCATGTAATGCACTCACTGGGCATCATTAAACTATCCAACTTGGTACCCGCAGTTTGCACAGCGATTTGCTTTTTTATCAAATCTCATTTCTCCACATTCAGGGCATTTAGTAAAAGCCATGCTGTATTAACAACATACTTGGATTTAACGAATTTTTTCACACAATCCACACTTTGAATACTATGTAATTCTTAGACTCTGAACCATTTGAAAACAAAAATCTATGCTATTAAAAACTGATCTAGGTATATCCTCAAATACATTAATTCCGATATTACAAGAACCTTCATGCTTTTAATATAAAAGAAAATTCAGATTAATCCTGTCTATTTTACAAAAATTCCCTGAACAATTCGTTCCCAGAGATATTCAAAAAAAAATTCTTGCTGATATTGAAGAACAATTGAATCAAGGTTACAAGAAAATAATTCTATGCGCACCTACAGGCGTTGGAAAATCCTTGGTAGGTGCAACCGTTTCTAATTTTTTTGATAGTTCATTTACCGTAACTGCCTCCAAACATTTGCAGGATCAATATATCAAGGATATTCCTTTTTTGAAGCCCGTCAAAGGAAAACAAAACTTTCCATGTTTAAAATTGATGGAGTCTGAGAAAGTTGATAATTCTAGACGTGCGTTGAGGTGGGGTTTAACCTGTGAAAAAGGTGAATGTATTGAGCGAACTAGTAAAAATGGGAAGGAAGTAATTGAAACCTGTAAATTCAAACCAACCATAAAACAAGTAGAAGAAAACACATTGGATGAACAATCGTGTCATTACTATCTCCAAAAATATGATGCACTAGTCTCAAAACACTCTCTTTGGAACTATCATGCATTTTTTCAAATTATGAAATTTAACAAGAAATTATTTGAGGATTATCTTGATAGAAAAGCATCTGTTTTTGATGAAGCGCATAAGATTGAAGATCAAATAATTCAATTTGTGGGATTTGATATATTTGCAGGACAAGTTGATGAATGTAATCTAAATCCTGAAAAATATGATTTTACTGATTTAGATTCCATGATTTCTTTAACTGATGATATTGCTTACTCTTATGCTAAAAAAATTAAAGACATCAAAGAAAGTCCTGGATTTGAAAATGATCCTGACTATGAATTAATTTCTAGATTAGAAAGACGTTATGACAGAGCTGCACAAGCCAAAATTGATATTGCTTCAGACAAAGACAATTTTGTTGTAAATGATCCGGTCCGTGATTTGAATGGTAATTTTAGAACTATATCAGTTAAACCAATAGATGTTTCAAAATTTGCAAATGAGTTTTTTGAAACCGAATATCAGATTTTCATGTCTGCTACAATTGACAAACAAAGTTTCTGTGAAAACATGGGGTTGAAAAAGGATGAAGTTGCATTTGTCGATACTCCAAAATCACCATTCCCTATCAAAAATAGAAGCATAGAACTTCTTAATATTAGGCGATTAAGTTATGGCTCCACTGAAGACGATGAATTAGAAGTAATCAAAACTATTGATAGGATATTAGATGAACATTCTGCAGAACGTGGATTGATTCTTACCTCCTCAATACCTCGATGCCAAAAAATCCTTAGATACCTTTCACCAAAAAACACCCGAAGAATCAGGATTTGTCATAGCAAAAATAAGGATGGTAAAACTCAAGATGAAATAATTTCTGAGCATGAATCAGATCCAACAGGTGTTTTACTATCATCTTCACTTTGGGAGGGAGTTGATCTAAAAGATGATCTATCTCGTTTTCAGATAATAGCTAAGGTGCCTTATCCAAACTATAAGGAAAAACGAATCAAAGCAAAAATGGATAAATTCCCTCTGTGGTACACCTCTCAAACCTTGACTAAACTCCTTCAAGGATTTGGACGTTCTATTCGAAGTGAGGATGACTGGGCAAGGACATATGTTCTTGACGCTGCTGCGAATAATGTATTTTTTAAGGCACAACAAATGATTCCAAAATCCTACTATGATGTTTTAGGATTGGATGAATAGCAACTCCTTATTTTTCACTCTTCACATTATTGATGTGGTGAATTTTCCATAGTGTTTTAATACTGGACTTTTGGTTCAGAATGCTGTAAACAGGTTTGAAGGCAAAACCAATGGGAAAACTCCTAGAAAAAAAACCTTAAAAAAATAAGAAAAATGGCTATCCTCTCTCTAAATGAAATAAAAAAACTAAACAATGCATGTAGTGCGTTATCAAAAGAAGACAAAATTCGGCATGTTGGTGTTATTAACCAACTTGGTAGATTGATTGCAGGCGGATTTAGGGATGGTGTGAAGCCGCTTTTAGAACATGAAAAAATATCTATGATCTATATGCAAATGCAATTAGATTTTAAAATGAGAAAAGAACTAGATAGCATTCTTGGCGAAATTGATTATATTTCATCAAGACGTAAAAATCAACTAATAATTAGCATTCCAATCAAAGATAATCTTGTATTGATAACTGCTGAACCTGATGCAGATGATAAAAAAATAATTAAAAAAGCAGAGATGCTATTTGATGACATCATAATTTCAACTATCTGATGACCAATGGGGCTAAAATTATTTAGAAAATCATCAAAAAAACCTGGAGATGCGCCTGGAAGTATTGTGTATGTGGGGGAAAACAAGACTGAAAAAATTAAACTTCAATTAATCAATTTTCACGAAAAATCTGTTTTAGAAGAAGAGATTCCAACAGATAAACTGTCAATAATTGATGAAAAATCAGGTGTAAGTTGGTTAAATGTTACTGGAATCCATGATTCTGAATTAATCCAAAAAATTGGTACTCATTTCAATATTCACAAATTAGTTTTAGAGGATGTAGCAAACACTAACCGGATTTCAAAAATTGAAGAATATTCTGATTCGATATATGTCATTTTGAAAATGTTCTACCTTGATTCGAATGATGAAATAAAAATGGAACACCTAAATCTGATCTTAAAGAAAAATCTGTTAATTTCCTTACAAGAGTATGAAGATGATGTCTTTGAACCTGTCAGAAATAGAATTAGAGAGGGAAGGAAAAAAATTCATGAGAGTGACTCTGATTATCTATTTTATGCACTAATTGATGCGGTCACTGATAACTATTTTGTAGTACTAAGAAAAATGATTGAGAAAATTGACACATTAAAAAAATCAATTACTCATAGTACATCAAAAGATAGCTTAATCATTATGGATTCACTGCAAGATGACCTTCTAGTTATTCAAAATTCTATACAACCCTTAGAAAAGATTTTTCTAAATTTGAACGAATATGAATCTGTTCTCATAAACGAATCAACTATGATTTATTTTAGAAACATAAATGATCACATTACTCAAATTTTGTCTTCTTTGGATGTTGCAAAGGAAAAATTATCTTCATTGAATGATTACTATTTGTCAGTAGTTTCTCATAGAACAAATGAAATTATGAAAACATTGGCACTTGTGGCAACAATCTGTGTTCCAATTACTGTGATTGCTGGTGTTTTTGGGATGAATTTTCAATATATGCCTGAATTATCATACCCATACTCGTATCCAATTGTTTTGTCATTCATGGGTGGAGTTGGCGTTATTCTTTTCTCTTATTTTAAAAAGAAAAAATGGATTTGAAGAATAACTTAATCTAATTTATGGGAAAAAGATAACCTGTTAATTTAATTCTGATATTCTGCAAAAAAATTCTCAGGCAAGCAACGCAAAAAGATCTTGCCTTTCTAATTTACTTTTGGTCAATAAACGGTCAAAAATTGCAAGTTTACATTCTCTGGAACATGTAAATTCACTCACAGAGTGGAATGCTTTACTGCAATGAATGCAAAGTTTAGCCATACTATTTCTAATCATTTTTTATATTTATGAAAAACTAGTGTTATGAAACTAGTGGTAAAGAAGAAGTTTCTAATCTTTCTTACTGATCTTTTCAATAAAATTTTGCCACTCTTCATGAGTCACGTTGGGAAGATGTTCTAATCTTTTTGGATCAATTTCGTCTGGATTTGCCAATTGTTTTTTGAATTTATCAAAGCAGTTTTTGCAAGTAGGGATCTTCTTTCTTATTTCTCCTTGTTCTTGTGCTGGAATAAAATTTGATACCAGGCCATTTCTACACATTACACACATTCTATCGGCACAATTAATACAAAACCACCCTAGTTCAATCCCTTGCCTTTCAGCACGTTTCTTGTTTTGCAAATACTCTGAATATTCATCATTTGTGAATCTTTCAATGACTTGGTTGTTGCAACTAGTACATTTCATGGATCTTGCAATCATGTTTTGAAATGGATATTCATAGTATAACTATCACACTGATTTTCAAATCTGTTTGTTATCTTCTGACAATTCCCAATAAAATAATTGTGCGTGATTTTAACTGATTTTTACTTGTAAAACACTAGTTCCAAAAATGATAATGTCTTTTATTTTTGTAAAATTGTGATACGGTTGTTTAAATGAAAAATCTAGTAAATTATTTTATGATCAGCGAAAGAAAATTGAGAAAAGATCATAGGGAAAGGGCAGTATTCTTAATTGGTGTGCTGTCAATAATTGGAATTGCAGTTATGCTAATTCCATAACTAATTTTTGTTATATCTCTTTTAGTTAAACCGTATTCCAAGTGATAATCGTAATCTAATCTAGTTCATTTCTTAGAATATTGACTATTCATTCTATTTCTATAATTTACCGAGAAAATCCCATATGTGTGGAAAAATGCGGGATATTTTTCTCTAATGTTGGTATGTCTTGCTGTAATTTCCATTATGAAGTTGAATGGATTTACAATGTGTTACTTTTTGTTTTTAATGCAAAATGTCCGCACTTTGGACATCGGTGTTTTTTCAAAAGTTCTGAATGTGTTTGCATTGGTTTTTTGGAATAAGTGAATTGTTCACCACAATCCATACATTCACATGGTAAATCCCCTTTTGGAAGCATACATCTTTTAATATTTTTGTAGCATATAACTCTGAAAAACCAAAACCAGATCAATTATGCCAGATTGGGTTTTTTAGAATCTAAGGAACTGGATTATTCCAGACATATTCCACATATTCAGATAATGAAATGATTCCATTTCCATTCAAATCGAATTGAGTATTTGGTAATATCTCTACAAATAACAATGCAACAATTACTAGAGCAAATAGGAAAATAATTACTCCAACCTTGCTACCACTTTCTTCTTCTGACAGTATTACATTATACCCATAGTATTTTTTAAATTTTTAACAAAACTCATTCATGTTTTGCCATTTTTGTAGTAAATGTCATGTATTGTGTGAGAAGATACAAGAATCTGACTCTTTATGGTGGATTTGCCCTAGTTGTCATTTTTATTATGAGGTAGAAAATTAAACCATTCTCAAGTAATCTATAGTACTATCTGGATTATGCCTTTCAACTGTAATGTCTTTGCTATTGTTAAAAAATACGATTTTTTCAAACTCTGCATCATCACTGAAACAATACGGAATAGGTGTAAAAATTGAAGTAATTCCATTTTTCTTATCAACCCGGACATAAGTGCTGATGTTTTTACTTGCATAGATTGTTTTGTAGGATTTTAGCACATTTATCATGATATTTGAATCGTATTTTTGATGAAATTGATTAAAACAATCCATTGCTGAAGCAAAAACTAGATTTTCATGGTTTTGATTTAGTTCTTTGGTATTGCACTTGATATGATAAAAATTATCGACCCAAACATCTTCACCATCTAAAAACAACAAACCGACAAAATTGCTTTCATCTAAATCATTTTTACATTTGGAACAAATCATAAAATCATCGAAAACATCCACTTTTAATAATTAATGGCATTCTTCATTATTCCTATTAATTGAGTAGATGCGTTGAAATTTAATTTTGAAAACAAATTTTTCATGCATAGTTCATATTGTACATTATTATCGCAACAACATGAAACTATTTGGAAAAAAGACAGAACAACCTAGTTTAGTATGTAGAATTTGCAAAATGGAGTTTAGTGATCCTGATCGAACTATGAGACATATGGTAAAGGCACATTCAAAACCTACTAAGGAAAAAAAGTAGTAAATTTCTAATATTGTTTTTAAAATTTGATCACGATTAGAGTTTTAAATCTAGTCAATAACGACAACGGTAACTATTGCAAGAATACTTACTCCGATAGCCAAAATGGCCAGTTTACTATTTTGACTCCAGCCCTCTTTAACGGTTATTTTCATAATTACCGCAAAAAAACTATCAAATTAAGCGTATTGTTCAGTTTAGATTTATCATTTATGGCAAAGACAACTACAACTATTTGGAACACATCTGTGTTTGAGACAATCCTTACATCCTTTACTTCGTCCACTTTTCACCCTTAACCATTCCTTATCCATTTTTTTCTAATTCACCGTATTGCAGTTATTTCATTCTACTAAATTAATAGGAGTTTTTCATCATTTTTTCTATAATTTGTCTATTAATTTTCCGTAAATTTTCGTTTTCCATAAAAAAAGAAATGCGTGACTAATACACATAGAAAAATTCACCTTTAGTAGATAACAGAAATTTGATAAGAATAATCTATTTTTGTACCTGTTATCTCTACAGGTAATCTTGATCGCTGATCTATAAAGATTGTGGACAATTTGATCATTATTTTTCAGATAATCTTCCAAATCCTTAATTGATTGTTGAAGGTTTTATGCCTCATGAATGTCACAAAATTTGTCACAAATACCAAAAAAAGGAAGAAAGTTTCTCCAAAAATTCGATTGTATTTAATTGATAAAAATAAGCATTACTTTATCACCGATGGAACAATCAAAAATGGATTTAATTCCAAATTGACTATTTCAAGAAATAGGGATAGTGTGTTATCCGCGTTTTCAAAAATGGCCTTTTTGTTTGATGAGATAATTCGATTACGAATTGTTAGATACTCTAACGAAAGTGATGGTAGTGAATTACTTTATCTTCTTAATCTTGTTCCGATTAACAGAAAAATTAGAACGTTTCTTGACTGGAAGGTGTTTGGACCCGAATTTACACGAGAAATGTCTAGATTATTTGAAGTAAGAAATGACACCGTTCACTGTATTTCCATAAATGAAGTTTCATACAACCCAAAATCAAAAATTTCATTATCTACCATGTCTGGATTCAAAAAATTTAGTTCTGATTTCCAAAAAGCATGGAATGAGTTATTAGAAATTTATGTTAATGAACAAGAAAAATTAGATTTTGAAAAAATTTCTATAGATTAGCTTTTGTAATGGCGCCTTCTGCGGCAGACCCTACAAGTGTTGCGAATTTTGCCAATGCTCCTGAAGTGTAATTTGGTTTTGGTGGATTCCATTCTTTTCTTCTATTTTCTAATTCTTCAGATGAAACATGAAGATCAATTATGTTAGTTTCAGTATCTATAGTAATTTCATCATCATCTTTTACAAGTGCAATTGGCCCTCCAACATATGCTTCTGGTGCAACGTGTCCTACCATGAATCCTCTAGTTCCTCCTGAGAATCGTCCGTCTGTAACCATTGCAACTTTTTTACCTAATCCTTGACCTACAAGGGCTGCAGTTGTTGCTAACATCTCCCTCATTCCTGGACCGCCTTTAGGACCTTCGTATCTGATTACAACCACATGTCCTTCATCGATATCTCCTCTTTTTACTGCCTCAAATGCAAACTCTTCTCTGTCAAATACGCGAGCTTTACCTGTGAATTTTGTCATTTCTACCCCTGCAGTTTTGATCACTGCGCCATCTGGTGCAAGTGAACCTTTGAGAATTACTGCTGTGCCCACATTGTGAATTGGGTTTTCCATAGGTCTGATAATTTGTTGTTCTGTTTGAGGCATAACCATGGAATTCAAGTTTTCTTTGATAGTTTTTCCAGTAATTGTAATACAGTTTTCATTTAACAATCCCTTGTCAAGTAATCTCTTAAGAACAAATGGTATTCCTCCAATTTTGTCAAGGGAATTCATTACATAGTTTCCGCCAGGTTTCATGTCTGCAATATGTGGTGTCTTTTTTCTTACTCTTTCAAAATCATCATATGTTAATTTGATATTCACCTCATTTGCTAGTGCTAGCAAATGCAAAATTCCGTTTGTTGAACCTCCTACAGAATTTAACATGGTAATTGCATTTTCAAATGCCTCAAAAGTTAGGACTTCTCTAGGTCTGATATCCATCTGTAATGCTTTTGCACAAGCAACTCCTGTGTCATACACCATCTTCTCTCTTCTATCATCTTCTGCAGGTGGACTGGCACTACCAGGTAATGCAAGACCTATGGCTTCAGAGATTGATGCCATTGTGTTTGCGGTGAACATTCCTCCACATGAACCTTCATTTGGACATGCAGTATTTTCAATATTTTTTAGACCTTCTAATGATAACTGTCCTGCGTCATATGCCCCTACTGCTTCGTAAACATCCACAACTGTTAATTCTTCACCATTTAACATTCCTGGCATAATGGTTCCACCATAAACAAAAACTGATGGAACATTCAATCTAGCCATTGCCATCATTGTTCCTGGAAGACTCTTATCACATCCTGCAATTCCAACCAGTGCATCGTATTGATGTGCTCTTACCATTAATTCTATTGAATCCGCAATTACTTCGCGAGATACTAGAGAAGATTTCATTCCTTCATGACCCATTGCAATTCCATCACTAACTGCTATTGTTGAAAATTCTCTAGGTGTTGCACCTGCATCAGAAACTCCTTCTTTTGCTTTAAGGGCTAATCTTGGAAGGTGAATGTTACATGGAGTTGCCTCATTCCCTGTATGGCAAACCCCGATCATTTGTTTTGATAAATCACTATCATCTAATCCCATAGCTTTGTACATTGCTCTTTGTGGAGCACGAGATGTTCCTTCAACAACATTTCTACTAGAGATACCTTCCATAGATGGAATTTTTGATTGCTATAATTTAGACTTTGTTTTAAAATCAATCCATTTATTGATTTAATTTTGAATTCAAAACTAAAATAAAGATAGTTTACTTTATGAAATTTCTATTCTACCTGAATAATTCCTTGTTTAATCAAAAATTCTATGCCTAGGACAAAAGAACCTTCATCAATGGAACCTTCTGCCCACCATTTCGCATTATTCTTTATCCATGCAGGAATCTCTTTTGAGGAACTTGTTGTTTCAACCGATGAATTAACATTCATGATTTTTTCTTTGATTAAAAATTCTAGTCCTTTTGTAAATGAAGAGTCATCAATGGAACCTTCTGCCCACCATTTCGCATTATTCTTTATCCATGCAGGAATCTCTTTTGTCTGGCTAAGAATTTGTGTATTTTCCCTATTT
Organism: Candidatus Nitrosopumilus sp.; assembly: GCA_021268355.1. Taxonomy (GTDB): domain Archaea; phylum Thermoproteota; class Nitrososphaeria; order Nitrososphaerales; family Nitrosopumilaceae; genus Nitrosopumilus. Next base: position 39,241 of record JAJETY010000001.1, on the reverse strand, counting down.
TCTTTATTTTCAATTAATTCTAAATCAAATTTTGAATAAAGATATCTAGGTAAATCAGTAGAATCTTTACCAATCAAGACAAACTGTATTTCATATTTTCCTTCTTGAGATATACCAAATTCCCTAATTTCATTTCCTTGAGGTAATGTAATTCCCAAGACATTCTGATTTCCACCTGTGTTTAATTCCTCAAATCCATTAGGATGGGTTATTGAATACCCATATCTGACATTTTTCATATGTTCTCCATTCTCAAAAAACACAATGCTAAGCGTTAACTCTTTTTCTTGTGAAAAAATATGGTCATATTGAATTAATGCAGAATATTGATCATCAAACTGTATTTCTTTTTTCTCAAAAGTCGAATCACTACCAGGTAAAATAGAAATTTTCAAATCTTCTGAATTGTTTTTTATCTTCTTTAGATTCTCTTGATCAATCATAAAATGAATTACGTTAGTATCCTTTTTTGATATCGTGTCATAATGTAATGCATTTGGTATGACAAATTCATCATTTACAATTGCAGTAAAACCATACACGTTTTCAAAACCAAGAAATGTTTTTGGAAATTCAAAAGAATTTTTCAAATGTTTTGTGTGCTCTAAGTGACTCCAATCAAATGGAATTTCAAATGATAATTCTTTAGTGTCTGAATCAAAAATCATATCTCTAATTGGATCTTGATAATTTTTTACAGGAATTTTGTATTCGTTTTGATTTATTGATACAGTGAAAATTTTTTCAGATGGAATGAATAATGTTGTTTCAAACTCTATATCTTCAGATGTCTGAGTTTTTGGGTTTTTAGCTCCAATAATGGATGTCTTTACTGTGTATTCTCCGCTTTCATGAAAAACTGGGCCTGAAATTACTGGCATACTAGATGCAGATGAAACAAGTGCGTTTGGAACAATGGGGTCATTTTCACCAAAATACGTAGTACATTTCCACAACTCTTTTTCTCCACAACCAGATTTTGGCTTAATTTTTACATTCAACTCTCCATCCTGATCATAAAACATTTGATTTGCAACTAGTTGTGTGCCCTGAAATATTTGCACTCTATAGGTAACACTTTCAATATTCAGATTTGACACAGTATCAAATAATCGAATATTCAAATCCAGATTGGAATCTTTTCCTACGGTATAATCTGCTGGAAATATAGTAGTGTTTATGGTTAATTCACCATCTCCAAATGATACTGGTGGTGCTTGTTCTCCACCATGGTGCTGTCCAAATGCTAATGGAACTGAAAATAAAGCCAAAAGTGAAATGCTTAGGATAAGAAATCTCATAATTAGATTATTTTTTTGCCATATTAGAACAAATCTCATTTTTCGAAATTCGTATAATTGATCATGTCCATTGAGTTTAAATTGTAATTTTACTGGCTTTTTCTAATGGATCAAAAAGCCCTAGAATGCCCTGTTTGTAAAAGTAACAAAGCAGAAATTGCAGGTGAAAATGTCAAACTCAGCGGTAGGTTTGAGGATAAAGAATTCCTTACAACCTATTTGACCGTTCTTAGATGTGTTCGCTGTGGGTATTACATGTTCTTTGACAAGATGGCACAATTTACAACTCAAGAATCTTGAAATTCTATTTGACTATTCTTTGACTCTCTAATTCTATTAATTGTCCTTCGATCTCTTCAGCCGTCTCTCCACCATAGGATATCAAAATTCTATCATCTTCCATAATTTCAATATCTCTGATATCTTCAACTTGGTTACCGTTATAGAAGAACTTTAGAGAATAGTCCTCATTTGTACAAAACTCTCTTCCATCTTGGAATACGAAACACTTGTCATCAAGACCTAATGCTAGTGTCTCAAATAGGTATCCTAAGGTAACACCTGTTGCATGTTTGTGTACTGTGGAACCATCTCTACCTTCAAAGTGAATCCAACTTGATTTGATTTGATATGCTGGTGCTGAAAAGTCAAAATAATCTCCAAAAATTCTAACTGCGATAGCCGCATGTGCGTGATCACTACCTAATGCACCGGCATTTTCAGGACCGCCTGGTGCTGTACTTTGATCCATTGTGACAAAAAGATATGCGGCATAACCTACGATTAATGCAATTACTGCTAAAACTCCAGCAGCAATTAGTGTATTCTTTCTTTGCTGAGCTGAATGTTTAGTGGCGTAATTTTCACGTTTTTGTTCACGTTCTCTTCTTTCTTTTCGGCCCATGGGTTGCTCAAACTCTGAAATTTGCCCTAATTAACCATTCGATAAACATGTGTTCCACTAGAGTGTTTTTCTAAAAAATAATAAATAAAATCACAAATTTCAGAATTTATGACTTGCATCTTTTGTGATATTTTAGACGGAAAAAGGGATGCCCATATTCTTTACGAGGATGAGTCTCATGTATCATTTTTAGATAGATATCCAATTGACGTAGGTCACAGTCTGGTAATTCCACGTGAACACCATGAAAGAATTACTGAAATGACTCCTCAGAATGTTGGAAAACTATTCGAACTCGTACCAAAAATTGCAAATGCAATTCTCAGTGGGGCAAATGCTGATGCGTTTAGTCTTGCTCAAAATAATGGTCGTGCTGCCAAGCAGATAATTCCACATGTACACATACACATTATTCCTAGATATAATAACAAAGGAACTGTTTGGACAAAAAGACAAATCTCAAATGACTCTGAACTAGAAGAACTGGCTAAAAAGATTCGAGCATCTATTTAGCGTGACCTGGATTATATCTTAAAATCGCACCAATTTTTCCAAGACTTGCTAACATATTTCCGTGTTCTGCACTTCCTGAAACAACTTCTAATTTTGAACCTGTCTTTGATGCTAATAACTCCAAATAATCTACAATATCTTGCTCATTTGCTTCAACTTCCATGGAGTTACATCCTGGACATGGATTGTTAATGTATGCTGTTTTCTTTGGAATGACTTCTGGTCTTTCTACTATGTCTTCTTGCAGATGTTTGCATCTTTTGCATAAACCCTCAACTCTGTTCAAGTTTGTGTCGTCTGTAATAATCAACGTTTCAACTACGTTGTTTTTTAGATAATCTATGACTTCCTGTAATCCGTATGATCCTTTTCCAGTATTTCCGTTAATTTCTCTAAAGAGATCTTCTACCATTTTCTTTTCTTCAACAAGTCTAAAGTTACCTAAAATATCTGAAGCTTTTCCAAATGCCTCTCTAATTCCCTCTGCACCTGAATATGACGAGTCAATTGTTGCAATGATGTTGTTTTGTAATCTATACTCTAGATAGTTTCCGTTAATGAAATCTTCTTTTGTAGGACCTGGTCCAGAAATTACCAATCCCTTAACTGGATAAATATCAATAAAATATTCTCTTGTCGTTTGGGCGACTCTGTTAAAGTAATATGTCAATTCCATCTCTCTAAGTTTTTGGAATCTTTTTGCTGATTGACCCCCTTGCCTATGTTTTCCTGCAACTCCTGAACCTGTTTGAGATAAAACTTCAATTTTATCTCCATGTAATAATCCCCATCCTGCATCTTTTGAATCAATTGCCAAGAATCCAATCAGGTTGTCATCTTTGAGCATATCTTTTAGAATATCTACATGGAAGTGGTCATCACATCTGTAAAGATACTGATTCAAATCTTTCGGAGGATCTATTTCCCAAACTTTTACCACTTCGCTTCCTAATGGACCACCTTCCTCTGGCGGCAATGCACCACAAAACATAACCAATCCTCTTTCAGGAGTTTTTTTGTAGAGCTTTAACCTTTGAACAACTTTTCCTAAGGAATCTACCACATGGGTTCTTGTAAGATCTGATTTGATATTGTCTGCAGTACCTTGTTCTTGTTGAAGTGCACCAATAATTTCATGAAGTTGTTTTCCTTTTGGTATGTATACCGTGATTAATTCTGTTCCTCGACCTGACTTTCTTGATAATTCCTCGAGTGTTTTACGAATTTTATAAATTTGAACAGAATCTTGTTTTTCTATGTCTATTTTACCCATTTGTGATTACTCCCAACTATGCAGTTATTAATTTTGATTGATTGTTTTGTTTTTTCATTTTTTCACAACTCGTCAATTGTTTTGAGGAATACCTCTAGTGGTTGATTTCCTCTTATTTTGATAATTTTTTCATCATTGAATACCAGAAATGAAGGGGTTGCATCAATTCCAATATCTCTACCAAATTCGTATAATGCATCAACCTTGTTTTTATATTTGTGATCATCAAGGCATTTGTTAAATTCTTGCAAATCCAAATCAACTGTTATGGCAAATCTATCTAATGACTCTCTAGTTATCCAACCTGTTCTTTCTCCACCCCAATTCTTGTATAATTCATCATGATATTCCCAATATTTCTCCTGGTCTTCTGCACAATAGGATGCTTCAGCGGCTAAAACTGAATCCGGTCCATTGAGAGGAAAATCTTTGAAAACTAATTTTACTTTACCATTTTTTATGAAATCTTCATTTATTATCTCAAGGGTGTTTTGGTGGAATTTGTAACAATAAGTGCATTGATAATCTCCCCACTCTAAAATTGTAATTGAAGCAGTTGCATCTCCCAATATCGGAGAGCCGGTTTCAATCAATTTTGTGGGTGTCAAATTTGCGGTATTTTTTTCAGACTCTGGATAAACTACCAAAAACGCTCCGCCGATAATACCTATCACAACTGGAATGATGAGAAATTGGAATTTTGACATATTAGATTTTTTCTCAATACTAGTAAAAGTCTTCTTTAATTTGTAGCAATTGTCCATAATGCAGAATTTTTTGCGGATATTTCTGCTACAAATGAATCATCTGATGATGAAATAATCACAACATCTCCTTCTGATGGTTTAAGATTATCTAAAAGCGTCTGTTTTGTTTTTTCATCTTTACTTAGACAATCTTTGTCCTCTCCTGGAAATACAAACCTATTATTTTTGAACACCAATGTTGTACATCCAGAAGAACCATACATTATTGCATAATCTCTCTGTTCTAACCCTGCCTTTATAGAAGATGCATATTTTTTCAAGATTATGGCATGATTAATTTTTTTAGGAGTAAGTAGATTTTTTTCAATTATGCATTCATTTGGAATTATTTTTTGTAATTGTGATGTAAATTTTTTCCCTTTTTCTGTCAGAAAATTTCCTGATCTTGTGGAATCTATCATCTTTGCTTCCTTTAGATGCAGAATCAATGTCTTTACAGCACCTTCTCCTAATCGAATCTCTTTACCCAAAGTTGCTCTACTTACAAATTTCTCTTCTGATAATAATTGGAGTGCCTTGAATACATGAGGAATGCTAAATGTTAGTACTTTACTGGAACCTTTTCTTGAAACGATATTTTGTAATGCTTGAATGTTTTTTTTCATTGATCGTTAAACCTGTTTCTTTATAAATTGGATAAATCATCCAAGAGCTTAAATACATTCAGCTGGTGCAAACTTCATGTCTGAAACAAGACAAATTAATGTGTCTAAATCACAAGTACCAAAATTAGCAATTATTGCATTAGGTATTATCTTTGCAGCAGGATTATTTGTTGTAGGGTTTGATCAAGGACATGTTTTCAGTCTAGTTTATGGTGAACAAGCATTCACTGATTTGTATATCCATGAACTTACTCATGATATGAGACACGCTGCTGGCTTTCCATGCCATTAGGAGTCCTTTATCATGAAAACGTCTCTTTTTATAATAATTGTACTAGTATCTGGTGCGTTTGCAGGACTTGTTCATGGCACGGTAAATTTTGCCATTGTAGAACCTTATTTGGAACAAGCAATAGGAATTGAAAATCAAAATTTGTTTGCATCCGGTGAGGAGGAAGACACTCCTGAATTTTGGGTTGAATATGAAGGATATAGAACCTGGCAGAAAAGTGGGCAGATTCTAGCTGGTGTAATTCTAGGGGTTTCTGTTGGATCTCTATTTGGCATAGTATTTGCACTGTCCAGAAATGCACTCCCAGGAAATAATGATATCAAAAAATCATTACTTCTTGCTGGGATTATGTGGTTTACACTTTACATCATTCCATTTTTGAAATATCCTGCAAATCCGCCAACCGTAGGTGAAGGTGAAACTGTTATTCTTAGATCAATTCTATATTTGTCATTTATTGCAATTTCGGGATTTGGTGCAATTGGTTTTTATCAATTATCAAAGAGACTGAAAAACAACAAAAAAGTTGTTGCCTTGTTGGGTTACGGTATTTTCATTTCGGCAGTATTTTTTGCAATGCCTGAAAATCCTGATAAAATAACTGCGCCTATGACATTGGTAAATGAGTTTAGATTAATGTCTGCTCTTGGTGTTACGTCATTTTGGGCATCTATTGGAATAATTCTTGGACTTTTTTGGAGAAAGGTCTTCCCTCAACAAGAAACAACTCATTACAGCTAATTCTTAATCTATAGAATGAGAACAAAAAGATCTCGTTTAAATATATCGTGAATTTTTTTTACTTTGCATGTCTAGGAAACTGACATTACCACAACTAAAAAAATACGATATTACTCAAAAAGTTATAGAAGCTTTGGCTGATTCTGAATCTCGCGCTATACTATTTTCTATAATTAGAAAAGGAAATACTGCCGCTGAACTTTCAGACAAATTGAAAATTCCTTTAAGTTCAGTTTACAAAAAACTATCTGATCTTGAAGAACTTACACTAATTGAAGTTGAAAAATGGATGCTATCTGACAAGGGTAGAAAATACAAAGTTTATCGCAGCAGGATAAGCAAAGCAGATATCTCCATCAAGAAACCAGAACCAGTACTGACCCTATTACCAAACAAGTGATCTCTATGTCAAAGCCGAACATTATTCAATTATCAGAATTTGACATAACTCAAAAAATAATTGAATCTTTAAGCAATGTATGTACTAGGGCAGTATTATTTTCAGTAAAAAATGAATCAAAAGATGCAACACAAATTGCAGAAGAATTGAAAATTTCCCTTTCAACTGTCTATAAGACCCTCTCAAATTTGGAGGATCTTGCATTGGCTGAAGTTGATAAATTCATCATTTCTCCAGAGGGAAAGAAAATCAAACAATATCGAAGTAGAATAGGAAAGGTGGAGATTACTGTAGATAACCTTGAGCCCAGTTTGAACTTGTATCCAAATACGGATAATCCAAAATCTAGCCCATAGTTGTTCTCATTCTATAGATTTAGAATTAGTCTTTGGAATGAAAATTCGGTTTAAATAATTTAGCTCTTCCTAATTTTTTAGAAATCATGAAACAAAAAACAACTTTGGCGATTATTGTTGCATTTGCAGCTATTGGCATTGCAACAATCCCCTTGAGCCAAACAGCACAAGCACAGAGTTCTATTCCTGAATGGATTAAGAATAATGCTGGATGGTGGTCCGAGGGCGCTGTAGATGATGCAACTTTTCTCAATGGAATTGAATTTCTTATAGAAAACGGAATCATCAATGTTTCATCTGATTCAAAATCTGTAGATGTTGACACCTTGACAATAGGATTCATTCCAGTTGAAAAAGCCGATGAATTAACTCCAAAGGCACAAGCCCTAGAACAATTCCTTGAAAGTAATTTGGGTATTGATGTTGAAGTGGTTATTCCAACTAATTATGAGACCATTATCGAAGGTATGAGATTTGGCCATATTGATGCTGCCTTTATGGATACTGGACCTGCATGGATTACTCATGAAAGAACAGGTGCAGAAGCAGTATTGGCAGAACTTGTTGGAGGCAAAGTCAACTATCAAGCAACAGTTTGGACTCTGGCAGAAAATAATTCTCTTCAATCAATTGAAGATACAGTTGGTAAAAAAGTTGCATTCACTAGTATGACTGGTTCTTCTGGTTTTGTAAGACCTATGGGAACGTTGGTTACTGAAGGACATGTGATGATTGAAGGTGATGACATAGTAGCACTTGAATCTGCATTAGCAAACAGCTTTGAAAGCTATACTTTTGCAGGTGGATATAAAGCAGCATTGACATTACTTCTAGAAGGAAAAGTTGATGTTGCATTTGGTTCAGACATCGCCCCCCAAAAGTATCTAGATTTAGATGATCAAAAGAAGTTACGTCCAGTTACAACTATTGGACCAGTACCATCCCATGTCTTTATGGTGAATGCTGACATGTCAGAATCTACCAAAAATGCATTAGTGGATACGCTTATCAAACTAAACTATGATGAACACAATTCACTTTTGGTTGACTTGTATGGTGCTGAAGCCCTAGTTCCAACAACTACAACTATGCACATAGGAGAATTCGGTCAGTTCATTAGTGCATTAACAGGTCTTGATCAGAAGATTCTTGACAAATCAAACTATAGCAAATAAAAATAGGTATTCTGAAAAATGAAACAAATTCAGATGACCAAAAACCTTCCTTTTTCTTCAATTGCAACAAAGAAAATTATTCAAATGAATGGTGTATGGACATCATATGATTCAAAAAATTTTGCGCTAGAAGGAATTAACATGTCTATTGATAGAGGAACAAATTATGCTATTGTGGGACAATCTGGTTCAGGAAAATCTACCCTACTAAAGTTGATGAATGGTATGATGATTCCTAGTAAAGGTATAATCAAAATTGATTACGTAACTCCAAAAATGAATGATAAAAAATTTAAAAAAATGATGCACACCATCGGATACATTCCTCAAAATCTAGGATTGGTGAAAAATAGTACAGTTATTGAAAATATTCTCATTGGTGCTTTGCCTAGATTAGGTAAAATTCAATCATTTCTTAAAAAATTTCCAGAAGATGAAATTAATGAAGCTAAAAAAATTATCTCTCAGGTTGGCTTGTCTGGAAAAGAAGAAAGGAAGGCATACATGTTGAGTGGTGGTGAAAAGAGAAGAGTTGCAATTGCCAGAGCATTAATGCAGCACCCTTCCATATTGCTTGCTGATGAAATTGTTTCTGAATTAGATCATGTCACTGCTCGTGAAATAATGGATTTGATTACAGATGCTCAAAAGAGAATGAATCTAACTGCCATCATGGTACATCATGATATGCAACTTGCTTTGGAATATGCAAATCGTGTTGCTGTTATCAAAGAAGGTCAAAAAATTCTAGAGATTGGTGTGGAAGGAGATACGATTGTTGATTTTCAAACTGGGGATTTGAGTACAGAAGAAATTATGGAGATGTATGCTGATGACTCCAAAAAATAATATTGTAATTGGTGTGATCATTGCCTTACTTGTAGCTGCATCATACAACATAGACGCAAATCCAATAGATTTTGTTCAAGGATTACCTAATCTTGGAATTGTTGCTGAAGAGATGCTCTTAGTGGAGCCAAAGTATATTCCAACTGCTCTATGGGCGATGTTTGAAACAATTCAAATGGCATTTATTGGAACTATTGTTGGTGTTGCAATTGCTTTACCAATGAGTATGCTTGCTGCTAGAAATCTCAATAGCAAGTATGTTTATGCCCCAATTCGTGCATTATTAGCAGCAATTCGTACATTTCCCTCAATCCTTTGGGCCATCTTGTTTGTAATTATGGTTGGATTGGGACCTTTTGCAGGTGTTCTAGCTATTATCATGTATACAATTGGATTTGTTGCGAAGTTACAGTATGAATCAATTGAAACAATTGATTCTGATCCTATGGATGCTGTCAGTTCAATTGGTGTTTCAAAATGGCAATTAATTCGATATGTTGTAATCCCCGAGTCTGCATCTCATCTCTTAAGCCAAATGCTTTACATGTTTGATTACAACGTCCGTCAAACAAGTATTCTCGGACTAGTCGGAGCTGGGGGAATTGGTTTTTACATTATCAACTATATCAAATTCTTTGAGTATGGAAAGGCTGCCGTCTTTATGTTGGTAGTACTAGCAGCGGTTTTGGTAATTGATTGGGTAAGTGTGAAAATCAGAGACAAATACATCATAAAATCTCAACATGGGATGGAAGTTAGAGCAAAAAGTAATTAATTTTATGTTGTGACTTTATCAATCTGATTAGTTTCTGTAGCGTTCTTTACTTCCCTGGCAATTCGTTTACCCATACTCATTGTTTCATTGAATAATAGAGAATAGTATGGTGAACCATCCATGTAGATATTTGAACCCGCAACAATTCTTGCAGAGAATTCAAAAGATGTGAATTTTGCATTCTCATCGTAAACTCCTTCGATGCAAAAAGGACCGTTCATACCTGGTGCGACTATTCTTTTTGCAGCTTCTACAAAATTTTCGCCCATTGTGTATACTTCATCCAATAATGATTCACGCAATACTAATGGGCTATTACCAATAACATTGAATGATGGTACTCTGTTTGATTTTAATTGCTGTTCAGCAGGGATTCTTCCCAATCCTTCAATGTCTGATTCATGTCTTTGATCAACTCCATAGAATTCCAACTCATCTTTTAGAGGAGAATAGAAAAATGTCAAGTATGCCAAAACACCGGCAGCATATTCTTGGATATACAATGTTTCTTCTTTAGAAATTACTCCTTCTGAAATCAATTGGTTTCTTTTTGTATTGTAATCTTCCTCATTTGCTGCCATAAAGTAACCCTTTCCTCCTGCAGCACCCTGTCTTTTGACAATTGATAATTTTTCAATTTGACTTGGATTTGTAACTGGTTTTGGCATTGGAAGATTTGCCTCTCTCATCAGTTTTTCCTTCATCTCTCTATCTGATTCCCATCTTAGAATCCACTTGTTACCAAAAACAGGAGTCTTGATTGATTCAATTTCTTCTGAGCTCATCTGAGCAATCAAAGTTCCATGAGGAATCAAAACTGCATCATTTTGTTCTAGGGTTTTTTGACATTTCTCATCTAGTACCTCCTTGAATTTGTCTACGATGATTAACTCATCAATAAATGGAAATCTACGGTATAATCTCTCTCTTTTTTTCTCACAAACAAGAATCGTTTTCAACCCTTCATCTTTTGCACCCTTTAGAACCTGTAAAGAACAGTGAGAACCAAGTGTTGCAATCGAGGTCATGTTATGATATACTAGAATTTTGGGGTTTAAGAACTATGTGCGGATGTTACATACTGGAAAACTTCGTCAATTAACTCCACAGTTAACTCTGGTTTGAGATCTTCAGGAATTACTTTTAAGACAAAATCATACATTGTCGTATTTTTAGGAAGTTCGTCTCTCTCTTGTAATAAAGAAAACACTGCAATTCCATTTGAGATAACAGCAACAATCATTTCTTTATTTGTAAGTGGCATGAAAATTGTGAAAGTTACTGGTAAATTAATGTAAATTACATGTAATTATCAAGAAATTGACTTTATTACCACTTGATTCAATGTTTGAATGGAATTAGTGTTTGTATTTAGAACCTCTAATTCTAGTGAAATATCATGTCCACCAAGATCTGTGTTTTGAGATGCGTGATATCCTACATATCCTGCTACAATTATGATAAATGCGATAACGATTCCAATTAGAATGTCCATCTTGTTTTGGAGTGGAATTGGTGCTGGCTATAAGCATTATGAAAATTAGCGGATTAGTTAATTAGCAAATATAAAAATTAATTACACCATGAAATATGGAGTACAGTAAATTATGATTGAAACTGAGTTAGGAACTTTACGAAGATCTCATTATTCCAATGAAATCAATTCTTCAATGGATGGAACACAAGTTACTGTAATGGGATGGGTTTTGACTATTAGAGGACATGGAAACATCAGTTTTGCCACAATTAGAGACAAAAATGGTGATGTTTCAATTGTTGCAAAAAAAGGAGATTGTCCTGATGAAATACGTGAAAAAATCTCCTCACTAAAAGCACATTCTTCAATCGCAATTACTGGAAATGTGAAATCATCTGAAAAAGCTCCTATGGGTTATGAAGTAGTACCGACTGAACTTAGGGTATTCTCAGAAGTTGAAAAAATTCCTCCATTTGAACCCATAGCAAAGACTGTCAAAAATATAGATACACGATTAGAAGTTAGACCTATTGATCTTAGAAGAAAGGTATTGCAACATATTTTCAACACTAGAAGTTTAGTTTTAAAATCAATTCGTAGTTACTTTAATGATCAGAATTTTGTTGAAATCAATACTCCTAAAATGATTGCAACAGCAACTGAGGGTGGAGCAGCACTGTTTCCAATTTTTTACTATAACAAAGAAGCTTTCTTAGCTCAGAGTCCTCAGTTGTACAAAGAACAACTCACTATGAGTTTTGAGAAAGTTTTTGAGATTGCTCCAATTTTTAGAGCTGAACCATCAAGAACTAATAGACATCTTGCTGAAGCAATATCTATTGATTTGGAAGAAGCTTTTGTTGATTACAATGATGTGATGAAACGAATAGAAGAAATTATCAAAGTTTCAATCAAAACAGTTTCTGATTATGCAAAAGATAATCCTGATACTGAATTTCTGATCCCAGAAATTCCTGAGTCCATCCCTCAATATTCCTATGATGATTTAGTTGACAAAATGCAAAAAGCAGGTGCAAAAACTGAATGGGGTGATGATCTTTATCCTTCAAATCTTAAAAAAATAGGTCTTGAAGGATTTTATTTTATCAAGGATTGGCCATTGGCACCAAAACCATTCTATGTTAAAGACAGTAAATCCAACCCTAAAATTTCAGAATCATTTGACTTGATGTTTGGAGATTTGGAATTGTCTTCAGGCAGCACAAGAATTGAAAAACGGGATGAATTAGCAGAAAGGATGAAAAACAAAGGAATGAACACGGATGCATTTGAGTATCACTTAGGCGCATTTGATTATGGAGTTCCTCCACATGCTGGATGTGGTATCGGCCTTGAGAGGCTAATTATGGCATTAACAGGCACAGAAAACATTCGTGATGTAACATTTTATCCAAGAGATGTTGACAGACTAACACCATAGGTGTAGTAAAATGGTTACAGAAGAAGAGATTGAGAAAGTAGCAAAATTAATGAAAATCGAAGTGGATGATCATAAAGAGTATGTAGATAAAGTACATGCAATGATTGATTATTTCGACATTCTGGATTCCGCCGGAGTCGAAGATGAAGAAATAACAATGCAAGAAATTCCAATTACAGATTTACGTGAAGATGAGTATATTCCATTTGAAGAAAAATTAATTGAAAAATTAAATCATTACAAAGGTACCTATGTTCGAGCTCCAAAGATGTCATAATGAATCTTAAAATTTCTGCTTTAGATTATGTGCAAGAGGTACAAAATGGAAACATTTCAGCTGAAGATTTTATTGCATCAACATTAGAAAGAATTCGCAGTGTTGATGAAAAATTGCATGCGTTTCTAAATGTAAATGAGGATGCGCTAAACCAAGCAAGAGAGATTGACAAAAAAATAAAATCTGGTCAAAAAGTGGGTGCATGTTTTGGAATGCCCATATCAATAAAAGATAACATGTGTATTAAGAATAGTAAAACCACGTGCGCCTCTAAAATGCTTGAGAATTTTGTAGCTCCTTATGATGCAACTGTAATTTCAAAATTAAAAGCAAAAGATGCGATATTCATAGGAAAAGTAAACATGGATGAGTTTGCGATGGGTTTGACTACTGAATTTAGTGCATATGGTCCTAGCAAAAATCCTTGGAATTTGGATTATACTCCTGGTGGGTCATCAGGAGGAAGTGCTGTTTCTGTTAGCGCATTTGAATGTGTAGCATCATTGGGTTCTGACACTGGGGGTTCTGTAAGAAATCCTGCTAGTTTTTGTTCTGTAGTAGGATTAAAGCCAACATATGGGTTGATTAGCCGATTCGGTCTTATCTCATATGCAAACAGTATTGAGCAAATTGGACCCGTAACTAGAACTGTAAAAGATAATGCATTTTTACTAAACATGATTGCCGGTTTAGACTCTAATGACAATACTACTGTTGATAACAAAAATGAAGATTACCTTTCAGGCATAGATTCAGGCATTGAAGGTAAGAAAATAGGCATAATTAAGGAGATGATTGCGGATGGAACCGATCCCGCTGTATTGTCTGCGACAAAAGAAGCTATATCAAAACTTGAAAACTTAGGGGCAACTTGCGAAGAAGTGTCACTAGACATGGTAAAATACTCAGTTGCGGCGTATTACACAATTACTGCGACTGAAGCAGGAAGTAATCTGGCAAGATATGACAACTTGAGATACGGATATGATTTTTCTTTGGAAGGATATGAATTCAACTCATACATACAAAAAGCAAGAAAGAATTTTGGACCTGAAGTTACAAGAAGAATGATAATTGGAGGTTTTGTTCCATCTGCAGGACATGCTGGAAAATATTTCCTAAAAGCTCTCAAAGTGAAAAACAAATTAACCAAAGAGATCAATGAGGCATTTAAAAAATATGATTTATTATTGTCACCAACAGTTCCTGTTCTGCCATTCAAACTTGGAGAAAAAATTGATGATCCTGTAGCGCTATTTTTAGTTGATATTAACACGGTTACTGCAAATCTTACTGGGAAACCTGCCATTTCAGTTCCATTTGCTATTTCGAATGGATTGCCAATTGGAATTCAATTCTTGGCTGACTCTATGAATGAAAATATGCTTCTTCAAGCAGCATATGCTCTGGAAAAAACTGTGAAACTACCGGAGGTACCAATATGACTAAAATTGGTTTAGAGATTCACTGTCAATTAACAAATCTTGAAAGTAAATTATTTTGTTCATGTAAGGCAAACTACCGTCAATTCGATATTAATGAAAATATTTGCCCTGTGTGTATGGGATTACCTGGAAGTTTACCTAGATTAAATCAAGATGCTGTAAAAAAAGCAACAATGATTGCTATGGCTCTAAATTGTTCTACTCCTGAGAAAATCGCATTTTTTCGAAAAAATTATTTCTATCCTGATTTACCAAAAAACTTCCAAATCACTCAGCTAAACATCTATGGTGATACCAGTGTTGGGGGTTCGGGTTCAATCATGGTGGGGGACAAAAAAATTAGAATTACTAGAATCCAACTTGAGGAAGACCCTGGTAGGCTGATTTACGAAGGAAATTCTTCAAAAAACCAAATAACTCTTGTAGATTATAACCGTGCAGGCACGCCCTTAGTAGAGATTGTCACTGAGCCTGATTTTGAGAATCCAAAACAAGTTAGAGAATTTCTCAACATTTTATCTGATTTGCTAGAAAATCTTGGAGTCTCAGATCCTAGTTTGGAAGGTGCGATGAGAGCTGACGCAAACGTTTCAATTGAAGGTGGCAAGAAAGTTGAGATAAAAAATATAGGTTCCTTTCATGATCTTGAAAAAGCTGTCCATTTTGAAATTACACGACAAGAGAGTCTTCATTCTAGAGAAATTGAAATATCTCAAGAAACTCGACACTGGGATGACAAAAGAAAGATTACTATCTCATCTCGTTCAAAAGAAGAAGCTTTAGACTATCGATATTTCTTGGAAGGAGATATTCCATGGGTCACAATTAATCCTGAAATTCTACAGAAATTAAAATTAGAAATGCCTGAGAGTATAAGTTCAAAAAAAGAAAGATATGTTTCTAAATACAAAATTCCCAATCAGGTTGCAGATGTTTTGTCATCAGACAAATTCTATTCTGACTTGTTTGAGGACTCTCATACGGAAGCAAATGCAAAAGAAATTGCAAATATAATTACAACTGATTTAATGGGATTAGTTGATACACGAGAAAAACGAGAGGCTTCAAAAATTACCCCAAAACATCTAGGTGATTTAGCAGATGCGATTCAGAATGGAAAGATTTCAAGAAACTCTGCCAAAAACGCATTGCATGAAATTGTAAAAACTGGAAAAGAATTATCTCAAATAATTACTGATTTAGATTTGGGCAATGTTTCTGACGAATCAGAATTACTTGTAATAATTAAAGATGTAATTTCTGAGGAGCCTCAAGCTGTTGAGCAGGCAAAATCTAACCCACAGACAATAAACTATCTTGTGGGAAAAGTCATGCAAAAAACAAAAGGAAAAGCAGATCCTAAACTAACCTTGGATGTACTTAAAAAACAGATAGAACAGTAATGTCTCAATTATCGCTAGAAGAAATAGAATTTATCAAAATTTTGGCAACATCTGATGCTACTGTACTTCAGGCAGGCATGAACGACTCTACACGTAAGAGATTAGATGAGCAAATAGGCTCGATTTTAAGAGAATATTATCATGAAAATACTACATTAATTGGAAACAAAAGAATCAAAGAATTTGAAAAAGCAGGAATTTCAGAAGATTATGGTAAAGCGGCAATTGCGTGTGCTAGGCGTCTTGGCATAGATATTTCATAATCTAAAATCTTTTTACAGTCAATCTAATTTTAAAAATTGAAACTTGTCAAATTTTGAATTTATTCCAACACAAAAACAAATTGAAGAATCCAACATCTTTAGATTTATGCAGAAACATGAAATATCATCACTTTTAGAATTATCTAAAAAATCCCGTGAAGAATTAGAATGGTTTTGGGATGCTGTCGATAAAGATATTGGTGTGGTTTGGGATTCTCCTTATACTAAAATTTTAGATGTTTCAGATGGGATTGCTCATTCAAAATGGTTTGTAAATGGAAAAACAAACATCTACAAATCAACTGTCGAAAAATTCAAGAAAATAAATCCTGATAAAACTGCATATCATTTTGTATCTGAAGATGGAACAACATCCAAATTATCTTACAAAGAATTAGATGAAAAAGTTTCAAAACTGGCAAATGGTTTAAAATCTTTAGGTGTCAAAAAGGGGGATGTTGTAGCTATCTATCTTCCAATGATCGAGGAAGCGATTTTAGCAATTTTGGCCTCTGCTAAAATTGGTGCAACACAAACTGTTATTTTTTCTGGTTATAGTACTGAGTCACTTCATATTAGATTACAAGATTGTAACGCAAAAGTTCTTTTTGTGTCTGATGGTTTTTTTAGAAAGGGCAAACCGGTATTCCAAAAAAATACAATGCAAAAAGCAATTGTAAATTCCAATATTGAAAAAACAATAATTGTAAACTACAAGGGATTGGACAAATATGAAAAATCAGAGAATACTATTTTTTATAACAAACTAGTAGAATCTCAGAATTCTATTTGTGATACTGAAATAATGGATTCTGAAGATCCTCTCTTCATCTTGTATACTTCGGGAACCACGGGAAAACCAAAGGGTGTAGTGCATGTTCATGGAGGATTTTCGGTATTTGCAGGGCATCAAGCAGCATATTTGATTGATTTACAGGCAAAAGATGTCTTATTTTGGCCTGCAGATATTGGATGGATAACAGGTCTTGTGTGGAATGTATATGGACTACTTATGATGGGTGCTAGTTCTGTAATTTATGACGGTGCACTGGATTTTCCTAAATCCGATAGAGTGTGGCAGATTCTCTCGGATTACAACGCAACAATTTTTGGAATATCTCCAACTGCAACAAGATTGTTCAAGAAAAATAATGAAGTACCATTAAACAATTTCTCTTTAGATAAAATCAAAAACATCCCTACCACAGGGGAGCCTCTTGATGAAGATTCCTGGTGGTGGTTATTTGAAAAAGTTGGAAATAAAAAAATCCCAATAATGAACCTGTCAGGGGGAACTGAAATTGGAGGTGCGATGTTATCCGTTTTCCCCGGAATGAATCTAAAACCTACCACTGTTGGAATTCCAGTCCCTGGAATGAATTTAGATGTTGTAGATGATGATGGCAGTTCTGTTAGGGGAAAAAATGGTTACTTGGTAATTAAATCTCCTTGGCCTGGTATGACTCGTGGACTACTAAATGATAACCAAAGATTCATTGAAACCTATTGGTCACGTTTTGAGAATATTTGGTTTCATGGAGATTATGTGTATGTAGATGATGATGGACTATGGTATATGAGAGGAAGGACAGATGATGTGATAAATGTTTCAGGACATAGAATGAGCACCGCAGAAATTGAACATACAGTTATTTCTCATGAAAAAATTTCTGACGCGGCTTCAATCGCAATACCTGATGAATTAACAGGAGAGGCAATTGTTGTTTTTTTTGTTTCAGATAAAAAAGAAGATAGTAATTTAGAAAATTTGATTTCTGACTATATTGGTGAAAAAATAGGTAAAGTTGCCAAACCCAAGTTTGTATTTCAATTAACTGATTTACCAAAAACTAGAACTGGAAAAATTCTTAGGAGACTCTTAAAAGCCAAATTATTAGGCGTGGATCTGGGTGATTTGTCATCTCTTGAAAATCCTCATGTATTGGATGAGGTTCCAAAATTGAGTTGAGAAAATTCACTTTTTGATGCCATCACTTTAACATAAAATTACTTTATTTGGAAAATGCTATTGTCATCATTGAAATTCATAGTAGATCAGCAGGTTGAAGATATTGAAATGCCTGAAAATCTCAAACTCAATACATTTCTTCAAGAATTTCACTCGGATTGTCCTCACCAAGAATGTTCTTTTGGATTCTATGGGTTTGCATTTGGTCAATCCCCCTTCCCGGTTCCTAAAATCATTCAAGAGACATTGATTAAAAATGTCCACAAAGGAGAATATGCAGCAGTTCCAGGAATTCCTGAACTTAGAAATGCAATTTCAAAATATAACAAACATTATTACGATATGGATGTACTTCCCGACAGAGTTTATGTCGGACCTGGAACAAAAGAACTCATCTTTAATCTCTTAGAAATTTTACACGGTACAGTAATTTTGCCTACTCCAGCTTGGCTGGGATATCTTCCTCAGATAAGATTTCTAAAAAAGAATTATCACATGCTTCCGACCAGAGCAAATAAGAAAATATCTCCAGCTGATTTAAGAAAACTTGGATTGAGATTACAAGACCGACAAAAAATATTGATTCTTAATAACCCTAATAATCCCACTGGATTACTCTATGATAAACTAGAATTAGAAGAAATTGCCGATGTTTGCAGGGAACAAAATATCACAGTGATTTCTGATGAAATTTATGCCCAAACTTGCTATGACTTTTCCAAGTTTGTCAGTATGGGAAAAATTTACCCAGAAGGAACATTTGTCACCAATGGACTGTCAAAATCCCATGCTGCTGGAGGCTATCGTCTTGGCTATGTTATTTTTCCACAACATGCAACTGAACTCAAAGCACAATTCAAAAAAATTCTTGCGACAGAATATACCGCCGTATCTACCCCTATCCAACATGCTGCAGTAGCAGGTTTTGAGATTAGTTCTGAAATTGATGAGTATTTTGAAGTAACTAGAAACATTCATCATTTGATGGGTGAATATACTTTTCACGAATTATCTGCAATTGAGGGAGTTAAAACGACAAAACCTGACGCGACGTTTTATCTCTTAGCTGATTTCAATGCATTTGCTCCTGACTTGCAAAAAGCAAAAATCTCCACATCTCAAAAACTTTCAGAGGCATTAATTGTTCATCCATACCATACAGCAATTGTGGGTGGCGATAGTTTGGTTTTGGAGAGGACTGATTTTAGTGCAAGAATAGCATTCGTTGATTATGATGGATCTGCTGCTTACAAAAATTATTTGCTGAATAAGCCTAAGACAAGTTCAGAGAGAACCCAGTTTGTAAAAGATAACGCCCCCAAAATTGTATCTGGACTCAAAATGATTCAACAGTTTTTTGAAGATCTCAAGAAAAATAATTTTAATGAATACAATTCCAAAAAGAATTCATTAATCACCACTAGCTAGTTTATCACTTATTTTTTCATATTCCTCAAAAGATATCTCTCCTTTTGCAAGTCTCAATTGAAGTATTTCTTTGGGATTTGTTCTAATTACAGGACGAATGATCTTTCTTCGGATAGAGTCCGTGTTAATAGAAATTTGTCTAGTATTGTCATTTACTTTTCTTTTTACTCCATAAACAGCACCAAATAATATGCCTAACCCACCAATTGCTAAAATCATCTGTGCAGTCTCAGAATTATTAGTGTCTTCTGACTCTTGGCGACCTAATGTTGCATCAGCCTCTTGAATGATTTCTTTTTGAAGAATTGAATCCATAACTGACTTTTCAGTACTAATTCCTACTGCTTGTTCAATACTCATGTCAGGATAGTTTCTATCAAACCATGACTTGTATGTTGGTTCATTGTAATATCTGTCCAGATAATGTTGTGGACTTTTGTTTGGATCTACAAAATTTGCAATTTTTAGAGTTTCAGCAGAAGCATCATTGAAAATTGGAATTAGAATTAGTACAGAAAGGATGACGAATATTCCAAGGTGTTCTGTATTTTTCAATAACAACCGTAACATATTTTTCCATTTAAAATACTCGTATCTTTTTTTCATATTGAAAAATAGTAATTATTATTAGATGAAACGAATTTTATCGGTAAAAAGAAACATCTGAATTTTCTGAAAATTATTTCTTTTTCCTGATCTGATTTGCAACCATTGGTAAAAATGCTCCAACATCAGAAACAATACCTAATGCTTGCCATGTCCCTCTATCCATCAGCTTTGTGACTGTTGGTTGATTGATATCAACAACTATAACTTTGACATTTGCTGGCAACATGTTACCTGTGGCAATGGAATGAAGCATTGTAGATATCATTATCACCATTTTAGCATCCTTGAGGACTTTTTTGTATTCTCTTTGGGCTTGCGCGACATCAGTAATGACATCTGGTAATGGACCATCATCCCTGATGGATCCTGCTAGAACGAAAGGAACATTATTCTTGACACATTCATACATGATTCCTTTTGTTAGTTTTTTTGATTTTACCATATTTGCAATAGAGCCCGCCTTGAAAACAGAGTTTATTGCATCCATGTGGTTTCTGTGACCATGATATGCCAATGTTGCATCCTTGACATTCATTCCAAGAGATGTCCCTAATGTTGCATACTCAATATCGTGAACGGCTAACGCATTTCCAGCTAATACCCCATCAACATATCCTGATCTAATCAATTCTGAAACAGCATCCGATGCACCAGTGTGAACTATGGCTGGACCTCCCACAATGACAATTTTTCCACCACTTTTTTTGGTTTTGTAAATATCATCTGCCACTTTTTTTGCAATGTGTTGAGTTGGTCTTTCACTAGAACTTGAACTTCCCATAAATTCAAATACATTTGAGCCCTCCCTTGGTCTTTCTGGAGGGTTTATCTTTACTCCACCCTCTCCCACGATGATTTGATCACCCTTTTTTACATCTCTAAATGGCACACAAAAAGCTCTATTTGCCTTTAGAACTATGCATTTATCCATCATCATGTTTTCTACTTGAATCCAGTTCCCTTTGTAAAAGACTTGAGTATGATTATTTGTTGTACTGTAAAAGTTGTCAGGCATTACATTATTTTTTGGAGATTTCTTTAGAGAAATTTCTTTTTGAACTTTGGATACAGCACCCTCTCTGTATATTGTTTGCAAAATTTCATCAAGATGTTTTTGATTTTTTCCTTTAACTAATAATCGCGCGTAAGATTGATCCTTTTTCTTTTTACCAATATTGATCTCTTGAACTTGAAACTCGCCTTGCAAATCCATGATTTTATCAAAAATCTTTGTTAAAATCAAAGAATCAATTAGGTGGCCACTCACTTCGATCTCTTGCGAATATTTACTCATTTAATTATCTCAACACAATCATAACTAAAGCTTTACGTTTTATTTGAGGCTAGGTTAAACTGGGAGAATAACCTTGCCTTCAAACTTTGGTATGCCGTCTAATTCAAATGCTTTTTCCAGTTTTTCTTTTTGTTCTTTTGTCACACCTTGAACAATGGTCTTTGAAGCTCCTGAATTGTCAACTAATGCAAGAATGTATCCACTATTATCAGTCAAAACAAACCCTGCCGATTCATCAACAAATGCATAAAGATTCTCTTCTCCCACTGGCTGCCAAACATTTGATTTAGTATCAGTTAATGCCAAGGCAGGCATTGCTTTTCCATCAGTTAATTTATTGAGATATTCTCTGGCTTCTGCTACTCTCTTTTGGCCAAGCTTTAATGCTTGAAAGTATTGCATACTTGGCAAAATATCTGATTGTTATAAAAACAGTATTACCTCAAAAGATTGTTATACAATACGACAATAAAAAAAACATGCCACTTACCAATAATGTGATAATAAAATTAAATGAAATTACTACGATGGTTGAAGATAAAACTACAATATCTGAATCAGAAGTGGAGGAGATAAAATCTATTTTTAAGGAATTGGTAGAAAGCGGGGAAAGATATGATGTTGATGAAATAGAATTCTGGTTTGAAAATGAAGGTAGTTGGAAGACCAGAGGACCGATTATTCGAATTGCCAACCTCTCTAATTACATTCAAGACAAATATCAGCAAACAGCTCATCTAAGAATAATCTCCGACGATGATTGCAGTTGTGGTCACTAAACCTGTAGTTGTTCTAAGAGTCTACCAACAATTTCAGAATTTTCTTTTCTTTGAACCAGAATTTCATTTAATCTACTTTCATTACTTTCTTTTTTTGTAACTATCTCAAAATACTCTTCATCCAAGTCACTATTGGCCTGTAATCTTTTAATTACTTCAAACAGTATTCCTATAACCTGCTTTTGAGCATCAATTAATTCATCTTTCTCAGATTCAGACATTATTGTTGATTGACAATCTTTGTAAATAATTCTTTTAGTTTTGGATGAGTCATGTTTGATTTCGCAGATTCAAAGAAAATGTCTAATTTTTCTTTAGGGTATCCTTGTGACTGGTAAATTTTTGCTTGCAATGCCATCTCTAATTTATCAATTTGATGAACGATTTGACTTTCAAGTGATTTATTTTCTTGATACTCTTTCCAAATTTCTCTATATGTTAAATTAAGTGACGAAGGTAATTGTTTTAAGATTTTGTCAAATACAGAATTCTCTAATTTGTGTTTATCTTCCAAACTCATCTGCTCAGGTACAATATCTCCAATTTCTGATTCTGCTAAATCATGAAGTAAAATCATTTTCAAGATTTTTTCTGAGTTGAGATTTTCTAAATCGGAAATAACCATACCGATAATTGCCATAGAAAATGTGTGATCTGCGACGGATTCAGGATTTGGAATTCCTAATTTGTCAATCCAGCCTTGTCTGGAAATATTTTTTAGATTGGCAGATATTTTAAAAAAATCTTCAACCATTAATTTTGGGTATGTGTCATCTCCTAAAGAGTTTTGAGTATTTCGAACAACATAATAATTGAATCACGTCCAATAATTTTATGAAAATATACACCAAAACCGGAGATGACGGCAATACCTCTCTTCAAGGAGATTTTCGCATTTCAAAATCACATCCTAGAATTTTTGCATATGGTGCCGTAGATGAGGCAAATGCGGCTTTAGGCATAGTATTATCTAACCCTCTAGACGAAGATGTGTTTAACATTCTTCAAAAAATTCAAAATGATCTATTCATTGTGGGTTCTGACCTTTCAAACCCCAATCTTAATGATGTAAAAAATAGAGTTTCTCTAGAAATGATCAGTGTTTTGGAAGAAAAAATAGATGTGTTTGAATCAGAACTTCCTTCATTAACTAATTTCATACTTCCGGGAGGCATTGTCCCCGCATCTCAATTGCATTTTGCTAGAACTGTTATTCGCAGAGCTGAAACTCTAACAGTCCTCCTTGCTGAAAAAGATGAAATTAATTCAAATTGTATAATCTATCTCAATAGATTATCTGATCTGTTTTTTGTTCTTAGCAGAATAATAAACAAAAGAAATGGAAGAAAAGACATTCTTTGGAAGATCTAAAAAGACACACTTTAATTCCTCAACTATTGACATTTTTTGAGTGCCGAGGTAGCTCAGCCTGGGAGAGCACTCGGCTGAAGACCGGGCTGTCGCGCGTTCAAATCCCGCCCTCGGCATACACCTTTTTGACTAAAGTACCAGTGATGATTAAATTCTATGAGTTTTTTGAAAAAATATTGAGAAACGGAATCATTCTTAGTATTATGCGTTTTAGGAATTGCTATTGACCGATAATGAAAATACTGTATTTTTGCTATTTTTTATTTTCTCTGTATGTATGATTTTGACTGGAGGACATGCTTTTGGAGCAACCCCATATGGAGCAACTTCAAGTGATGCAGAGTCTGATGGGGTTAACGGATTTTTGGAACTAGATGGGGCAAAAGCAGTCTCCGTATTTCAGCTTGCAAATGGAACAAACTTTGCAATAGTTGCATCATATGATGATGATGGAATTCAGTTAATGAATCTGAATAATCCAACAAACATTGTAGCTGTTGCTTCAAAGACTGATGGTATCTCAGGATACACTGCACTTGATGGTGCAGCAGATGTGAAATCATTTTCAATTGGAGCCAAGAGATACGGAGTAGTTGTTTCAGGAATTGATGATGGAATTCAAATCTTAAACATGACAAATCCTCTAAAACCTGTACCTCTTGATGCAGAGTTTGATGGGTTTAACGGATTTTTGGAACTAGATGGGGCAAACTCTGTAAACGTATTCACTTTATCAAATGGAACAAACTATTCACTTGTTACATCATATGATGATAAGGGATTTCAGATAGTCAACATGAATGATCCTACAACAATAGTTGGAGTTGATTCTGAAACAGATGGCATAAACGGATTTACAAAACTTGATGGACCTAGTGATTCATCAACTTTTTCAGTTTCTGGGAATCCATATGGTATCATTACATCAAAAAATGAGAGTCATTTTACAATAATCAATCTGACAGACCCTTCAAATGTAACTATGATAAAAGAGTACGATCTCTCGTCTGACTCTATAATCAGTCCCACTTCAGTTGATGTCTTTACAAAATATTCAAAAAATTATGCTGCAATTAGGAGCGAGACGGGAAAGCAATTTGCAATTTATGACCTGAGTAATTTGACAAACCCTGTTTTAGTTGACAATATTTCAGATAGTTCTAGCACTATTTTAGGCGGTAGTGGAAAGGTTGGAACATTTACTGTTGGCTCTAGTTTATTTGCATTATCTACAAGCAATACTGAAGACGGATTTGAAATAATTAATCTCAATGAGTTGAATCTTCTATATTCTACAAACTCTCAAACTGATGACACAAATGGATTTACCGAATTAAATGGTGCTTTTGGTTTTGACTTTTTTACAGATTCTGACAAAAAATATGCAATAATTACTTCTTCTGATGATGATGGAGTCCAGATAGTAGAGATTGGAACTTTGCCTGCTGTGAATGGTGGTCAGACTCCTGATTCAATTAATCAGTTTTCTAAAATTTCAGTAGATAATAATGGCATATCATACCAAACTGATTCTGATGTATTTTACACTACTAATGGCTCAAGATATCTGATTACCATGTTTGGAACATTTGAAGATTATCAGGTAAATGATGGATTTACAATTTATGATATTGATAGTTTGTCAAATCCATCTCAAGTAACAAGATTTGCAAATGGTTGGGCTACCATTTTTCAGAATAAAATTGCAAACATGATTGAGGTCAAAGCCCTTGAAATTAACAATCTTCCTTATTTATTGATGAGAAATTCTTTAACCTCTCTTTTAGTTGTCAATGCTACTGACCCATCAAATCTCACTATTGCAAAACAATTAACTGCATCAACGACCCCTGCATGGATTTCAAAATCAAATTTGGCTACCTTTCAGCATTCAAATGGGACAAATTTTCTAATTGGTGCGGCTCAACAAATAACTGTTTCAGGAACTAATGTTGCAGGACCTATTGTACTGTACAATCTAAATGATCCTTCAAACATTAAATCTACTTCATCTCAAGTTCTTAATTCGCTATCAGTATTGCCTGCAAATTTCAAAAGTAATATTTCAATTTTCAAACTAAATAATGGAACAAATTTTGCTGCCGTCCCAAATATCCATGATAAGTCATTAAGTATACTAAACTTGAATGAACTTTCAAATATCAAATTGGTATCTTACAAAAGTAAGGTATCCGATCCTAGTTTTGATATATGCTATACATGTGTTCAGACCTATGGTTCTGATTCTATCATAATTGATACTTTTCAATTGTTAAATGGAACTAACTATATTATTACTGCCGAAACTCAGAAAGTGGCTGCGGGTTCTAGAGATGGCATAATCAACATCATTAATCTAAATGATCCTTCAACTCCTACTGTTGTTTATTCGAAATATACTGGTGGTCTTTGTTCTTCTCATGCCAAGATTAGAGATGTTTTTACATACCAACTCCAAAACGGAACAAATTTTGGAGGAGTAACTGCACATGGAGGTAATGGTTTTACTCAATTCAATCTAAATGATCCTGCAAACCCAAAACACTTTGGCTGCCAAGCTCCTGGAGTGGGTGGCAGTAATCAATATGATTGGAATCGAAATTATTTTGGTTCTATCTTTACTGTGAATCCTTTTAGCATATTTGACAATCAGTATTTGGCAGTTACAAGTAATACTGGCTGGAATGCCTGTGCAAGCTGCCAAAGATCTACTATGTCATTTTGGGAAGTAAATACTCAAAATCAAATACCTAGTCAGACTCTGTCACTTGTTGCTGCAAAGGACTCTACCATTCCAACTAGTAAAATCAATCTCTCATGGAATGCCCCCACATATGGCATGTCTCCAACAGGATACAAAATTGAACAGAGTACGAATTCAGGTGGAACATGGAGTCAGGTAACTGCAAACACTGGATCACCTGCGACCACATACAGTGCGACTGGTCTGACTCCAAATACGACTTATCAGTTCAGAACCTCTGCAATTAACGGATTAGGAGTAGGAACAGTATCTGCAACCAGTACGGGAGTTACAACTAGTGCACTTGCTACACCCAGTGGAATCACAAATCTGACATTGACTCACACTAATTCTCAAGAATTTACCTTATCTTGGAGTGCTCCATACGATGGTGGTGCAAGCATTACAGACTATGAGATTTATCAATCAACTGATGGTGCCACATATACGCAATATACCGATGCCATAGATACTCAAACTAGTGAAGTAATTTCTGGATTATCTTATTCAAATACACATTATTTCAAAGTAAAGGCAAAAAATTCTCAAGGTATATCGGGGACTGATTCCAATGTTGTATCAAAACAACTAGTTGCACCAATATCAGATACAACTCATCCATCATTTACAGTCAATGGAAATTCTGCAGATTTTACAACAACATTGGTAAAAGGTGTTGATACTTACAATTATGGAACAGTAGCAAATGTGGTAGAGGAACAAACTTACACTACATCTCATGCCACAAAAATGTATTATCAAAATAGTTTCACTGGACAATATCTTTATGAAAGTGATGTATCTATAACTGGAACAATTCCTTCATCAAATAAAATCTACTATACAGAATACAAATTAACTGAAACTTCTGGAAGCCAACTCTCCACAACCATCACTGAAAAAATAATATTTTCTGCAGGTAATACCCCTACATTAAAACTAGACGGAGATACACTAATTAGAATTGATCTAAATGCACCTATTCCTAAATTTGCATATACTGCAAAGGATGTAGAAGATGGAGATATCACTTCAAGGGTTATCGTTGATTCGTCTGCAGTAGATTCCAGTACCAGAGGAAAATACAAAGTCTATTTCACAGTAACTGATAATTCTGGAAATACCAAAGTAGTTACACAAACAGTTGTTGTGGATAACAGTTCAAGCATCAATCTTGCAAAAACGGGTGGAGCAAGTAACTTTGTAGTTGCTGACAATACGGGTTTTAATTTAATTCCACCATTAACAACATCTGAAACATTTGAGGTATCACCTCAAGTCAAACTGGATTTTTCAAACTATGCAGATGATCAGGGAGTGGTGGCACTTACCTCTCAAGTAACATTTGACTCACCTGTAGCAGACGTGGTTTTACCTTCTAGTGTACAAATATCATCAGCTGCTGGAACATGGACTGGTGAACTTACTGTACCTACACCAAAGACCATCACTAGTTCAATTTTTACTCCGTCTGTTTCAGTGGAATTTGGAAACCCAAATGGAAGGTTGACTTTTAGTGCCCCAGTAAAGATTGTACTTCCTGATGTTGCTGGCTCTGATGGGTTAATTACAGAGTTTGATGGGACAGAGATTTTGGTATCTACTACTTGTGATGATTTGACAAATCCTACAAATGTTGGAGCAACTGCATGCAAGATTGATAGTGGCGCTGATTTGTTAATTTGGACAAAGACTGCATCGACATTTTCAGCAGGAAGTTCTGGAGTAGCATCTGGTGGTGGTAGCAACTGTGGTTCAAAATGCGCACCTTCTTTTATGACATCATTTACTAATGAATCCCCACTAGTCATAAATGGTAAATCATACAGATATGATGAAATTAAAAATATTGCACCAATCAACATTCAAAAAGATACTCCAGTTTCAATCATACTAAAATCATACATTTCACTGGGACCAGAATTTCTAGAACATGCATCACTATTCTTTACTGATTCACCACAAATCAAAAATGATCTTACTGAGACCAGTGTTACGTATGAGAAAGGAAAGCAAATTGAAATCAAAGACCCACAAAAAGTAATCGATATCGCTTTTGTAAAATCATACACAGAAGGGAATAAATCAGTAGTAGAGTATGATGTATATTTTACAAAATCAGATATTGAATCTAATTTATTATTTAGATTATGGGATTCAAAAAGAAATGTGTCGTATCTTTACATTGAAGATGTGTTCCAATCGAAAATAACTCAAAAAGAATCCATACTAAATTCATCTGAAATTGACAAAAAAGAAATTTCTAAAGAATATGAAAGTGAAGAAAAGATATCCGAATATATCAAATTAATTGAAGAGAAAAAAATTGCATTAGAGATTGCAAGAAATAAAGCCATTTTACTAAAAGAATCACTATTACAAAGACAAGATGAAATTATTGCAAAAGCCATGGCTGAATCAGTCTGGAAATTGGAATTAGCACAAAAACAATCACATGAGACCATACAAAAAATGCGTGAAACTGCTGATGATAAAACCCAAAAATATTATACAAAAATGCTAGAAGATAAGTATGAACGAAATAGAGAATTTGAACAACTAATCAAACAAAAGGCAACAATTGAGTTACAAAAAACACAGTTAGTTATTAAAGAAAAGAAAGCAGGATCTAATTCGTTTTCATTTAACTAACAATCAAAAGATAACTGATTTCATTGAAGAATCAGAAAATATATGATCATGTAGGGTCTACTGTAAGATACACACTCAATTTTATTCGTGAAATGTATGATATGTATGATATGTATGATAAAGTATAGTTAGTTAGTTAGAAAGGGGTTAATTTTATTTTAGTACTCCTGCCCTCGGCACCATAAATTAATTAGAAATTTTCTAAAACTATTTTGATTCTATTGAGGCATACAAATCATGTATGCTTATGGGTTTTAGTAGCAAATGAACACCATATTTCTCAATTTTTTCTCTTTCATTATTTGTGATATTCATTGCTGTCAAAACAAAAATTTTCTCAGGTTCAAGTTTATTTTTATTTTTTAGTAATTCCAATACCTCAAATCCACTGGTTTTAGGCATTGCAAGATCTAAAATAATTACATCAAATCTAGTTTCCAAAATTTTATTGACTGCTTCTTCTCCATCATGGGCACGATCAACTTGATCTCCTTTTAATGAAAAAAACTCTGTAAGCATTTCAGTAACTTCTAGAGAATCATCGACAAGTAAGACTTTCATGTAATTTTTTTCAATTTCTCATTTATTAGGTTTTAAATTAATTTCAAAAATGAAACTTGTGATATTTTTATCACTTTCTACCCAAATTTTACCTCCGTGAAGTTGAATTATTCCCTTGCAAACTGCCAATCCTAATCCAGAACCTCCATGTCTTCGTGTCACCCCTGTTTCTACTTGATGAAATTTATCAAAAATTAGATTCAGATGTTCATGTGGAATTTGTGAACCGTTATTTGAAATTGATATTCTCAGATTATCTTCTAATTCTCTTGCAGTAATTGATATTTTTCCATTTTTTTCGGGAAGAAAATCTATGGCGTTTAGAATGATGTTGGTAATTACCTCTTTAATTCTAGACGCATCTAGTGTGACTTGAATATTAGGAATATTATTCATAGACAAAGAAATTCCCTTTTCAGATGTAATTGGGGCGTGTGAAAAAACAATTTCAGAGATAAATTCTTTGAGATTGACAGTCGAGTATTCTAATTTTAACTGGTTCAAATCCATCTTTTGACTATCCAAAATATTTTGAATGAGTCTTTTCATGTGATCCACATTTGTCACAATTTTTTTTACAGCATGAAGTTGTCCATCATTTAATTTACCTAGATATTCTGGATATAGCAACATATCACAATATCCCATAATTGGAACAAGAGGTGTCTTCAATTCGTGGGAGATCATTGAGTCAAATTCATCTCTTCGTTTTTGAATTTGTTTTGCAACCACAGTTTTGTTAAAATTCAAAAATAAAACAAAACCCATAATGCTAATTGACACGCCCACTATGGGAATTGCAATTAGCAGATTTTTTTCTGAATCGGTAAGTTCTGGTTTGGGGGAATCTATAACAAATACCCAATCCATATTTCCAAAACTAATTGTCTCAATGTATGAAAAGTTCTCATTTAAATTAGAAATTTCATTGAATTTATTAGAATCAAATAACTGATTTTCTTGAGACTCTACTGTTTCATAGATTCGGACATTGTTTTTTTGAAAAGTGTCTTCATCTAGAATTTCAAAAATTAAATCATTTACCCTAAAAACAGCTGAAATAAGTCCACTCATTTTTTGTTCTAAATTGCTTTCATAAACAGGAATCAACATAAGGAATCCATTTTGTGCTTCCCCCTCTCCTTCTTGAACAAGAACAATCTTTCCTGTAATTGACATTTCATTAAGAGTGATAGCGTTATCTACAGCTTTTGAACGAACAGATTCCGAGTATATATCATATCCAATTGCCCTTTTGTTTGCCTCATTTTCAGGAAAAATGTAGATCACCGGAAAATACATTTCTCTTGAACCCACAGGTTTTATTTCAAAATCTGTGTACCCATACTCATTCATTTTTTTTACAAGTTCTGGTTTTTCAAAATCATTTTGAAGATATTTGTTGAATCCTACTCCCTGTATTCCAGGATAGCTTTCAATGAGTTTGGTGGATTTGATAAAAGTACTCCATTCTTCAGGAGTTACCTCATCGGAAGCGGCAAACAATCCAACTGAGCCTAAAAGGATTCCATTATACACCTGTAATCTTGATTCAACTTTTTGTATCAATGAATGACTCTCCTCTTGAAATGATTTTATTTGAGTAGATTCTATTAATTCAAAAAATGCAAACCAAACTATTGCTGTAGCAATCAATCCGATACAAAAAATAATCAGCGAACTTGATGTGGATCTCTGCAAAACTATTTTCTCCGAGGTATTCTGAAAATAAATGATGTCATTTCAGAATTGCTTTCAATCCATATTTTTCCACCATGTGATTCTATTATTCCTTTACAAACTGCCAACCCCAATCCTGAACCTTCGTGAGGCCTAGTAAGCGATGTATCCAACTGATAGAATTTTTTGAACAGGTTATCAGACTCATTTTGTGGAATTGCTGGTCCGTTGTTGGATATTCTAAATGTGACATTATCTGCATCCAATTTTGCTGAAACTTGGATCTTACCATTTTTTTTGGGCACAAAATCAATCGCATTTAGGATAATATTTGAAAAGACTTGTGACATTAATCTTGAATCTACAGTTATCTTTTCATGATCTTTGACATCAATTTTTAGTTCGATTCCTTTATCTGAAATCTCTTTTGATAATTTTTGGATAAACTCAGTAACCATATCGTCTAGATATATTTCTGAAGGAATTATTTCAAAGAGTTCATTTTCCATCTTCCTAACTAGCAGAATCTTTTCAATGAGACTGAGTAGATTTGAACTCTCTTTCTCAATATTCTGAACTGCTTTATCTTGTTTTTCTGATAACGGACCAAGTAATTTAGGATCTCGTAGCATTTCACAGTAACCTCTAATTGGAGTCAGAGGCGTCTTTAGTTCATGGGAAATCATATTAGTAAATTCGTTAGTTTGTTTTTGTATTTCAAGTTGAGATTGAATCCCCTTACTAGTTGCAACGTTCAATCTTTGTGTAAAAATTACAATTAATATCATCAAACCCGTAATTATCCAAAACACCATAGGCAAAATTCTTTCATAGATGTTCAGAATCTCCAACTGATATTTTGCTAATTTCACTGCATCAAACACAAATAGATCCGATGCTCCACTCTCACCAATCTGTGTTGGATGAACTTTTTTACCATCTTCCACAAAATAATTATCCCATCCTATTTCCATTTTGATTAACTTGCCAGTAATGGGCTCTATCCACAAATTACACGAATACTCTACTTTGATAGTTTTGCCTTCAAATTGCGGAAAAGCGGCAGAGTTATCGTTAATTGATGGCGCACATTGGAAAAAATACACCTCAAGGTCATCAATTATTTGAGTTGAAACATATTGCATAGTAGTTGGTCGGTGAATTACAGGATGCAGAAAATCATAACTTGTCTTTTCAACATTTGATGGAAATGCATAGTACAAATCCGAATCAACGTGTTTTTTAGTAATTCGATCTACATCATAGCTATCAAATGCATTAAAGACAACTTTATCTGAAATTACGTGTTTTGAAACAATTTCTGCCTCAATTTTTAGAATATCTCCGTCTAGTTTGACTACTCTTTCAAGGGAATTCCGCTGGTGTTTTGTTTCTTCATTAAAAGAGCCTCCAAATTCGCCAACAATCTTGTCTTTCCCAAAGAATTCTGTGCTTCTGGAGTAATTAGTTGGAAGTGAAAATTGTTCTGGAATAATGACTGAAAACCAGTAAAGATTTACTCCAGCAGAAATTACTAGAATGATTGCAATAATTTTCCCATAATTTTGAATCATGTTTAAGAGAGTGGATGTTTTTTAATAAACTCTTTTTTAGAAACTAATTATTAAAATGAAAATTTGAAGATTAATGATAAATATTTCTATTAACTAGCTACCAATTAGTCCCATAATTGTACTTAGTTCAGCTGGTTTTTCTAGAAATGCCCTGATCTGAAATGATTTTATCTTCTCTTTTTCTTCATCGCTCAGATCTGCTGCAGTTAATACAATGACTTTATTCATGTCAAATTGTTTTTCGTTCATTTTTACTAAAACCTCAAATCCACTTACTTGAGGCATTGCCATGTCTAGTAATACAATATCATAGTCATTTGACTCAATCTTATTCATAACCTCGACTCCTGAATCCAGAGAATCAACATTAAAGTCCTTGAGTTCCAAGTAACTAGTAAACAACTCCCTAATCTTTTGATTGTCATCAACTAGTAAGATATTCTTACTCATACAACGATCCAAACAATCTTCTATTATAAACAATTCCTAATTCCCATTTTTGGGATTACTTTATGTGTATGAAGAGATCGATTTCATCTTTCATGTTTATTTGAATTCCCATGATTGTAGATTTGTAGACCGCCACCTTTTTGTTTTCTTTTTGCTCAAATGAATCAACTTTGATAACTCCCTTTTCTTCCAAATCTTTCATTTTTCTGTAAAGTGAAGTCTTTGGAGCATCAGGAATCTCTTCCATCAAGTCAAGTGCAGTATGTGGTTTTTTATTAAGTGCGATTAGGATTTGTCTTGTCAAAGGGTCGCCCAAGGTTGAAAGAATTTCTCCAATCTTTTTAGTTTCTTTGATGTGAACCCATCCGCTTGAATCTGATTTACTTGAAGTCTTTACTTCATATTCAATCGCTTTCATTAACTCCAATTCCTGAAGTGATTCTTTTTTTGAATCCCAATCAATCATGATTAAGATATGAAATTACTATTTTATAATATAATACTTGATTTTCATCCATTATGGAAGAGTGTTAAGCAAAAAACTGGCTCAATACCATTAAATTTGAAATCATCAAGGCAAATACATGAAAATTTATTTGTCAATTATTGGATTAACTGTGTTAATTTTATCGCTTCATTTTTCATATTGGAACACAGATACATCTCTTGAGGAATTCCTGATTACCCATACCAATTATAATGTGGGTGAAATGCGTACTGCAGATGATTTAGATTCAAACTTGGGTGAACCTTTTCCTATTTCACTAATTTGGTCAAGAACACTAACTGATAGTGGTCCTGAAATCCTTGAAGTAAAAAGTACGTATACATATATTGATTTGAAAAATCACGAGGTAGTTTGGAATCTGTCTCTTGATGAAAAATTTGAGAGAACCTCTAAAAAATATGTGGATAAGGATGGGTATTTTAATTTCCCGCCAAATCCTCCAAAGACATCAATGTCAGTTTATGATGTTGGAGGAGATATTCTAAAGAATGAATTTATTCAGGAATTCCAATTAGGGGAATTAACAATTTACGAGTATTTTGGCCAAACATCTTTTGATGTTTCTCAATTATATCCTGAAATTAATGTTCCAGTTACTGAGGATTATTCTGCTAGAACATTTGTAGAATCTTCTACCGGAATTGAAATCGGATTTGAAGAACAGTTTACAGATTATGCAATGATAGATGGAAAAAAGAAAATTCTGCTTGATGCAAAAACAACTACAACTAAATTTTCAGAAGACTTTACTAAAAAACATATTTCAGAATACAAAAAAGAACAGTACGTAGTAATGCTGATTTTTCCAGCTATAATTTTGGTTAGCGCTTTTGGTTTTGGTATTGGATATTATTTAAAAAATAAATTAAGCAAAAAAATTCCTGACTGGACAGTTTTTCTTCCAGCAATATCTATCATAGTAATCATTTTTTTCATATTTTCTCCAAATGAAACTCCAGTTAAAATTACATATTCTGATTTTCCAGGTAACTATATCCTACTGCTTGCGCAAGAAGCAGGATTTTTTGAAAAAAATGGGGTAGATGTAGAGTTGGTTCAAGAAATGCGGTATCGGGATTCAGTGGATCAGTACTGGAATAATTACGTTGATGGGATGATGATTGTAGTTGCAGATACTATAGAATTCGAGAGACTTGGAATGCATTCGAACGTAGTTTGGATTTCAGATGAATCGTTGGAAAATGATGGAATTGTAATTAAAAATAATGCATCTATAGAAAAATTAAGAAATACAGATTGCGCAATTAATACATCTGATCATTGCAAAGTCAAAGCTGGAGTTGTTAATTACAAATCTTTTTCCGAATTTCTAGTTCGTGATTACATCAAATCAATAGGTGTCCCAATTCAAAATGTAGAACTTGTTGTCATCTCTAGTCATGATGTACCTAAAGCGATAGAGAATGATGAAGTTTTAATTGGACATACATGGACTCCAAATCTTGAGGAATCGGTGGCTTTAGGACATCAAATAGTTTACACACCATCACAGTCAAATTACCATATCATTGACGGATTGATTTTCCATGGAAGTTTTGTTCAAAATAATATGTATCAAGTTGCCCAAATAATAAGATCATTAAACCAAGCAGTAGATTTTTTAAATGAAAACCCTGCTAGGGCAGTGAAAATTATTGCAGAAAACACAGAGTTAAGTGAAGATGAATTAAATGAGTTCTATACCACAGTGGATATCTTCACATCTGACCAACAGATTGATGCTTTGATAAAAGCAAAAAAATCCATTTCAGTTGCAACGGAATTACTACAAGATGATTGTAAAATACAGTCTTATTGGTGCCAAATTAACCAATCAGGATTTTTGGAAGTGATCAGTTTTGAATTTGGTGGATTAAAATGAAAATCAATTTCTTTCTTCAAGTAATTATACTTCTGACAATATCTATTTCGACTGTTTCAGTCATTTTGATATCTGA
The DNA here is from genome assembly GCA_021268355.1 of Candidatus Nitrosopumilus sp. Lineage (GTDB taxonomy): Archaea > Thermoproteota > Nitrososphaeria > Nitrososphaerales > Nitrosopumilaceae > Nitrosopumilus. Next base: position 3,408 of record JAJETY010000001.1, on the reverse strand, counting down.
ACAATTTTCATCATATAATGAAAAAATTGAATTGGATAAGAGAGTGGATTCCATAAAACTTTCTTATGTTGATGATGTAAATAATGACATAATAGATATTGAAATTGAATTAAAAACAATTCTGAATTATCTTAAGGATGACAAACAAAATAATTTTTTTGATGATAGTTTGTTTGCTTTTCTAGCTGAGGATCAAATTGACAATTTATTTATTTTTGTTGACGGTGAAATGGTAAAAATTGTAACACCCTATGTTCCTAATGAAATTAGAACAATAGATTTCACAAAAGGGATACAAGTTTTAAATGAAGATTATCTTGCAATTTCTCAAAGTGCATTTGTAAATGGAAAAGAAATAACGGCTGTGGCGATACTAAAACAAAATTTATTCAGTAAATCAACATCCTATAAAAATTATGACTTACATACAAATTTGGTAATTGGTGGAAACGTAATTGGACATACGCCTAAAGAATTTGTTCAAAAAATAATTTTTGACAGTGATTTGGATTATGAATTTTCTAAAGAATTTTCGTATGTATTGTTTGTAAATCAAGATTCAAACATTTATTCACAAAAAAATATATCGATTGTCACGGCTCTGTCTATACCCCTTGCTTTTTCGCCATTAATTGTGAATTTAACTGCCAGAAAATTTTCAAATAATATTGAAAAACTCTTGGCTGTGTCCTCAAATAAAGAAAAAAATGTATCATTTTCATTTGAAGAACTCAGCATTGTATCTAACTCTATTTCTAAAGATAGAAATGAATTGGAAAATCTCAATAAAATGTTGAACGGTCAGATTGAAGCATTAAGAGAAGCCCATGCAGATAAGGAATTGTTTAACAGTGCCATATCCCATTCAATGAAGACATCACTTGTTACAATAAGGGGGTATTCTGAGATGCTTATGGATAAAGATAAGGATCCATATGTGCAACAACTACTACAAAACATCATTGATTCATCAGACCAATTAAAACTACAAATTAACAATATTTTGGAGGCATTCAAAATTGAAACACTAAAAACAGAAAATGTCTTATTAAAGGATATTGATGTTTCAGAAATTAAAAAGTTAGTGAAATTGTCTTTTTCACAAATGTTTGAAACCAACAACAGAGATTTCAAAATTTTAACTAGTCTTGAGAAAGAATCATTTAAAATCAACGTTCCAATGCTTGTTCAAATTCTAGGAAATCTATTTACAAATGCAATAGAGTTTACAAAAAATGGTGGCTCCATCATAATGGAGATCACAAAGGATAATTCAAAAATATACTTTAACATAATTGATGACGGAAAAGGTATCGAACCCCAACTTCAACAGGATCTATTTGACAAGTTCTCTAAATCATCAGATACATTAAACAGATTTTTTGGCGGAGCCGGTCTTGGATTGTACATATCTAGAAAACTTGCAAGAAGCATGAATGGCGATCTATATCTGAAAAAATCTGTTTTGGGAGAAGGATCTCAATTCACTTTAGAGTTTCCTTTGAGCAAACCTGATTATCTTTAATGATTTTTTACGGCTTGAATGATTTTTTCAATAAGGATTTAACAAAATATTTAATAATATGGTCAACTCTGTTTCTTCGACATAATGGCTGAAAAAAAATCTAAAGTAAAATCTACAAAGGCAAAGACCTTAAAGAAAACAGAAGCAAAACCTGCAAAGAAAACTACAAACAAAGCAAAAACTACAAAGGCAAAGACCACTACTAAATCAATAGATACCAAGGCAAAATCAGCAAAAACTAAGAAAGAAGAACCTTCTGGTGACATGGGTATAGTTATTGTGGATGACGATATTGAAATTGACCAAGAAAAAGTCAATGAAGAAAGACGGGCATATCTAGAAGAAGCTAGGTCTCAGGAAGCATTTGATTAGGAATCTTTATCCGATTCTACCTCCTATAATGTATAATGAGAGCACTATGTCTTGTAACTGTAAAACCTGGAAAGGTAGATTCAGTAGTTGAAATTCTCAAAAAAAAGCGCAAAATTGTCAAACAGGTGATGGTGGTAACAGGTCGTGCAGACGTTAGTGTGATGTTGCGTGGAACCATAGACGAAATAAACAACATGGTAATTGATTTTAAAAAAATTAAGGACATTGTAACTACTGAAACACTCATCGAAGTGGAGGTAAATCTGGGATGGTAAGAGCAATAATTTTGGTCAAATCTCCTAAAAAATTGATTGCCGCAAGATTGAGAAAGGTCACTTCAGTAATTGAGTCTTTTCCAACAAGCGGCCAATTTGATGCTGTAGCAATAATTGATGTCGAGCAAATAAGTCAAATCAAAGAAGTGGCAAATCAAATTCAAAAAATAAGTGGCGTAGACAGAACAGAAACCATGGTTGAAGTCCAATAAAAAGAGAAGCCCCTCTTTTTGTTGAAGTACAATGAAAATTGATTTAAACAACTATGAGATAGATAATCTGTGAATATCAAAAAAGTTGGTAACGTAATTTTGGCTGTTAAAGACCTTGACAAATCCTTGGCATTCTATCACGAACTAATTGGGCTTCCAATTAAGAACCAAAGAAGAACTTGGGTAGATTTGGGAACTTCTGGTGCTTTGTTGAGTTTACATCCTGCTTCACTTACAGAACAACACGGTGATGCTTTGGCAAGTGGAATCACTATTGGTTTCATTGTTGGAGATGTAAAATCTGCAGTCGAAGAACTAAGAGAGAAAGGCGTAAAGATCCATAGGGAGATTGTTGAAAAAGATGCAGGAAAAAATGCAGTTATCTCAGATCCTGATGATTACTTGATCTCTCTGTTTGAGCCCAGTTTTGCTGATAAAGCAGAACAAACTAGTGGATATGTTGGATTTACTCCAGCTTAGATTTCTTTTTTAATTAGAGAAATTATTTTCTCTAAATTCTTTTCTTTTCGATTAATTGAAACGTAAAAAGTAACATCATTTTTTTGTAATAAAACAATTGTGACTTTTTGATGTTGTAATATGACGTGTTCTAGTTTTCCAACTGTGTTGACAGTTTCTTTTCTAAGTGACATTAATGTGGAAATGATGAAAAATTCATTTTTAACCTGCTCTGATTTTAGTAATGGTTTCAAATTTGGCTGAACAATTCCAGTCAAGGTTCTGCCATAATTGTTGATTACACCTGCATATCTGATGCCTTTTGAGATGCCAATGATTTTCTGACATTGTTTTCTATATTTTGCAATTGTTGTCTTCCATTTGTCAGCAGGAGTTTTAACCATGAACAAAAAACAATTATGGAATTAATAAGGATATTTGTGTGATAGAATTCCTAGAAAATCATCTTTTGGCGCATTTTCAAATTTCATGGCTGAGTATCAGTTCCAAAAAGCAAACTCATGAACAATTATTTTAACTTCAAATTAAAGTAAATGTGTGCATA
>JAJETY010000049.1 GCA_021268355.1 Candidatus Nitrosopumilus sp. | reverse complement strand
CCGAATAGAATTCCACCAGACCTTGCAGTTCATATTCTACAGATTCTTGAAATTGTGAATCAGATCTCACTTTAGATGATTCATCTCCAGTTTCAATCCATTTGATGTATTCAGAATCACTTGATAATTGGGTTTCTGATGAAAGCTTTAGTAATTCTACGGAACTCTCAAATAATTCTGGAGAATCCAGATTATCGTATTTTGAAATTATGCCATTAAATTCATTCAGATGATCATCGTAGAATCTCAACAATTCATCCTTAGTAATTTCTCCTTCTTCCCATTTTGTTTTCTCTGAATAAAATTTGATTTGTAAATCTTTTACTTCTTGTTGAATTTGTTCCAACTCTATTCCAAACTGTAATCCTTTTTGTTTTGTTTGATCTGCTGAATAATTATACACCACGATTGCGCCAATTATGCTAATTGCAATAATTCCCAAAATTATATTTTGAATCTTCTTTTTTTTCAAAGATAATCTACGTAATTTCCATTTTCGTCTAATTTTAATTCAATTGTGAATTCTGTTCCGCTGATAAAAGAATCATTACGGGTTGATCTTACTCTGCCAATTACAAGTTCATATGGCCAAATTTCAACTACAATAGCGCCAATTTTTGCAGTAGGGGTTTCGGTGATTTCCATGTCGTCTCTTTTAACTCCGTGCCTTTCCAACATGTGTATGGCATGATCCAAAAGTGGTTGTGGGTTATTGTAATTTAGAACCCATACTGGAGCTTCATAATCAATTTTTTGCAATTTTATTCAATCCTAAATTTTCTCATATAACAATTATTCGGGACGAATTACATTTAGTGTCATTGTACTTACAACTCGGGTCAATTTTCTAATAACTGCTATTGCTTTTTCAAACCCATCCTGATCGTTTGTCTCTATTTCTGCAATGACATCATATGCACCAAATGTGAGATATGCGTTTTTTACATCATCCATTTGGTTGAGTTCATCAACAATGTATTCTTCTGCGCCTAGATCACAATTTAATAAAATGAATCCTTTGTGCATTACTTTATCTTAAAATTATTACGTAATTGAAGTCTTTAAGTTTTACAGTTACCATCTGCTGCGGCCGCCGTAACTGTTTCTGTTACTGCCTCGGTCATTATATTTTCGTCTTCCTCCCCTATCATCTCTACTGTCTCGTCCTCCTCCAGATCTTCCGTATCCACCAGAGCGACCTCCTCTAGAATAACCGGATCTTGATTGGCCACCATATCTTCTGGATGGCATTTGTCTTTTGAGAGGATCAGGAATAGCAATTTCTATTCCCATTTCTTCATTAAGATCTTTGATTGGTACTTTGATTTGACGTTTAATGAGATTCCAATCTCCTACTGATGAATATGATACAAATGTGACTGCTTTACCTTTTGCTCCGGCTCTTGCAGTTCTACCTATTCTATGAAAATATGCCATTTCTTGATTTGGGACATCATAATTAATTACTAATTCAACTCTTGGAACATCGATTCCTCTTGATGCAACATCGGTTGCAACAAGAATGTCAGCTTTTCCACTACGGAATTTACCCATTGATTGTTCTCTTCTGTGTTGTGACATGTCTCCTTCAATTGCAACTGCGTCGAATTTTTCTTGATGTAAGAATTTTGCAACATCTCGGGTTCTGTATTTAGTAGAACAAAATACAATGGATTGTCCTTTTACTGGTTTGATAAAGTCAATTAGATACTTGAATTTGTCTCTGTCTTTAATTACTAAATATGATTGGTCTATTCCTTCACCGCTAAGATCATCTGCATCTAGAAGGAATTGTTTTGGATTTTTCAAATATTCCTCGGATAATCTGAGTATCTCAGTTGGCATGGTAGCTGAAAACAATGACATTACTCTATCTTCTGGAGCCAAATCTAGGATGAATTGAATGTCATCAACAAAGCCCATGTCTAGCATAGTATCTGCCTCATCCAAAACTATGTGTGAAACGTCTCTTAGTTCAATGGAGCCCCTTTTTAGATGATCAATTAATCTACCCGGTGTAGCGACAACAATTTCCACTCCTCGTGCAAGGGCGTCTAATTGAAGTCCCATTCCCTGACCTCCATAAACAGTAGCTACTCTAATTCCAGTATATTTTCCAAATTTTTTGATTTCATCTGTAATTTGCATGGCAAGTTCTCTTGTAGGTGCCATTATCAATCCCTGAATGCCATTTTTTGGTTGAATTCCCTGAAGCATTGATAATGAAAATGCTGCAGTCTTGCCAGAACCAGTATGTGCTTGTCCTACTACATCTCTTCCGGTTAACAACACTGGAATTACTGCTTCTTGAATTGGAAATGCCTCTTCAAATCCAAGGTCATCCAATCCTTTCAGTATATCATCTTTTAATCCTAATTCTTTAAATTTTGTCATTTTATTTTCTTCTCTTTAGCAATGACGAAAAGCTCATTGCCAGACGTCATTATTCCGATGGATAAAGTTGCAGTTTAGGTCTAATAAACGCTTGTTATTTTTTTAAGCCTCTAATTGTGCATCAATAACTTTTTTGAAACTCTCAAATGGTTGTGCTCCTTTTAATTCCACATAACCAATATCATCATTTCCGATAAAAAATCCAGGAGTTCCAGTTACATCATAACTTCGACCATCCTCAAGATCATTTCTTATTTCTTCAATGTATTTTCCGCTAGTTAGACAAGAATCAAAAGTATTTTGATCTAATTGAATTTCAGTTGCATATTGAGTAAATATCGATAATGCAACATCTGTTTCTTGTTTGCTCCATTGGTTTTGATTATCAAACAACATGTCATGCATTGCTTTGAATTGTCCTTGTTCGTTTGCACATTCTGCGGCTACAGCTGCAGGAAGTGCATTTGGATGAATGCTCTGTATTGGGAAATCTCTAAAGACCAACTTTACTTTTCCTTGTTCAATATACTCTTCTAACAATAACGGAAGAGTTTGGACATGGAATCTAGCACAGAAAGGACATTGAAAATCAGAAAATTCAATTATTGCGATTGGAGCGTTTGGATTTCCAATTATTGGATCATCATCTGCTGAAATTTTTACGGGTTCTGATGGTTGATTTGTTGGCAATCTATTTTGCAGTATTTTGAGTTCTAATTTAGCAATTGCATCATCCAGATCTTCTTGAGAAATTTGGTTTGAATTCATATTTGAAGCATACATTCCAGCAAAGAATGCTGCAGCTCCGACTGCAATGACTAGACCAATAATCAGACCCATTGATTTTGATTTATTTTGAGTCAATTGGATTTTAGAATCATCATCAAAACTCATGTGAAATATTTTCAAAAAACAGCATACTTAATCGTATTGTAAATTAATTATCAAAATTTTAAAGCCAATGATGGGATCTGAACCCATGACCTTCCGCTTACAAGGCGGATGCTCTAGCCAGGCTGAGCTACATTGGCACGAAGTAAAATGAAATTTTTGAAGGTTTAAAGTGTTACCTGTATCTCTAGAGGCATATTTTTGCAGAATTTACCTAACCGTCAGTTTATAATATTAGCATTTTTTGATACCTTTTATGAGATACATTGAACCAACCAAAATCAAAGTTTTGATGATGATGTTCTTTGGAACAGGAATTCTAGGTATCATTATTGGTTTGTCTCCTATTGCTGGAAAAGAGCAAACTATGTTCATTACATTTATGGGGGTTGTGAATATTGGATTGGGTGCATTTTTCACATTCATCTTTTTGACACAAGAAGCAAAAGCTCCGGACAAAAGAAAAAAGAAAAAGAAAAAAGATTAACTGGCAGATATATCAATCAAAGGTTTTCATAAAACGAATCTAGTATTTAATTAAAAAGTTAAATATTGACATAATTTCTTAAATTTTGCAAATGTTAGATTTAGTTGCCAAGAAATTATTTCTTACAAAAGGAAAAGGAGTTCATGAGGATAGATTAACTAGTTTTGAATATGCATTACGTGATGCAGGGATTGCTGGAACAAATCTTGTTTTAATTTCTAGTATATTTCCACCAAACGCAAAATTAATCTCAAGAAAGGACGGGCTAAAACAAATCAAACCTGGACAGATTCTATTTACAATTTATTCAAAAAATCAAACAAATGAACCACATAGAGTGTGCTCTGCATCGGTAGGAATTGCACAACCAAAGGACAAAAGCAGATACGGTTATCTTTCAGAATACGAATCTTTTGGACAGAATGAGACTCAGGCAGGAGATTATGCTGAAGACATTGCAGCCCAAATGCTTGCATCATCATTAGGAATTCCATTTGATGTTGACAAGAACTGGGATGAAAAAAGACAGCAATGGATGATTTCAGGCGAGATTTACAAAACCCAAAACATCACATCACAAACACGTGGTGACAAGGATGGCAAGTGGACCACTGTTTTTGCAGCAGCAGTGTTATTGGTATAATTATTTTCTATAACCTTTTAGATAGAATAAAGCAGCTGCAATTGCAACAATTGAAATTATGGCTACGACTATTATGGATTCATCAAAGGATTCAATAGATGATGGTTGGACATCTCCTAATGAAAATTTCAATTTGTCTTTGGAGATGGTTGTCTCTTGACCAAAAATGTATTTTCCTTGAATTCTTTGCCCCTCCTGAGGATCGAAAACCCAACCTGGTTTTGTAATGTCTGTTGGAATCATCTCACCATCGACTACTTGTGTTGAAATAATGTTTCCCCTAATGTTAGAGATAGTCTCATCTTCTGGAGATAAAATTACAACTTGAATAATAGAGTTAAGGGGATAGAATCCTGCTGAAAAATAATCGGATCTGTTAATTTTGTCTGTTTTTAACAAATCCAATGGACTTACTTCAGAAATATTATTTGCCTCGTTCGGATAATCAACAGACAACTTCAATTGAAGAAGAGATTTTGATTCTAATGGAATAAGAGAAAATGTCATTTTAGAGTTTTCTTCAAATGAAAGATTTTTTGCCACATCATAAAATCCTCCACCATCCCGAATTATTTTTGGAATCAGAATTGCAGATATTTTTTCATACATGGAGTCGGTAGATTCGCGAGGCATCGTGTATACAACTGAAATCACACCTCTGCCAGAAATTACTCCAGATGTCTCAAATGCCTCATTTGATGCATCATCACTGTGTACAAAAACTGAATGAGGTTTTGCATCAGTATCAAAGACCCTGTTAATTTCATCAATGTATGGCATTGCAACTTGTCTGGCTGCATCTTGAATCTCTATGATTCCTTTTGCATCAGGATCTCTAACAACATTAATCATAATGCAGGATTCATCAAAAACTCCTAAAACACATTGTTCTTGATTAGTAATAATTACAGCTTTGATCATTTTGTCTTCTCTTAATTTTTGTTCTAATTCAGCTGGAATTCTAATTTCCTGAATACTTGTACTCTGTAATGTAATTGATGCAGTAACATTTTGAGATATGCTTCTATCCACTATTACTTGAGCCGTTTCCTGAAAAGTTGCCAAACCCATATCCTGAGAGTATGCAAAATTTGTCGAAACACCAATGAACCCAATCAAAAATAAAATTCCTAGTACTTTATGCATTGGTTGTTCCTCAAGTCATGAAATTATTAACTTTACCCCCCTTTTGAATCATCTAAGAAATACTTTATTGATGAATTTTTTGTTTGATTTACGAATAATTGTTATCTCTTAACTAATATCCTCGTTCTATAATTTGTAACCAGTATTGGCATTAATTCCGTTTCTAGTAGATGTTTTTCAGGATCCAATTTTTTCGATTCTTGCAGTAATTGGTGCTTTTGGAGTCGGACTGCTTCAAGGAATTATTTTAGGGAGAGCAATTCTAGTTAGATTCCCCAGATTACAAAATCACCTCAAAACAGTTTCAGTCACATTATTTGTTGTGTTTTTAGCAAATGCTGTTCTCAGTGTTCCTAGATTTGCATCACCTGAAAAAATTCAATTATCAAATATATCTGCTGGAAGTCCGGCAGAATTAGCATCTCTATTGTTTCTAATTTTTGGGATGAATACAGGATTTCTTACAGTTCTAGCAATTTCTGTAACTGTAATGACTTTTGTTCTTTTAAAATTTACAAATCTGCATGGTATTGTGAAATTATTTGTCTTCTTCTTTAGTTCTCTATTGTTGATTTTAACTGCGATTAGTAGATTTACAGATCTTACACCAAGCACATTTGAGGTTTTATTGTATTTTCTCTATCAACTAGGAATCACGATTGGAATTTTGGGTGGCACGATTAGAAAAATCAAACCTAAAAAATTAGACTTGAAATAATTTCAAACGTTTAAATCAGATAATCAGAAATATTGTTTTGACATCGAATTCAAACCGTTCGGGGAACAAGCTGGCAGTCCTTGCGTTGGACTGTCAGCCCCATTTATTAAAAATCTAATTTAGTGATGAGAGTGCTTTTACTTGTTCATTGACATAATCAAAACCTTCTTGCCAAAATTTGGTAGAGCCTATATCTAATCCGTGTTCTTGAAGAAGTTTCTCAGGTTTTTTCGAACCACCTGCTGCAAGAATCTCAATGTATGCTGGAACAAAATCTTTGCCTTCCTTTTTGTATCTCTGAAATAGTGATAATGCAAGAAGGTTTCCAAAAGAGTATGCGTAGCAGTAAAATGGTGTATGATAGAAATGAGGAATGCAGCTCCACTCTATTGCAAAGTCATCAGTCACATCAACTGATTTTCCAAATTGCTCCTTGAGATTTTGAAGATATGTTTTTGAAATTTCATCAATTGTTGTGCCATTGCCAATTTGTTTATGTGCATCAATTTCAAAAATTGTGAAAAATGACTGTCTGAGAATTGTTGCATACAAGTCATCGATTTTTTCAGACAGCATGATTTTCTTTTCATCATCGGAAATTTTGTCTGAAATATTGTCATAAAGCAAAAGTTCTGAAAATGTTGATGCAGTTTCTGCCAATGGTAATGGTGCATCCTGAACCAAAATGGATCTGTCTTGTGCAGCTTGGCTGTGGACAGCATGACCTAATTCATGAGCCAGTGTAAACACATCTCGTGATTTTCCAGTGAAATTTACCAGAACATAAGGAGTAATTTTTGGAGTCAGGGTGCTGCAAAATGCGCCGTCTCGTTTACCTTGCCTTACTGAAGAATCAATATGATTTTCATTGAAAACTTTTCTTGCAAAATCTTCCAGAGTGCTGCTGAATCTTCCAAGAGATTCAAAAACTAGATTTACAGATTTGTTGTAAGAGTAATTTTTTTCTTTAATGTTTGCAGCAGCTGGAGCATAGATATCATATCGTCTAAGTTTTTTCATTTTCAGCATCTTTGCTTTTTGAATAAAGAATTTTTGAAAAACAGGTGCGTTCTTTTTGCAAACTAGTAGTAGTGATTCGATTGTTTTATCATCAACGTCGTTTCCAATGTTTCGCATTGAAATTGGGCTTTTGTAGCCTCGAATGTCAATACCTTCATCTTTCCAGTTAAGCGCAATATTTTGATAAATTTCTCCAACAACTCCCTTGTTTTGATTATATTTTCCAAGAATTGTTTTGTATGCAGTTTCACGAATTTTCGGATTT
>JAJETY010000004.1 GCA_021268355.1 Candidatus Nitrosopumilus sp. | reverse complement strand
CCTATTCCCAGGTCACAACAACGATTTGCACGTCAGAACGTCTTAAGACCTCCAGCGGGCTTTCGCCCGCCTTCATCTAGCCCAGGAATAGATCGACTGGCTTCTAGCCTAGCTGCCATGACTCTACGCACTTTCACACGCTTCTCCTCACAATGCTGCGAGAACTCGGTTTCCCTTCGCCTTCACCTTTACAGGTTTAAGCTTGCCATGACAGTTAGCTCCCTGGCCCGTGTTTCGAGACGGAACGCATGACACTGATGACTTGAACATCAAATCTTCAACTCTATTGCTAGAATCTCCAAAATGAAAAAATCACCTTCCATGCCATGCACGTCTGTAAGTAATAGGTTTCATGCACTTTTCGCCCCCCTTCCGGGGTACTTTTCAGCTTTCCCTCACGGTACTAGTCCACTATCGGTCTTGAGAAATATTTAGCCTCAGATGCTACTTTCACCTGTATTCATTGCCCACTACCAAGGACAACTACTCGGGTATGAATAGGACTCTTCCCACTTCGCTTACGGGGATATCACCCTCTTTGTCAGTACTTTTCAGAACATTTCAGCTGTGTTTCAAGATTCCATATTATCATACCAAAACACCACATCTCCCGAAGGATTCAGTTTGGGCTATTTCCTTTTCGATCGCCTCTACTTGGGAAATCTCTATTGATTTCTTTTCCACGTGGTACTAAGATGCTTCAATTCCCACGGTTCGACTTCCAATACTAGTGTACTGGAATGCACAAAAGTGCAAGATTCTCATTCGGACATCTCGGGATCATAGGATGCGTGCGCCTACCCCGAGCTTATCGCAGCTTGCCACGTCCTTCATCTCTCCTCAAGCCTAGCAATCCACCTATTACCGTCTTTACACCGGCAAATTCAGCCACATATTACACGACTATGCACGACGATCATTGCAAGTCCCCTGGCAGGGACCCGCTACATCCTTCATACATCACTTTCGTGATGCATTGCATCGATGATTTGATGTGAAGATTAGTGCATCCGTACACTTTCCTTATCTAAGGAGGTGATCCGACCGCAGGTTCCCCTACGGTCACCTTGTTACGACTTTTCCCTTGTCACGAACCTCAAGTTCGATAACGCCAATCAGACGTCACCTCGCTAAAAGCTCACTTCAATGAAACGACGGGCGGTGTGTGCAAGGAGCAGGGACGTATTCACCGCGCGATAATGACACGCAGTTACTAGGGATTCCATATTCGTGAGGGCGAGTTGCAGCCCTCAGTCATAACTGTGGTAACGTTTGAGGATTACCTCATCCTTTCGGATTCGAAACCCATTGTCGTTACCATTGCAGCCCGCGTGTGGCCCCAGAGTTTCGGGGCATACTGACCTGCCGTGGCCCCTTCCTTCCTCCGTATTAACTACGGCGGTCCCGCTAATTCGCCCCACTACTCCTGAGAGTAATGGTGGCAACTAGAGGCAGGGATCTCGCTCGTTACCTGACTTAACAGGACATCTCACGGCACGAGCTGGCGACGGCCATGCACCACCTCTCAGCTTGTCTGGTAAAGTCTTCAGCTTGACCTTCATTCTGCTGTCTCTCCGGGTAAGATTTCTGGCGTTGACTCCAATTGAACCGCAGGCTTCACCCCTTGTGGTGCTCCCCCGCCAATTCCTTTAAGTTTCATACTTGCGTACGTACTTCCCAGGCGGCAAACTTAACGGCTTCCCTGCAGCACTGCATTGGCCACAAGCCAATGCATCACTGAGTTTGCATAGTTTACAGCTGGGACTACCCGGGTATCTAATCCGGTTTGCTCCCCCAGCTTTCATCCCTCACCGTCGGACGTGTTCTGGTAGACCGCCTTCGCCACAGGTGGTCATCAATAGATCAAAGGATTTTACCCCTTCCTACCGAGTACCGTCTACCTCTCCCACTCCCTAGCTCTGCAGTATTCCCGGCAGCCTGTACGTTGAGCGTACAGATTTAACCGAAAACTAACAGAGCCGGCTACGGATGCTTTAGGCCCAATAATCATCCTGACCACTTGAGGTGCTGGTTTTACCGCGGCGGCTGACACCAGAACTTGCCCACCCCTTATTCAACAGTGTTTCTAGGACTGTCAAAAGGTTCCTTTAGCAGAAACCACTCGGATTAACCTTGTCGTGCTTTCGCACATTGCAAAGTTTTCTCGCCTGCTGCGCCCCATAGGGCCTGGGTCCGTGTCTCAGTACCCATCTCCGGGCTACTCCTCTCAGAGCCCGTACCTGTAATAGTCTTGGTGGGCCATTACCTCACCAACAAACTGATAGGCCGCAGTCCCATCCTACGGCGACATTCATTTGGAACACAAACCATTCCAGGAATAGTGTTCTATCGGGCATTATACTCAGTTTCCCGAGGTTATTCCCGTCCATAGGGTAGGTTGACTACGCGTTACTGAGCCGTCTGCCTTGTATTACTACAATGACTCGCATGGCTTAGTATCAATCCGATAGCAGTCAGGTCCGGCAGGATCAACCGGATTCTGAATTTTTGATTTTTTGATTATTGAAGTACATTTGTACTTTAATTGGAATTGACGGATGCACATAATCTTCACATCTCAGATATTGATCACTTGATCAAATCCTCATTTTTGTATGCGTAACTGGAGGCCCATGAATCACAAAATGGTATAGTACCATACTTCATCACAAGCGCCGCCTATTGCGTTACGTATGCAAAAGCATCACACCTCAGAATCCATATAAACCATGCGAGAAATTATGCCTGATCGACTTAATTTCTTGTAAAAATTACAATTTCACAACTATGTAGTACTAGTTAATTTGGGAAAACTATAGGTCGTAAGTATGCCAAAGTATATCATTTCAATAGTTAAAATGATAGGAGAGATCTTGTGAATTTGCTTTTGGACTACATAAAAGAATACAAGAAGAAGACCTCAACGTCTGCAAAGCTATTTGCAAAATCAGCAAAGCTTCATGTCAATGGTGTTTCTCATAACATAAGATTTTATGAACCATATCCATTTGTTGTAAAAAAATCTCTTGGAAAAAATCTTGTTGATGTAGATGACAACAAATACACTGATTACTGGATGGGTCATTGGGCCTTGATTTTAGGACACGGTCCAAAATCAGTTAAGAGGAGTTTGCAAAAACAAATTGAAAAAAGTTGGATGTATGGAACGGTAAATGAACAGACCATAAGATTATCTGAGTTAATTTCTAAAAATGTTTCAGTAGCTGAAAAAATTCGATACGTAACATCTGGAACAGAAGCAACAATGTACTCAGTGAGATTGGCTCGTTCAGTTACTGGGAAGAAGATCATAGCAAAGATTGATGGGGGATGGCACGGATATACTTCTGACTTACTTAAATCAGTAAACTGGCCATTTTCAGAATCTGAAAGTTCCGGAGTAGTAAATGAAGAAGAGATTGTTTCAATTCCTTACAATGATTTAGAAAATTCTTTGTCAATTTTGAGAAAATATTCTAAAGATTTGGCAGGGGTGATCATTGAGCCAGTTTTAGGAGGAGGAGGATGCATTCCTGCAGAATCTGATTATCTAAAAGGAATTCAAGAGTTTTGTAAAAAGAATAATTCATTATTCATATTAGATGAAATAGTTACAGGATTTCGATTTAGATTTGGATGTCTATACCCAACTATGAAGTTAGATCCTGATATTGTGACTTTGGGAAAAATTGTTGGTGGAGGATTATCAATTGGTGTAATGTGTGGAAAAAAGGAGATCATGGAATTTGCAGACACTACTGGAAAAAAGAAATCAGAGAGAAGTTATGTTGGAGGAGGAACGTTCTCTGCAAATCCAGCCTCAATGGTAGCAGGTTTTTCAACACTAGATCATCTTAAATCCAAAAAATCAATCTATTCAAAAATTAATGATTTAGGTGAATTTGCAAGAAAGGAGATTGGCAAAGTATTTGATGGGAAGGTGACAATTACTGGAAAAGGTTCTTTGTTCATGACACATTTCATAAAAGATGGAGTAACTGAAGTGAAAAACTCATCACAAGCTGCAAAATGTGATAGTAAATTATTGGCAAAATATCATTTTAAGATGATTGCACATGATAGAATATTCTTTTTACCAGGAAAGCTTGGAGCAATATCAGATGCCCACACCAAGCAAGATATCAAAAATATTGTAAAGGCATCAGAAGAGTTCACTTGTTAGAGTCATTAGGGAAAAACTCTGATTTCCAAGATTTCAATTTTGAAAAAACATCCATGTATTCATTTGATTTTACAGTAATATGGATATGTGCATACAGTTCTCCAAATTGCGATTCAAATATCATCCTACATTCATCTTTGAAAAAAGGAACAGATATCCCAATCTTTTTGAGGTTTGTGAATTCAAAGTCTTGAATTTTTACAGAGTTTGAATATACGAAAATTTTTTTTGATTCGGGGTTTTTTGATATTGTCTCATCAAGTTTCTGTTTTACAGAATCTCCCCATAATGGCGTATCATGAGGCCACCTATGAACAAAGACTTTTTCAGCTTGGAATGAAATTTCAGACAATATCAGTATGTACTTTCATGTTTTTATAAAATAACTGATTTAAGAGATCATGGAGAAGAAAAAAGAAGAAAAAGAAGCCTATGCTTCGGAGGATCCAACCAAGGCAAATGCAAAATCACAAGAAGATATGGCAAAAGAAGCAATAAAGAAATTCAAATCATTGAATAATCAGTGAAGATTTGATATTATAGAAAGGTTGTAGAAAAATTATGGGATTGTTTGGAAAAAAAGAAGACCCTGATGATTTGATGTATGATGCAATGGGAATGTTAGATAGGAATCAGCCAAAAGCTGCAATATCCTTGTTCAACAAAGTCCTAAAACAAGAACCTCGTAATACAGAGGCGCTACTCCAAAAAGGGCTTGCTTTAAACCTGATAAAAAAATATCAGGATGCGATAACTTGTTTTGATAAACTTATTGAAATTGATCCTAAAGATGCCCAAGCATTAAACAATAGAGGAATTTCAATGGCAGAGACCGGCAATATTCAGGGAGCAGCAGAATATTATGATAAGGCAATTGAAGCAGATTCAAAATATGCATCTGCTTATTTCAACAAAGGGGTTTTGTTAGACAAACTTCAAGAACATGAAGAAGCACTAACTGTTTTGGAAAAAGCAATTACAATAGATCCAAAGAAGCCAAATGCTCAAATTTACAAGGGAATAGTTTTAGGGAAATTAAAAAGAAATGAAGAGGCACTGAATTGTTTTTCCAGTGTTTGTAAAAAATATCCCAATAATCAAGATGCGCTTTTTCAAAAGGGGGTGCAATTAGCAGAATTAGGTGAACACAGAAAGGCATTAGATGTATTTGATGATATTTTGAAAAAATTCAAAGACAATGTGAATGTCACATATGCAAAATCGCGAAGCTTGGCAGCCCTAGAAAGATATCCAGAGTCATTGGAATTATTAAAACAGGCGGTTTCAAAAAGTCCCAAGGTTATTAGGGCATGGGCAAAAGAGGAACCAATTTTTACAAAATTGCACAGTGATGAGCAATTCAGAAGAGTGGTAAAATTATAGAATTTTTTTCCTTACTGCATCAATTCTAATTATACCAACTTTCTTTTTTGGGCCAATTAATCGGGCTTCAAAAATTGGAACATATAATTCGGTAATTTCACGAAGTACAAATTCTTCTGAGAGTTCTCTAACATCAGTTTCCAAAGGCTTTTTCAGTTGAGATTGGAGTTTATCGAGAGCAGCATCATATGTCATTTCAATTCTTTTTACATTTGGTTCATTTTGATCCAGTAGTCTTTTTGGGTAATTTTCAACAGTTTTTGAATCCACTTTGAATGGGAATTTGATCTCTCTCCCATGATGATCAAACGCTAATTCATCTTCTTCCTCAACAAAAACATGTTCTTCCAATTTCATGTCAATCTTGTTTTTTCCTCTTTTTCCGACAAATGCTCTTTCAAATCCAGATTTTGAACGAATTTGAAATACACCCTCCCCTAGTTCGACTTCCTTAACGTTTGATGGAACGGAAATTGTATGGACCGCTTTTCTATAATAATCTGCAATGTATTTACCAGACACCAGTAAAATGCATTCATAATACAATTTGATAGAGTGAATGTGAATTTGTTCCTTTTTTGGTCTGGAAAGTAAAGATTTGAATGGCTGTGTTTTTTTCTCCTCTACAATTTGAGTTGCATCTTCAAGTTCAATATTTTTTCTCAAAACAATAGTCTTTACATCATAAGTCTTACTCAAAACTACAAAAAGTATGGAATTCCATCTATTAAACCAATTCTGCTTGGAAAAGAATAATAGATTTAAGATTATTCTCAAAACATGGTGTCTAAAAAAGCAGGATATATTGAGAAATTCTTAAAGAAAGCAGACAAGGCACTGCAAGACGGTGTTAAAAAAGCTGACGAAGTTCTGGAGGACGCAGTAGAGTTTGGAACAATGACTGCAAAACAAGCAGCTCAGGCAAGTAAGGAACTTCGAAGTCAAGCTAAGAAGGAAAGAGAAGTGATCCAGAAAAAAGGTGCAAAAAAAATCAGTGATGGAATCGCAGCCGCGAAAAGTGTGAGAGTAAATACGGAAGATGACTTAGCCACTCTTGAAAAACTTGGCAAACTAAGAAAGTCAGGTGTGATTACTGAAAAAGAATTTCAAGCAAAGAAAAAGAAAATTTTGGGAAGAATTTAACTATGGAAAAAACAAACATTCAAGGAACTAATAATAAAAGAAATGTAAATCCAGAATGGTTTACTTCAAAAACATGGATGAAGGTATTATCTGAAAAAATAAAATCAGTGGATCAAGATATTTACCATGTTCATTTTGAAAAAGGCTCAAGAACAAAACTTCACTCACATAATGGAAATCAAGTTCTAATTGCAACAAAGGGTAAAGGAAGTTTAGAAATATTCAAAAGATATGGGACTAGTAAAAATGATTTTAAAATAAAAAAGATCCAAAGAATCACACTTAATGAAGGAGATGTTGTACATATACCATCAAAAACACTTCACACGCATGGTTCAATAGATAATAAAAAGACATTTTCACATATAGCGATAAACATTCTACCTAAGAAAAATTCTGAGTACAAAACAATTTGGTGGGAATCTGATTACAAATCCAAAGCCACCAGAATTATCTAAATATGTCACTTAAAAAAAATTCAGAGATAAAATCAATTAAAGGAAACGAAGGAACATCGATAAAGCAATTTTTCCATCCACACAATACACTAAATGGAATAAAATACAGTCTTGCACAATTTACTTTAGAACCTGGAAAAAAAACAAAACTTCACAAGATTAAATCATCAGAAATCTATTATATTTTAGAAGGAATAGCAAATCTGAAGATAGACGATGATTCCATGGTACTAGAAAAAGATGATTCAGTATACGTTCCTCCAAATTCCAAACAGACCATTAAAAATGTCGGAAAAGAGAATTTGAAATTTTTATGCGTTGTGGAACCTGCATGGAAATCTGAAGATGAAATTATACTAGAATAAACGATTCATACGTATAACATTATGAAACTATTTTTAAAATATGGAGATTTCCTAAGATTATCGTGAATACATATCAAGCTCTCAAGGTATTGGACTTGGATTCTAATTCATCTCAGGAACAGATCAAGACTGCTTTTAGAAAAAAAGCATTAGAGCATCACCCAGATAAGAACAAGAACAAGAACGAAGATGAAGAATTTAAGAAAATAACAGAGGCATATGAATTTCTGAAAAAAAACCATCATCAAAGAAATGATTCATATCATCAAGGAACGTCTCAGACAAAACAAAAATCAGACTTCAAAAGAAAACCATGGGGGGCACCAGATGATGAAACAATACCAGAACAAGATTGGAGTAAATATACAAAAGAGTTCGAAGATGGAGATCCAGATTTTTGGAAGGAATATGAAAGAAAGTTTTGGGAAGAATACAATGCAAGAGTTCGTCCCGATGGAAGAAATGGAGAATACGAGAAAGCTAGAGAACCTAAAAAACAACCCAATCTCTTTGTTGATGTAGATGCAAGTTTGTGTATAGGATGTTGTAGTTGTGAGATTATTGCCCCAGATGTATTTGAAATAAACAAAGAGAGAATGATGAATCCAAAATCTAAAGTCATTAATCAGAAAGGTGCAGGAGTTAACAAGATTATGGATGCAGCAATGACTTGTCCTACTAAGGCAATTATTGTTGAGGATGCAGATACAAAAGAGAGAATGTATCCCTATTGAAATTAGATTTTCAATTTTTTAAAAAGTTCATCAGATTCAGATTCAGATAATTTCAACGTGCTATCAAACATACTATGTATTGCAGATGCTGAATCCTTTAAAGATCTTGGAACTAAGTGAACATGTACATGTGGAACTTCTTGACCTGCTTCTTTACCATTATGAACAGCTACCAAAGTTGCGCCAGTAAGAGAATCAACTTTTGAAATCATCTTTTGTACAAGAGAAAATAAATCAGAATTTTCCTGTTCAGACATATCTTGAATTTTTTGATGATGATTTTTAGGAATTACAAGTACATGACCTCTAGCAAGAGGAAACGCATCCATAAAAGAAACAGATGATTTGGATTCGGCTAAAAATTTACAAGGAATTTCATTTGCAATAATTTTACAAAAAATGCAATCCATAGTTATTCATGATTTTTCAGTGTTAAATAATTAATCATGGCGCAAAAATTGTTGCCCATGCCAGTCCCTCACCATATTTTACAGTCACCAAATCTCCGGGTTTAAGAGTACAATCTTCAATTATTTTTGGAATATCATCACTAGTTTCTACATAACACATTCCATTATCATTACTCAGAATTTCAACTTCCTCATAGACATCTTCTCGAATTAAATTCCAAAATGGGAAAACTATTGTAGATAATACCAATCCAGCAGCCACAAAAGCACCTCCAAAAACTAATCCAGCCTTTTGACTTGAACTTAGTTCCATGTTACCAAGTACCGCCATCACCTGAATTAGGATCTAATTTCTTTGCAGGAACATTTCCATGTGCTTTTTTCATGTGTTTTTTAAGACGTTCAGGATCATGCAGTTCTGTACCGCAGGTATCACATTTTGTTTTGTCATCCTTGTCTTTGTTACGGTTGAACAAACCCATATTTTCTTAAAATTTTGAAATACATTATAAAGGATACGTGATTTTTGCAAGAGCATGGTAATAAAAAATATCACAGTTTTAGGTTCAGGAGTAATGGGACATGGTATTGCGCAAGTTTCAGCCACAGCAGGGTATAATGTTGTTCTTCGAGATATAGAACAGAGTTTTTTGGATAAAGCTATGGAAAAAATTAGATGGAGTTTAGATAAACTAGTCACTAAAGAAAAAATTTCAAAAGAAGAGGGAGATGCTATTTTTGATAGAATCAAACCAGTTGTGGATTTAAAGGAAGCAGTAAAAGATGCAGAGTTGGTAATTGAAGTAGTTCCAGAAATTATGGATTTGAAGAAAAAAGTCTATTCAGAATTAGATCAAGTTGCAGCACCTGAAGTAATCTTTGCTTCTAATACAAGCACTCTACCGATTACAGAAATTGCTAACACAACATCAAGGCCAGAAAAATTTATTGGAATCCATTTCTTCAATCCCCCTCAACTAATGAAATTAGTTGAGGTGATTCCAGGAGAAAAAACATCACAAGAGATTACTGATATGACTAAAGATTATGTTCAGTCAGTAAACAAACAGGCTGTGCTCTGCAGAAAAGATGTTCCAGGATTCATCATAAACAGATTGTTTATTCCAATGGTCCATGAAGCATGCTTTCTTAAAGATAGAACAGGAGCAACTCTTGAAGAAATTGATTCAGCTGTGAAATATAAAATGGGATTTCCTATGGGAATCTTTGAGTTAGCTGACTTTACAGGTATGGATGTAATTCACAAAGCAACAGTTGAGATGCATTTGAGAGACAAAAAAGTAATCAATCCACACCCTCTAGTTGAAAAAATGTTTGATGAAAAGAAACTCGGGCAAAAATCAGGTGAAGGTTATTACAAATATTCGGATGACAAATATGAAAGAGTTACACTTTCTGAAGAATTAGCACAAAAATGCAATCCAATTCAACTCGTGGCAAATATTCTCAACAACGCTGCATGGCTCATAACAAATGGCGCAAGTGATGTTGATGAAATTGAAAAAGCCGCACAGTTAGGATTAGGATTGAAGAAACCATTATTTGAAACAGCAAAAGAGATTGGAATCAAAAATATTGTTGATGAGTTAAACAAACTTGCCAAAGAGTACGGAGAGTTTTACAAGCCAGACCCATTGCTGGTCTCAATGCAATAATCAATTAATTCCCAAATGTTATTTTATTTTGTTTACATCTTCCTCGATCATTAAGATTTGGTTGCTCAATACCAATAGAAATTTCGGGATTGAGTATTTGGTTCTAATGATATTTCATGTGAGTAAATTCGAATTTTTTGTTTTTTCTAAATCAGATATGATTTTATCAATTATTGGTGAGAGGTCCTTACCTAATTTTTGAATAGTTGTTTGTATTCTTTTTTTATTTTAAATTGATATTGTATATTATTGAGGTTTATTGATTAAAGAACATCATGCCGAAATCAATTCAAGAATTTTTTGGACTGCCTCTTGAGGAGTATCAACGCCAATTATTTTGACATTTTCTCTGTGATCTAAATATCCGTCAATAAATGGATCAACTGAGCTATCTAAATTTCGAATAGCAACCATAGGCTTTTTGTGCATATATGCAGCGCAAGTCTCAGATAAAGTTCCAGAACCACCTCCAACAATTACAACACCATCAGCAGATAATGCATTAAGAAAGTCACGAGCAAGACCCATTCCAGTTGGAATCACAATATCACAGAATTCATTTGCTTCCCCAGGTTCATTTTGAGGAATTATTCCAATTGTCAAACCATTTGCATCTTTTGCCCCATGAGCTGCAGCAGTCATAACTCCACCCAATCCACCACAAATCAAAACAGAGCCAGATTTTGCAATCTCAGATCCTACCTCATATGCTATTTTTTCATGTTGAGGTAAGCATCCATTTGTATTATGTCCAATTACCAGAATCTGTCTTTTTTTTGTCATGATTGAAAATATCTAATTGGTTTGAAATATCTTCCGAGAGAAAAGGATATTAGTAAAAAATACTATTGCTTGACATGGAAAGACGTTCAATGCCAGTATGTTTTACTGAAAAACAATACAAAATGATCGAAGAATATGCAAAGAGAAATGGTATGCTAAACGCAAGCCAAGCTCTTGAGAAAATCCTAAGCGAATAAACGCTTTTTTGTTATTTTTATTTTGTTTACATTTATAGAATAAGCTGTACAAGGTAGATTTGATATGGGAATATTTGATAAAAAACCATCATTTTGTTCTGTTTGTAAAAAAGAACTAACGCATAAACACAAACCAAAAAGAGAGTGGAACATTAAAGGTCCACTTTGCGGAGATTGTCATTTTGATAAAGAAAAAGAGTACTACGAAGGTAAAGTAAGACAACCATGTGTTGAATGTGGAAAAACTCAAAAAATTACAGATTTGTGGGAACCACGATGGCAATGGGATATGGAAGGTCTTCTTTGCAAGCCTTGTTTTGATAAAAAAGAAGAATCTCATGGAAAAAAGAAAAACTTTTGTTCACTATGTGGAGGTAAAATGGGGTTAATTAGATACAATCCAAAATCAAAATGGAAGATGGATGGGCAATTATGTAGAAATTGCTGGGATGAAAAAAAAGCAGAGTTAGGATAGTAGTTGGGATTTTTTAAAAAAATTAAATGTAATATTTGCAATAGTAAATTTTCAAAATATGAAGAGTTGATGAATCATCAACAGATAGTACATGGAAAAGATTTACAGTATGATTGCAAAGAGTGTAACAAATTTTTTTCAAATATGGATGATATGAGAACGCATTTGCAAAGAGAGCACAGTTACAAAAAAGACAGATGATTAAATTGCTTTTACTGTTTTAACAACAGGAGGTCTTACTTTGGTAAACACTCTGAATCCACATATACATTTGATTTCAGGTAAACGAGATAGTTCAGTGTTTGAAACAATAGTTCCACATCTGAGACAAGAGTAGTTTACGTCAAATGTTTCAACAGTTGTTTCTTCTACTTCATCAAAGTTTTCATCAGCCATGTTTATCATCAAAATTTCTGTAATTTAGAGATTATGTTAGGGAGAGTTCGATGTATACATCATCAGGGATTTTCAATCTCATTAATTGTCTAATTGCTTTATCATCAGCATTAATGTTGATAATTCTTCTATGCATCTTCATTTCCCATTTCTCATAGGTTTCTGTTCCATTACCACAGGGCGACTTTCTAGTCGCTACATGTAGTCTTTTTACAGGAAGTGGAGTTGGACCCTTCACCTTTACACCAGTTTTTTTACCGATACCCATAATCTCACCACAAACTCCGTCTAACTTTAGTAGACTGGTTGAAGTGAGTTTAACACGGGCGGTTTGAGTCATAAAAAAATCCGCCTATGGTTTGTACTCTTCGGTGATTTCCTTAACAATTCCTGCTGCGATAGTTGCACCCATGTCTCTTAGTGCGAATCTACCCATCTCAGGGAATTCTTGGAAAGTCTCGATACAAGTTGGTCTTACCGGTCTAATTTTTACAATTGCAGAGTCTCCAACTTTAAGGAATTTTGGATTCTCTTCTTCAACTGCACCAGATGCTGGGTTGATTTTTTGTAAGAACTCAGTAACTGTTGCTGCAACTTGTGCAGTATGTGCGTGCATTACTGGGGTATATCCAGGTGCAATTGCTGTTGGGTGGTGAATTACAATAATTTGGGCTTTGAATTCTTTTGCAACTTTAGGTGGTGCGTCAGGACTGCCTAAGACATCTCCTCTCTTGATATCTTTCTTTTCAACACCTCTAAGGTTGAAACCGATGTTATCACCTGCTTCTGCAGATGGCATCTCTTGGTGGTGAGTCTCAATAGATTTGATTTCACCAGGAGCGCCTGAAGGCATTACAACAATTTTGTCTCCTGCTTTCATAACTCCTGTCTCAACTCTACCTACAGGTACTGTACCTACACCAGTGATGGTATAAACATCTTGGATTGGAACACGTAATGGTTTTCCAATTGGTTTTTCTGGACTAACAAAGTCATCAAATGCTTGAAGTAGTGTTTTACCACTATACCAAGGCATATTTTCTGATTTTTTGACTAAGTTGTCTCCTTTCCATCCAGAAACTGGAATGAATGGTACATTTTCTAGTTTGTAACCTACAGATCTAACTAATTTTTCACCTTTTTCTTTGGCTAGTTTGAATGCGTCTTCAGAATAGTTGCTATCATCCATCTTGTTGATTGCAACAATTAGTTGGTTTACACCGAGTGTTTTTAGCAAGAATGCATGTTCTCTTGCTTGACCACCTGCTGCAATTGCAGTATCGGTTTCACCTTCTTTTGCTGAAAGTACCAAAATGGCGGCATCTGCTTCAGAAGCGCCAGTAATCATGTTTTTAATGAAGTCCCTGTGACCAGGTGCGTCAATCAAAGTAAAGAAGTACTTTGGAGACTCAAACTTTTGGAAAGCAAGGTCAATTGTGATACCTCTCTCTCTTTCGTCTTTAATGTTATCCATAACCCATGCATATTTGAAAGTGTCACCTTTTCCGGTCTTCTCGGATTCGGATGCATGTGCTGCAATTGTTCTTTCGTCTACAACACCAAGATCCATCAAAAAATGACCCATAGTAGTTGATTTTCCATTATCAATATGTCCTGTAACAATCAGGTTCAAGTGTGGTTTATCTGCCATGTAGAGTGCGTATCTGAGGGCATTTATTACTGTTATGAATTTTTGAAAAAAAATCTAAAATTTTTCAAGAAATTTCAGATCAGAGTACTGCTAAAAGCACATAAATCAAAGGGGCAAAAATGAAAATTATGAAAATTACTATTTCAGTTATCAAAGCCGATGTTGGCGGTGTTGGAGGACACACAAAACCTAGTGACGGATTATTAGACGCAATTAAAAATACCGTTAAAAATTCAGCAGATTTGTTGATCGATTATTACATAGGGTATTGTGGTGATGATACCCATATCGTAATGTCTCACACACATGGAGTAGACAATCAACAGATTCACAAATTAGCATGGGATGCATTCATGGCAGGAACTCAAGTTGCAAAAGAAGAAGGATTGTACGGAGCAGGACAAGACTTGCTCAAAGATTCATTTTCTGGAAATGTAAAAGGGATGGGTCCTGGAGTTGCAGAAATGGAATTTGAAGAAAGACCAAATGAAGCATTCACAGTATTTGCAGCAGACAAAACAGAGCCTGGTGCATTCAACTATCCAATTTACAGAATGTTTGTAGATGCTCTAAGTAATACAGGGTTAATTGTTAACAAGAATCTTGCAGAAGGAGTAAAAATCAACATCATGGATGTTGAAAAAGCACAGATTGCAGAATTAGAATTATGGCAAGACAAGCCAACAATTGAAGCTGCGTTAATGTATCCTGGAAGATATGTTGTAGATTCTGTTACAACAAAAGATGGAGAACCAATTCTTGCAGCATCCACAGATAGATTACACAACATTGCAGGAACATATGTTGGAAAAGATGATCCAATTTGTGTTGTAAGAACCCAAAAGAAATTCCCTGCAACAGAAGAAGTAGGGAGTGTGTTTAACAATCCACACTTTGTCGCAGGAAACACAAGAGGAAGTCACAACATGCCATTAATGCCAGTTAAGCTAAACTCTGCAGCAACTATCAACTTTTGTATTCCAATAGTTGAAGCACTTGTGTTTAGCATGCACAATGGAAAATTCACAGGACCATTTGACGGATTTTCAACTCCAGATTGGGATCTAATTAGAGAGAGAGCAACAGAAAAAGCTATGTCCATCAGAAGTCAAGGGTTTATCCACCCAGCAACACTTGTCCCATCAGAATTGGAATATGCAGAAGGGTACAGAGCCAGAATGGATGTTCTTGAAAGTAAAATGAAGCCAATGGAAGAAACGGATTCATCTGGCGACAGAAAAGAGAATTACGAAGATCCAGATTAATTATCTTCAAATCTGGAAATCATAAGAAATAGTTAAATCAAAAAACACCTATCTTTAGATAGGTAAAAATGATTTTTCAAAAGATTTTTGATTGGAAAACATACATTTTCACAGCATTAGCAGTAATATCATTTTCAAATTTCATGGCAGTCTTATTTGGAAAAACCATACCCTTGGTCGTATTAGATTTTTTCAAAGTTGCTGGAGAATATGTGGTGTTAGGAGCAGTTTTCATATTTGCCCTAGCATGGTTACTTAAAGCAAAACCTCACAATCGTCCAAAGGAGTATTCAGTAGTAGCCTTTGATGTTTATGGTAAAAAGAGTGAAATCGATGGGTTAAGAACAGAATTCAAGACACATGATGTCGCATGGAGTTTTATGAAACAATACAAAAAGTATTATCCACTTTACAATTTTGCACTTGTTTCAGATCTTCCTAATTCAGATAAACCAACAATTTTCAGATACATCTAGATTCAATTTTTATGCAACTTTAGAGAAGGAATGAGATGGAGTTTTCTGTATTAGCTGATTCATTTAACAAGATGGAGTCAACTAGAAAAAGACTAGAATTAACACAATATTTGGTAGAATTATTTGAAAAAACTCCTCAAGAAGTCATTTCAAAAATAGTGTATTTGCTACAAGGAAAGCTCAGACCAGATTTTGAGGGAGTGGAGTTAGGAGTTGCAGAAAAACTTGCAATCAGAGCAATATCAAAGTCATCAGGAATCCCAATTAAAAAAATTGAAGATGAATACGTCAAAGGTGGTGATCTTGGGCATGCTGCAGCTATAATTCTAGAACAAAAAACTCAGACGACATTCCTTGTAGAAGACATTACAGTTGAAAGAGTCTATGAGACTTTGTTCAAAATTGCAAAATTAGAAGGAAGTAGATCACAAGATATGAAAATGAAATACATTTCCAGTTTACTTAATGATGCCAGTCCATTAGAAGCAAGTTTCATACTAAAAATATTGTTGGGTACTCTGAGATTAGGCATAGCAGAAAATACAGTAATGGACGCATTGGCAGTGGCATTTTCAGGCAATAAAGAAAATAGAAAAGTGCTGGAGCACGCATACAACGTATCCAGTGATTTAGGAAAAGTTGCAGAGGTTTTAGCTAATGAAGGATTAGAAGGAGTTGAAAAATTTAAAATAATTTTGTTTAATCCAATCAGACCCATGCTTGCAGATAGAGTGAAGAGCGAACAAGAAGCAATTGAAAAGATGGGAAGTGAATTTGCAGCTGAATACAAGTTAGATGGAGAAAGAGTCCAACTTCATGTCGAAGGAGACAAAGTTGTTTTATTTTCAAGAAGTTTAGAAAACATTTCAAGTTATTATCCAGATATTATAGAAAAAATACCAAAAACAATTCAAGCTGAAAACATCATACTAGAAGCAGAGGCTGTTGCCATAAATGAAAACACTGGAGAATTTTTACCATTTCAAGAATTAATGCACAGAAGAAGAAAATACAAAATAGAGAAAGCAGTGACACAATATCCAATAACAGTTAATCTCTTTGACATATTGTATTGTAATGGAAAAAGTTGTTTAGAATTGGAATACAAAGAAAGAAGAGAGAAGATGGAGAAAGTCGTTAAGGAAGATGATTTTGTAAAAAATATTCCAATGACTATTGTCAAAAGTGAAAATGATATTGAAGACTTTTTTGAAAATAGCATCAATGCAGGCAGTGAAGGATTAATGTTAAAAATGTTGGATAAACCCTATCAAGCTGGTGCAAGAGGAAGTCATTGGCTGAAACTAAAAAGAGAATATCAAAATGAGCTTGGAGACAGTTTAGATCTTGTAGTCATAGGAGGATTCTTTGGAAAAGGAAGAAGAACAGGAAACTATGGAACACTTTTGTTAGCAACATATGAGGAGGATGAAGATACATTCACTAGTATTTGTAAAGTAGGAACCGGATTCTCAGATGAGGATTTAGATCAATTATACCAAATTCTAAATCCAAAAGTCACTATCAAAAAAAATCCAAGAATTGTAAGTGAGATGGAAGCCGATGTTTGGTTTGAACCAGAGTTAGTTATTGAAGTTGTCGCATCAGAAATAACACTTAGCCCCATCCATAAAGCAGCCAGAGATAAAATTAGAAAAGGTGCAGGCCTTGCTTTAAGATTCCCAAAATTTACTGGAAAGATGAGAGTTGAAAAGATGGCAGAAGATGCTTCCACAAACGAAGAAGTTATCACGCTTTACAAAGGACAGAAAAAAGTTGCACATGACAAAAGTCTCATGTAATATGCATAAAAAATATCAAAAATCATAGAGGATTTAAATTACCTAGGGATTGTGTACATTTTGTTATGTATAGCGGAGAGCTTGAAGTTCAAGCAAAAAGAAAGGCTATAGCAGTTTTACAAGACGAAATCAACAGAATTCTAAATGCATCAAGAGAACTAGCGACACTTCCTGAACTGATGATGAAAAAAGACAAGACAGGAATCAAAAACACACTGGAACAAATTTCTACAATTGAAGAAGAAGTAGAAAATCTAAGAAGAAAGATCACACGTGAAGTAGCAGACGTTGGAGGTTTAATCATGAACAGAGAAAATCTTCTAAATACTGCATATACAATGGATGAGATTGCAGGTTACATTACAGGAATTTCATTCAAGTTATCAAATGTGAAACCTGCTACTCTAAAAAGTGCAAAATTAGATAAAGACTTGACAAAACTAATTGAATTAGTTGTAGATGAAGTCTACAAACTCAATGAGATTATCAGAAGTCTTAACACAAACACTGCAAGTGCAATTGAACTAGCACAAGAAACACAAACTATTGAGAGAGAAATAGACATCAAATACAGACAAGCAACGATTAAGCTTCTAACAGAAGTGACAAACACCAAAGAATTGATGTTAATGAAAGATGTGATTGAAGGAATTGAAGAAATGGCAGATAAATGTCAAAGAGTTTCCGATTCTTTCATATTGTTAGCATTAAGCCTATAACCTAATCACAACCAAATTTTTACTTTATTTTATATTGAAAGAGCACAAGCCTAATGAGTTCATATACACTTAGGGATTATAACAAATATGAAAGGGGAGCTAATTGAGAATAGAGTAATAGTATGGAACATTGAAGATTCTCGCAAACTTTTCAGTAATGGGTACTATGGAAAACCAATAGGTATTCCAAAACCAAAAATTGAAGAAATTGACGCGCCGCTTATTTTAGATTTAATCGAATCTTTGTATTTGTTAGAAAATAAGAAAATTACAATTTCAAAATTAAAGCAAAAAATTACAGTCCAACAAATGATAGAGATTTGTAAAAAAGAACATCATGATTTTGATAAAAAATATCTAGTTTACAAAAACTTTAGAGATAAAGGATACATAATTAATCCAGGAATAAAATTTGGATGTGATTTTGCAGTATATGAAAAAGGTCCAGGAATAGATCATGCACCATTTTTGATTCAAGTGTATAATAGAAGCGAGCCAATCACATCAACAGGGATTGTACTTGCAGGAAGATTAGCAACAACAGTTAGAAAGCAATTCATCTTGGCAATACCAAAAGGGAAAGATAATGTTGACTTTCTAGCTTTGGATTGGTGGAAGGCCTAAATTGATTTTATGTGGCCAGCTATTCGGTCATAGATATCAAAAAGATCTTTTGTAATTCCAAATGCAAGGTGATTATCCCATTTACTTCTAATTCGAATAGCATTCTCTGTAGGTTCTACATATATGGTAGCATCTTTGACAGATTGTTTTGCAATCATTTCATTTAATTCAGAATCATTTCTGAGTTTTTCGGCAAGAGCACCTGGTCCATTCCAAGTTACACTTACAACAGTTTTTGCTGCAAAATGACCTTTAGTTTTTAATTGTGTTTTTGCAACAAAGTTTCCAACATTCACACCAGTATCTTTTCTTACAATAAAGTGTGCTTGATATCTATCTAGAGCACCCCATGGCATTGGATTAGGATCTTGCATTTTTACCCCTTCTGAATAATTTGAATAACGTCAATGTTAGAGTTCTTGACATCAAGACAACCTCTATTTGTTATCATTCTTGCTGTATGAGCAAAATATCTACTGTAATAATCACCTTTTTCAACTTCATCGGTTCCAATTTCTTTGGACTCAGAATCTACTCCGATCTCTTTTAACATACTGCTAAATTTTTCAGGCCATGTTTGAAGGACAAATGTATCTGGCTCTGTGTCATGCATTAAAAATCATGAATCATACCCACAAATAAAGATATCAAGAAAAAAATGACAGGGATCAATCCAATTAAATATTGCAAAAGATTTGGGATTTTTAACTATGCTAAAATTCCAAGATAAAGTCGCATTAGTTACAGGAAGTGGAACAGGTATTGGAAAGGCAATTGCAACAAAATTTGTAGAAAATGGCGCAAGTGTGATTATCTTAGGTAGAAGAAAAGAACCATTACAGGAAGCTGCATCAGAACTTGAAGGAAAAATCCCACAAGGAGTAAATTCAACAGTCAAAATTTTTGCGGGAGTTGACGTAGCAGATGAAACAGCAATGAATGAAATGTTTGATGCACTAAAAAATGAAGGAGTAAACATAGATTACATTATTAACAATGCAGGAGTTTCAGGTCCAGTAACATGTTTTCCAAATTCACCATTAGATGAATTCAAGAGTACGATTGGAATCCATTTGACTGGAACCTTCTGGGGCTCAGTGCAGGCATTAAAAGTGATGAAAGAAGGAGGTAAAATTATTACAATTTCAACATTCTTTACTGAAGAAAGACCTTTAGAGCAAAGGCCTTACAGATTCAGAAGTCCATATACTGCATCACAGGGTGCAAAAAATAGATTAGCAGAATGTATGTCATGGGAATTAACTGATAAAGGAATCATATCAATTGCAACAAATCCAGGTCCAGTACATTCTGATAGAATTTACAAAACAGTTTATCCAAAAGCTGCAGCAGAGTTTATGAGGGTTAGTGGATTTGAAGATTTGACCCCAGTAGAAGTAGAGCAAGCAAAAGATGATTTGTTAGAGTGCATACAAGCAGAAGGAGTAGATAAAGAAGGAATTGTAAAGACGGCAGAAAAATTCGCAAATGGAAAAGATGTTACTAAATTAACAGAGACATTTACCAATCTATTAAGCAAAATTCAAACCATAGCAGAAAAAGTCCAGAGCAATACATCTCATATGATTGCAAATAGGGAATTTTTGTCACAATCACAAGTAGCAGAGTCAGTTCTAAACTTGTGTGATGATGAAATTGCAAAGATTCTCAACGGTAAAGTCATTCCCGGAGACAGAGTCTTTTATCCAGTCAAACCACATATAGGAACTACAACTCCAGGCGTTCACCAACCAGATTTTACAGGAAAATCAGTTGTCTTTACTATTGATGCCACAGATAAAACAGATGCAGAAAGAGTAGAATTTTTGGCAGGACATATCGAGAAAAATGGTGGAAAAGTTGCATGTTTCATTTCACAATCAACACCTCAACAAATTCAAGATTCAATCAGTGGAAAATTCCACTCACATGTTGTCGACATAAAGAATCCTGAAGAAGTAGAAAGATGGCTAAATACTGCAAAGACAAACATTGGAGAAATTCTAGCTGTAGTTCACATTACTGGAAAACTACCAGAAGTTGGAAATCTAACTGATTTGAATAGAGCAGGATGGGAAGAGTTAGTCGCAAAATTCATTTCAACTCCTGCAACTGTTGCACAAAGAGCTTTAGAACAATTTGTTCCGGGAGGAGGAAAAGATCCAAGATTATACAAAGACACTAAAGGAGCAATCATGATTATTGGACCAGACTTACCTGTAGGAAAAAAAGTTACAGGTACACAAAGAGCACAAGTAGAAGTTTTCAGAGGAGCATTGAGGCCATTTACAACTACAGTCAATCAAGAACTTAGTGAAGTTTTAAAATCCAAAATCAGAATGTTTACAGTTTTCCCAGGATCGGTTACAGGAGTAGAATCGAACAACCAGAAAATTGCAGACGCATTTAATTTCCTAGTTTCAGAAAATGCAGCTTCATCATCAGAAGTTACTTTCTGTGTAGATGAATCAAGATAAGAATGAAAAAATTTTCAGAATTTAGAGTCGGTGATACATTTCATTCCACATGTAGTATTTCAGATAAAGAACTAGAAGAATATCTAAATTTTTCAAGAGTAAGAAATGCATTTTTGGAAGAGAGACAAAATGATGAACAAATAGTTTCTGGACGTGCAATTTTATCAAGAATGGAAGGAGAGTTTACAAGACTTAGTCAAATTTATGGAAATCATCTAATATTTTTGGGAATGGACGGGGATCCTAATTGGGAAAATAGAAACACGAGGTTTCTCAAACCGTTGTACACAGATCAAGTTTTAAAATTAAAATTTACAATATCACAACTAGAAGAGATTGATGATGAATTTGGAAAAATTATAGTGGATTATGAAGCAACAGATAATGATGGAGAGACCATAGTACTTTCTAAAAGAAACATCTACAGAATTAAAAGGGAACCTCCAAGAAAATAATAAAACAGGAGAGCCAACTAGTCTCCCCCGCCCTCAGATCATAAGACCTGACGAACAACATATATCACAAAATTAGTATAAAAGCATAATAAGATTATTGAGGCTATAACCCACTATCGCAGAATCAATTAAGGAATCATAGAATAGTTTTGCAGCGGCAATTAAAATTACAATTGAAACTAAAATCTGCAAATATCTTTCTTTAATATCAATTGATAATCTTGCTCCAACCAATCCACCAAAAAATGAACCAATTGCTAAAAATCCAGCTTGAATGAAATCAGGATGACCTAGTAAACTATGAGTCATTACACCAGAAAAAGATGCAAAAAGTAAAATCAATTGAGATGTGGGGGCAGCTCTTTTCATTGCCATTCCCATGCCCGCAACCATTAATGGAACAAATACTATTCCTCCACCAATTCCAAAAAAGGATGAAATTATTCCTCCAAAAAAGCTTGCTCCAATTACAAAGATCATCATTTGTTTTGAAATGATTTTTTCTTTGGACTCAAGATTTCTTCTAAGAAAAATGTATGCAGCAGAAGTTATCAATACAAATCCGAACAATATTTTAAAAATATCAGGTGCAATATCACTAGAAATAATTGCTCCAAATACAGTTCCAGGTATTGATAGTAATCCAAGTTTTAATCCTAAAGAGAAGTGAATTCTTTTTTGTTTAGAGTATGAAATAGTCGATGCAGTTGCATTACTTAGAGCAGCAAAAAGACTGTTACTGGCGGCAGCGGTGGGAGAAAACCCCAAGAATGTTAAAACAGGGACAACAATAATTCCGCCACCCAATCCAATCATAGAACCTAAAATTCCACCTGCAAAGCCTAAAAGAATAAGCCAAAACTGTTCAATCATAGTAGTCGCCAATCAAAGAATTTTGTTGTATATAATTAGACGTGTTTTGTTATAATCAATGTCTGCAATACAGAATCATCCTTGGAAGTAATCTCAAAGAGAATTTCAGTGCCTGATAAATTATCTATTTTAGATTTAATGTTACGCTGGCCTGAATCATAGTAAAATGTGTGTACAGCTTCAAGCCATTGAGAAATATTTTCAAAACCGATAGATTCTTCATCCCAACAATCACAAACAAGTGTTGTAATTACTGTTTCAAAGATTTCAAAAGTTGTTTCTTTGTCAGATTCAAGTGTGGCAGTTTCAAGGTTAGCGATTGCCAGGATTGGAGATGTTGTGCTTCCACCAATGTTTATGTTTCCAATTGTGTTACCGTTTGAATCCAAAACAACAGTTGTGGTACAATATTCTACACTTTGAGACTTATCATTTTCAAAGAATGTGCAATATTGAGTTATGGTGTGATCAGTGATTGGTGTAGGAGTAGATACAAAAATGTCATGTTCTTTAAGAGATGTTTGAATATATTCAATATCATAATAAGTAAAACCAGAATCATAAATTGGAATTGTTAGAGTTTCTGGAGTATCTTGAGGTGTAATCAAGACATAAGATACAACAGATGCAATTACGAGAACGATAGGAATTATAATTAATTTATTCACAAACAACTGCCATAATATTCAAACATAAGGTTTTGCAATTCTAAATTGAAATGATTGTCAGAACAGAATCTTTTGTGATATTATTTTGTTCAATAAATCCAGCAGTGACTTCAAGAATATAGATGGCATTATTTTCAGGAACCACACTTGTACATGTAGCAATCTCCAAGGCAGCTTTACAAGGAGGAACATCTTGTTCCATGTGAACAACTTTTCCATTTTCATCAAACCAGATCATATCAAGTGGAAATTGCATGTTAAGCATCCATAGAGAATAAAGGCCAGGTTCGCTAAAGACAAAAATCATTCCTTGATCAAATGGCAATTGATCTTGGAACATTAAACCGCGAACTCTACGTGGTTCAGTATCTGCAATTTGAACCTCAAGCGGGACATCATCAACCTTAATTGTACCTCTAGGAAATTCAACAGATTCTAGTTTACTTTCACTAGGAATTGACATTAAACCTACAACACCAATTATTACAGCAGCGATTGATATGGGTATTAGTGCCTGAGCTCGAGTAGTCACAACTTAATTTGTCCTGTCCTTTTAAAATACGTTAATCATTTTGGATCGAGGACATTTATACAAACATCATGAATTTTAATTGATTGTCAGAAGATAAAACACTTCCTAAAGAGACAGACTCTGATTATAGTTTACCAGGTCGTTTTGAAGAAAGTAATTTTGGATATCCAGAGCCAATTGTGTCTCAAGAGGACGTTCCAAAATCAAGAAGTAAAGGTATCTTGATAGCAGTAATTACATTTACAATTGTCTCAGCAGGATTTTTCTCATATTACTTTTTGAATCAGAGTGAGATAGATTCCCAAATAGTTCAAAATACATTGAATCTGAGTCTCGAACAGATTTTAGTAGATCAATACAATGTTGGAAAATACGGGAGTGATCATTCACATGCTGCAATACTTTTGGTATTAGAAGGAGAGCAACTTAACTTCGGTTTACCTCAATTCCAATTATCAAGTAAGTATATTCATTTTGAGGATCACAATCCATACTTGATTCACAAGCATGCAACAGGAGTTCCATTAAAGATGCTATTTACATCAATTGGATTAAGCATAACTCAAGATTGTGTTTTACTCAAATATGATTTCTCTAACAACATGAATGAGTTTTGTGCAGATAGTAAAAAGAGAGTTCAAGTTTACGTTAATAATGAAAAATTTCAATCAGATATTTCAGAATATGAAATTAAACATAATGATAGAATATTAATCACAATAGATGATAAATCAATTTCAAAACATTTGAAATATTTGAATTCATTTGAAATTTTTGATATTCCAAAAAAACCTTCTATTAATTCAGAGAAAGAAATTTTCATTTAAAAGTTAAACCTATGAATTAATCACAGATTTTTTAAAATCACTAATCGATGAAAACGTGTTTTTGGTATGATGACCTATATCGTGGATTGTAGCACTATTGTATTTTTTTTCTAAGTATCTACCTGCAACTATCATAGGTCCACCAACTGCACATGTAACTCCGGTGGGTTCAGGAATCCAAAGCATCAGAAATCCTATTTTTTGTAGTTTTTTTCCAGGTGCAGGAGCTTTTTGAAGTGCGCCCAAAGAACGTGCAGTGTTTTTATCATCTATTTTTGCAACATCAGAATACAAACTTGCTCGTCTTTTAGCAGATTCAGAGATTTTTCTTAATTTTTCGAGTCTTTCCTTAAGAGGATCTGCCATGCCTATTACCAATGTTGGAAAAAATAGTTAAGATTCAAAGATCAACAACAGTAACTTCCGTGTCAACAAAGAGTAACCAAAAGTACATAGAAAAGACACTCAATTATACTAGAAAGAATTTAGATACAAAGATTACATGAAAGGTAAAAATTCTAAAAGATTGGATTCAATCAAAGCTGCCCATCAATCAGAAAGAACTCGTTCTAGTAGTAGGATGGAGGACTATTTGGAAATAATTTCAGAATTAGTTGAACTAAAAGGGTACGCAACAACTTTGGACATTTCAAGATACATGAATGTTAGTGCACCAAGCGTCACAAAAATGTTACAGCGACTTGATGAAGGAGGATATCTAGAATATGAAAAATACCATGGGATTAATTTAACAGAAAAAGGAACTCAAGTTGCCGAAGGAATTAGACAGAAGCACGGAATATTATTAGAATTTTTTGAGATTTTAGGAATTGGATATGATACGGCAAACCAAGATACAGAAGGTATTGAACATCATTTGAATCCAAAAACAATCAAACAGTTAAGAAAGTTCATTACATTTCTGAAGGCTAATCCAAAAATTAT
Organism: Candidatus Nitrosopumilus sp.; assembly: GCA_021268355.1. GTDB lineage: Archaea > Thermoproteota > Nitrososphaeria > Nitrososphaerales > Nitrosopumilaceae > Nitrosopumilus. The sequence goes on along the minus strand of JAJETY010000004.1, from coordinate 31,715 downwards.
TGAAAATTTTAAAAATCTTTGAGAAACAATTGGATATCATTTTGTGATGAAGCTAATTTCATCAGGTTCCTACCAACATCAGAACGTTTAGGTATTTTGATTTGTCCCTTCTTGCCAATCCTAGTGGACGCGATGTAATCATCATTTACATAAATGTCTGCATGCATTGCAGTGTATTCCTTACTGACGGTAAGAATCATACCAGTTTTTGATTCTGAAAAAGTGAAAGGTAAATCATTGGAATCTAGGTTAAAGTGTTTAGAGTTCTTTTGAGCTACATCAACATGTATTTGTAAAAATTTTTCAATTTCATTTATGTTAGAGCCTCCTCTTCCAATAATAGAAGGAATGTATTGTTCATCTACAAGTACTTTAACTCTATTATCAGATAAAATTTCAACTTGAGCTTTAGGGTCATATTTTTTAAAGGTCTCCCGAATTTTATCTTCGGCAAGTTTTTCAATTCCAACTTTTCTGTTTTTTCCTACTGGAACAATGACATTTTCTTCTCCAAATGTGTATATTTCATGTTCTAATGTGTTATCAGCAAAATTTCTTATTTCAATAACAGGTCTTGCAAGATCAGATTCTGTCATTCCAGACGGAACTTTTACTTTTAATTCTAAATCATATACTTTTTGAATTTGCCCATCTCTAACAAACACTACAGTATCTAAAACATTAGGTATTATTCCAAGTTCAATTTTTCCAATAAATCTTTGAATTGCATCTAATGGAGAGTTTGCATGAACTACACCAACCATTCCAACTCCCGTCAATCTTAAATCAGCAAAAGTTCTAAAATCCTCACGTCTTCTTACTTCATCAAATATTGTGTAATCAGGTCTAACTAAAAGTAAAATATCAGCAGTATTGTCAAAACTTCCCTCTAGTTTACTGTACTGTGTGATTCCAGGATCCACTTGTAAATCGCGCGGCGACTCAAATGTTTTTACAATTTTTCCTTTTTTATGATAAAAATTTGCTAGTCCTGATGCCAATGTGCTTTTTCCAGAACCAGGAGCCCCAGAAATCACAATTCCTTCTGCTCTATCAGAAAATCTTTCCATAAGTTTTTCTGAAATATTGTAATCTCCAAGCGACATTTGTATAATTGGATGTACAATAGTGATTTCATATGATTCTGAGAAAGGAGGATAAGTGATTGCAATACGGTAATCATCATGTTGTACAACAGAAGCTCCAGTTTTAGATATCTCAATAGTGCTAGAATCATTAGCATTTGCGATATCTAGAATTTGGGAGGAAATCATCTTCAAGTATTCTTTTGAAAGAATCTCATCACTAACTTTTGTTAGTAGAAACAATCCAGGCTTGCCTCTTTTTGCCAATGGTTGTTGATTTTCTTTTAAATGTACACTCATTGTTTCGCTATCAAAAAATTTTAGAAATTCCAAAGATTCCTTTTTAACCTCGGTTTTCAGAAAAACAGTTTGAATTCCTTCTGCTTTTGCAACTAAATCTTGAACGTGATCAGAAGTGTAAAGAATGGCATCATGTTCTTTAGCCATATCAGATATTATTGCGTCAATTCTTCCGCTGCCAGCTAGTTTTATCTCATCTGTAGAAAGATGAGAGCCATTGATGATTACTTCTAACCCAAAACTTCCAGATAGATCTTTTAGTTTACGGATTTTTTCCAATCCAACAAACCCTTGTTCCTTTTTGTTGGAGGCTTGTGATTGCAGTTCGTCTAAAACTGCTTGAGGAATAATGATTTGAGAGTTTCTAACGGTTCCATTTTCGATTTGAGAAATTAGTTGACCATTAATAATTACACTAGTATCAGCTACAATTTTTGACAAGATTCTAACAGATTATATTCAAAATTGTCCTAATTATCGTTTGCTAAGATTTTAGTGATTGATTTTAGTACTATGTTAAAATCAAAAGGTTTTGAGATGTGGGATTTTGCACCAGAATCCAAGCAAGCATTGATGATTTTTTGATCATCACTGGCAGTAATCAAGATTATTTTTGCATCAGAATCAAACGCAATAATTTCTTTAACTACTACTAATCCATCTTTTTTTGGCATTGCTAAATCGAGTAAAAGAACATCAGGATTATGTTTTTTGTAAAAATCAATTGCTTCAGAACCATCTACTGCTTCAGCAATTATCTCATGTTCACCAATTAACAAAATATCCTTCAAAACAAGACGAATGGCATCAGAATCATCAGCTATCATTATTTTTGCCATATCAAATCAAAAACTCCCACATGTAAAAATTTTTAGAATTACATACCACCGTAGAAATTTTTTACTTTCTCAATTTGCGGTCCTAAATCTAAATTATCCTTCATGTTTTGTACCATTTTTTCATAAGAAACCATCATCAAATCAAATATTCCAGATGGTCTTTTTCCAACCATGATTTGTTTAAGAATATCATCAAGAACTGCAGCTAAAATGCCCATACTGCTTTTTCCCATCATTGGTGCCAGTCCTTTGATTTTATGAGTGTGTTTTTGAAGATTTTCAGAATTTTTAGAGATATTTTCATCTTCGTGACAAGATTTTAGAATATCACCTATGCCTAAAATTTCTTCACGGATTTCTTTTGTTGCCACTTTGATAAACTCATCAGACATTACAATATCAAAAGCTAAAATTTTACCATTACTTTTATACTCTATGTAGGAGGATTTTGGGTATGAAAATAGTTACCAAAACATATCTTTTGATATCAGTGTTGGTAGCAGTTGCTGCAATCAATTTGTTGTTATTATATCAAGAAGGTTCGAATCAAAATTTAGAATCACATGCAATTGTTGAGATAGCAGACATCAAAGTAAAAGCTGAGTCCATATCAGGATTTGCAATATCCATAGCAAATGGAAATTTAGATGATAGAGAAAAAATGGAAGAGGAGTTTAATGCCGTTGATTACCTCTTACAGCAAATTCAAAATGGAAAAGACATTCATGGACATCCAGTTTCTATGCCTGCAATCGAAGTTGCAAGTCACTTTAGTCACATTTTAACAGAGTGGGATATTTACAAGTCAAAAGCACTTGATGTCAAAGAAACATCAGTGTTTGATAAAGATGCAACAAATGCGGTAAACTATGTGTTACAAAAAAATCAGGATTTGGTTTTACTTACAGATAGATTAGTTAATGAATTAGATCCATTAGACAGAAATTTCAATAAACATAAGAAAATTTCAGAAACATTAGCAGAAAACGCCAGAATAATTGGTCAACAGACTTTGTTAATATCAATTGGAGAAGATGGAAACTCACAAGACATTCTCAAAGAGAAAAAATTACAGTTTGAGATAGGACTCAGAAAATTATTAGGAATTCCAACAGTGGGATTAGATGTCATCAGTGTCGGAGAACAGCATGAAGACTTGGAGACAATTCCACGTGAATATTCAAGTTCACTACGGAAATTGGAGCCATTATGGGAGTCAATCCAGATCAGAATCCAGATTTTAGAAGAAAGAGCATTATTGTCACCTGAATTCAACACAACAAAAAATGAGATGATTGAGCAAAAAATAGTTTTGTTTGAACATGTGGATCATGTAGTTGAAATATGGAGTGAAAGGTTAGTTTCGGAAAATAATTCAGAGGAAGGAATAGTTCAGTTACTTTTAGTAATAAACGTGATAATTTTTGTTATTGTGCTGTTTGTTGTTAAGCAATCAATGTCACCACTTGAATCAATCACAGGAGCAATTTCCAAAGTCAAAGAAGGAATTTACGGGGAAAAAATAGAATATTCAGGGTCAGATGAAGTTGGCGAATTAGTTTCAAACTTTAACATTATGTCAAATACAATTAAAGAAAAAGAGCAAGAAGCTAGAAAAACAGACATTGCAAAAGATGAATTTTTAGCAATGATTACACATGAATTAAAGACACCTCTTGTTCCGATTCAAGGATATGCAGATATTTTGCTCAGTGAACACTTAGGAAAATTAACAGTAAAACAAAAAGAAAGAATTTCAATCATTAAAAATAGTTCAGAGACACTTTTAGGAATGATTTCAGATTTACTTGATGCCCAGAAGTTAGAATTAGGTCAATTAAGAATGAAAAAAGAAATTAAAAATATTAACGAAACAATTGCTAGTTCAGTTAATTCACTTTTACCTGAGGCAGAACGTAAGAATGTCCAATTAGTTTCAAATATCAAAGATATAGAAATAAGCCATGATCCAGCAAGAATAAAACAAGTAATTACAAATTTGATTAAAAATAGCTTAACGGCTGTTTCTCCAGGTACAGGGAAGATAGAACTTTCAATAGATGATTTTCCAAAAGAAATTAAAATTAATGTCAAAGATAATGGAATCGGTATTCCAATTAATTACCAAAAAGATCTTTTCAAAAAATTCTACCAAGTTGATGCAACTTTAACTAGGGAGTCAGGAGGTAGTGGTTTAGGATTAGCAATTTGTAAAGGCATTATAGAAAATCACGGAGGGCAAATTTCAGTTGTAAGCAACCAGGATCAAGGAGCATTATTTTCAATATCATTACCAAAAGATGCAGAAAATGAACAATCTAGAAGCCCAATTGGAACTGCTTAAAGAAAACAAGCTGTGAGAACTAAAATCACTCACTCTCCTCAAAAAAAGTGTATTTGACAATACACAGTAATGGATGAGAGTGAAAAAAACAGAGATTTTTACAAAAATTGTTCCCAATACTTTGAATTCCTACGTAAAGCAGGAAAGAATGACTTTGAGTTTGAAGATGAATACTATTTTACCATGCCTGCAATATCAAATAGTTAGAGACCAGAAGACTTAGGAATGCCACGATAGTTTCATAGATTATGAACACTCAGTTACAAGATTTAGCTGATTATGCAATAAAATTTTCAAATGATTCAAAAGTTCAATATTGTGATGTCAGAGCAGAAGAGATTGAGAGAAAATCTGTTTTAATTGAAAATTCTCAAATTGAATATGTTAATTCTTTTAATGACGTCGGAATTGGTATAAGATTAATAAAAGATGGTACATGGAGTTTTTGCTCAATTACAAACCCTAAATCTAAAGAAGAAATTAAAAAGGCAGTTGAAAAACTAATTAAAAATTCTCAATATTATTCAAAAAATAAAAAAGAGAAATTTTGTCTTTATCCAAATTCAAGTATAAAGAAAAAAATAGATTATAAAATTTTAGAAATACCAGATCTTGAAAAATTAATTTATGTTGGAACAGAAGCTAATAAAATAATTTTAGATACACCAAAAATTATCAAGTCAGTTACAAATCCATGGTTTACAAATAATTCAAAATATTTTACAAATACCGAAGGTTCTGAAATTTTACAAAATTATTCTGATGTAGTTATTGATATGATTGCCACTGCCCATGAGTCAGGATTAACACAATCAGTAAACATTACAGAGGGGGGAAGAGGAGGCATGGAGCAAATAACAAAAGATAACAAATATCAAAACAGTGCTCAAGACATTGCAGAAAAAGCATCAGAATTATTATCTGCAAAACCCACTAAAGAAGAAAAAGCGACAGTGGTAATGAATCCGGACTTTGTATCATTACTTACACATGAAATTTTAGGTCACCCATCAGAAGCAGACAGAGTTTTAGGAAAAGAGATGGCATGGGCAGGAGGTGCTTGGTGGAAAGGAAAGATTGGAGAAAGAATCGGTTCTGAAAATCTCAATGTCTTTGACGATCCCACTATTGAAAAAAGTTTGGGATGGTATTTTTTTGATGACGAAGGAGTTCAAGCAAAAAGAACAACTCTTGTTGAAGAAGGAATTTTGAAGAATCATATGCAAAATAGAGAGACAGGACAAATTTTCAATGTTGAACCTACTGGGAATATGCGAGCAACAAACTTTCGATTCATGCCTTTAATTAGAATGGCATGTACTTGTATAGGAAATGGGAATTGGAATGTTGATGAAATGATTAAAGAAGTAAAAAATGGTTATCTGATTTCAAATATGAAAATTCCATCAATCGACATGAAGAGATACAACTGGAGCATATCTTGTCAATATGCACATAAAATAGAAAATGGGCAAGTGACAGATTTACTAAGAGATGTTATAGTTATGGGAACTGCTCCAGAGTTTTTTGAATCAATTGATGCATGTGGTAATGACTTTACAGTTAGACCAATAACTAATTGTGGGAAGGGGGATCCAATGCAATCAATGATTATGGGAAATGGAGGACCGTCAATAAGAGGTGTTGCCACGGTAAAGAGTGTGAATTAGATGAATCGATTAGAGGAAATAAAACAAAATGTAATCAAATGTACAAAATGTGAACTTTGTAAAACTAGGACAAATTCAGTCCCTGGAAAAGGAAATTTCCAATCAGAGGTTATTTTTATTGGAGAGGCTCCTGGAAGAAACGAGGATAAAAATGCTGAACCATTTGTAGGAGCTGCAGGAAAAAAGCTTTCAGCAGCACTTGAATTAGCAGATGTTAGAAGAGAAGATGTGTACATTACAAATATCGTAAAATGCAGACCCCCAAACAATAGAGTTCCCAATACATTAGAAAGAGACACATGTAAAGAATATTTGAAAGAAGAGATTACAATAATCAAACCAAAAATCATTTGTGTTTTAGGAAATACAGCATTTAATTCTCTTTTGGGAGGTTCTGAAATTACAAAGTATCGAGGAAAACTGGTAAAAAAAGGAAATCAATTGTATTTTTTAACAATTCATCCTGCTGCAACAATATACAATCAAGAATTAATCTCAACCTTGAATAATGATATCAAAAAACTCTTTAGTTTAATCAGAGAACTAAAAAATAACAATATTGTTTCAGTTGATATTGAATACACTTCCTAGAAAATTTTACCAGAATGATACCGTTAGTGTTGCAAAAAGACTCTTAGGAAAAAAGATCATTAGAAGAATAGGAAGAATAGAAATTTCAGGAATAATCACCGAGACTGAAGCATATACCCACAAAGATGACCCTGCAAGTCATGCTTATAGAAAAATTACTGAAAGAAACAAGGTAATGTTTGGAGATGTAGGAATGGCATATGTTTATTTCACTTATGGTATGTACTACTGCTTTAACGTAGTTGCTAAAAGCCCAAAAGTTGCTGCAGGCGCAGTCTTAATCCGTGCAATTGAACCAGAAAAGGGCATAAAGAAAATGCAAAAAAATAGAAAAAAGAACGAATTAAAAAATCTCGTCAACGGACCTGCAAAACTAACTCAAGCATTAGGAATTACGAAAGAGCATTACGGATTGGATTTAACTAAAAATTCAAAATTATACATCACCGAAGGAATTAAGGTAAATAATATTATTTCATCCCCTAGAATCGGCATAAAAGAAGCAACTGACAGGCTATGGAATTTCAAAATTATTATCTAATCTTTGTTATTTTCATCTAGAGTCCAAGGAGCAAATTTACCCAAAATTCTTTGCCAATCTAATCTCAAAAGCAAAACAACAACTGCAGTCATCATTCCACCAAAGACAATAATTCCAATGTAAACAGGAGTAGCATCATCAATATTTTCTAAAAATGGTTCAACTAATGAGAGTCCAAGATAATGAGAAATAAAAACAATTGAGTAACTAAGAACAAATTTTCCAGTGAGGGTTGCAATAAAGAATCGTTTTGGGTTATACTTTGCAAGTCCCAATGGAACATAGACCAAATCATCAGGGATGGGAGTAGCGGCTGCAAAGAATGCTGCACCAGCACCATATCTTTTTACCAATCTTTCAAAAGGTCTCATTCTTTTTCGAGTTTCTTCTTTGATAATTTTTCTCCCACCATAACTTACATAGAATATGATTTGCTTTGCCACAGTAGCAGTTACTGCAGACAAAATTGCCAATATGTGTAGATCATATTGATCACCAACAGACATTGTTGCCAACAACAAAAATGCGGGTAATGGGACAAAGGGAACTAACGAACCAAAAAAATTTACTAATGCAAGGCTAAGATAACCCACTTCAGGTGCGAAAGGAAACAAATCAACAAAATCCAATACTCAAACTGTTTCCACGTATTATTTAATTAAAACTAGAAAAGAACGTAACAATCATTAAAATATCATATTTTACCACCTCCTATAAATGGCAAAAAAAGACTATGAGAAAATTTGTGACGATATTTCATCCATTAGTCCATACATCAGATTTGTAGGTGTGATTGGAGAAAGTGGGGAATTATTGGCATACAGGAGAAGGAGTGATTTAGTGCCTTTATTGAACGCAAAAAATACTCAATATCAGTTTTCACATATTGCAATCAAGACAGATTTGGAGGGATTTTTTGATAAAAATCTAGGTGAAATTGAATTCGTCTGGGAAGAAAGAAAAAAAGTTCAGACAATTTCATTTGCAATTAAAAAACAAAGAGTTTGGATTTCAATTGATAAAAAAGTTATCAGATCTGAAATGCTCAGAATTATTGATGCATGTCTACCCATTGTCAAAAAACATTCATAAAAATTGAAATGTCCTTACTGTGATATTGATTTAGATTCAATTAGTATGAGTGATGGATTAAAACATATCTTAGAGCATAAAAAAGAAAATCAAAATTAACTTTTTTGTAGTACAACAAATATACAAATTCATGGTAGAATCAGATGAAATTCAGAAATTAATTGATGATATTAGCTTTAGAAAATCAATCTCAAAAGATTATGCAAAAATGAAAGTGGAGGAAATAAGTAAAGAATTAAGAAATATTATGAAGTTTGAACAAGAATCATTTAAAAAAATTGAAGAGTTTGAAAAAACTCAAAATAATCCAGATTTGATAAAATATGCCAAGATGATTTGTAAAAATACTACTGAAAGAGAAATAACACAAATTCAAGAAATATATTTAAAAAAAATTGATGAAGAGTATCTAAAATAAAACTAATCATTTATTTTCATACAACCAACATCTTACATAACCAGTTTCAGTTTTAAATTTGGGCGGAAGTTTTTTGCACTGTTCAACAACCAAAGGACATCTATCAATAAATCGACATTGAGTAGGCGGTTCAAGTAAGCTGGGCGGAATTCCTTTGATGTATGAGGGTTTGTTACCTTTTAGAGTAGGAATTGATTTTAAGAGTCCTTGCGTGTAAGGATGTTTTGGGTTTTTGTAGATTTCTTCTGATGTTCCAAATTCAATTATTTGTCCCCCATACATGATTCCTATTTTATCTGCAATCTCAGATAGTACAGCCAAATCATGTGTAATTAACATAAAAGACATGCCTGATTTTTTTAGAGATTTTAAGAGATTGATAATTTGAGCTTGAATCAATACATCAAGTGCGGTAGTAGGTTCATCAGCAATTACAAATTTTGGTTTTAAAAGTAGAGCCATAGCAATTACAACTCTTTGTTTCATCCCTCCACTAAGTTCATGAGGATATTTTTTCAGGACACCATCATCAAGATTTACTGAATTTATCGAATCGGAGATTATCTTTTTTGAGTTACCCTGAAAATTATGTTGTTTTAGAATTTCTTGAAATTGTTGATTTATGGTGAAAACAGGATCCAGTGAATTCATTGCACCTTGAAAGATCATAGAAATTTTTTTCCAACGAAATTTCTCATCAAATAAAGTTTCATCCATATCTAAAATTGATTCATCATTAAAGAGAATATTTCCTTGAGTTTTTCCACCTGAAAGCATTCGAATTATGGATAATCCCAATGTACTCTTCCCACATGCGCTCTCCCCTGCAATTCCTATAGATTCACCATCATTTAATGAAAAATCCACATCATCTACAGCATAAACAGGTCCTTTTGAGGAATCATATCTAGAAGTTAATTTATTAACAACTAAAAATCCCATAATTTCCAATATTCAAACTAGGATTTTTATTTTGCACTAAGGGATATAAACAACTCTAGCAGAATCAAGAGAGTGATTTAGATGAAACTACCAATATGTGGCTTTGATGCAAAAAACGCAATTCTATGTCCTCAGTGTGAAGGTAAAGTTGACTCAGGGAAGTTAACACAGGCTGATGTTGATGCATCAATAATTCTTGCCAATATTGCAAAATCAAATAATGAAATTGAAGATTTTACATTGTATTCATGTAAAGAATTTCAAGGAAATTTTGTTTTATCATTAGCAAAAAATGACATTATGAATATCAGGCAAAGTAGGACGTTGTATAGACTTCTTCAAGACCAATTCAAAGGAAAAATATGGCTTGTTGAAGCTGATGAAACGGATAAGAAATTCATCGAAGATCTTTTCTTCCCTACCAAAATTCTTTCAATAAATTCAGTTTGGGTACCAGGAGGAGTTCAAAAGACAAAAGCAGTAGTTTCAGGCAAATGGACTCCCAGATTTCCAATTGACACACAACAGGTGATTGACATAGTTAAAAATGCCCGAAACCTTGACATTGAGATAGAATTTGAGGATAAAGGTAGAAAATAATGGTATTTGTGAAGACTCATGATATTTCTGAACTTACATCAGAATTAATTGGAAAAGAAGTTGTTTTAGGAGGTTGGATTGAGGATTTACGTAAATTAGGAAAAATGTCATTTATCACATTGAGAGATGTTTCAGGTATTTCTCAAGTAATTGTTAAAGGAGACTTGAATGATAATCTCGGTGAAATAAATCGTCAAAGTGTAATAAGTGTAAAAGGATTAGTTCAAGAGACAAAAGCAAGGGATTTTGCATTTGAGATTAAAGCCGAGGAAATTGAAGTTTTAGGAAAAGCAATTCATCCATTGCCAGTAGATCCAATAGGCCGAGTAGAAAGTAATATCGACACTAGATTAAACCATCGTGCACTAGATATGAGAAATCAAAAAACAGCTTCTATTTTTAAATTAAGACATTATGTTTTACAATCACTCAGAAAAACATTAGCAGAAAAAAAATTCATTGAAATAACTACACCAAAAATTATTGGTAGTGCTAGTGAAGGAGGAGCTAATCTATTTTCATTAGAATATTTTGGGAAAAAAGCATACTTGGCACAAAGTCCACAACTTTACAAAGAACAGATGACAATCGGATTAGAAAGAGTATTTGAAATTTCAAACTTTTACAGAGCAGAAAATTCTCACACAGGAAGACATCTAAGTGAATTTACCAGTATAGATATTGAAGCTGCGTTTATGGATTACAATGATGTCATGGATGTTTTAGAATCATTAGTAATGCAAGTTTACAAATTTACATCTGATAACTGTAAGAAGGAGCAGGAAATTATAGGTCATACTATTGAAGTACCAAAATCACCATTTGAGAGAATTACATACAACCAATGTATTGAGGAATTAAAGAGTGCGGGTGAAAAAGTAGAATTCGGAGACGATTTGTTAGATTCTCATCTCAGAATAATTGGAAACAACCACCCAGGATTTTTCTTTTTAACTGATTGGCCAATGAAACTCAAACCATTTTACATTAGAGAAAAAGACGAAGACCCAGAATTATCACGTTCGTTTGATTTACAGTATGGATATTTGGAATTATCATCAGGTGGAACAAGACTTCACAATCCAGAAATGCTCAAGGCAAGACTAAAAGAGCAAGGATTAGATCCTACTCAATTTACTGATCATCTAAAAGCATTTGATTGGGGTATGCCTCCACATTCAGGATGGGGAATGGGATTAGATAGGTTGATGACCACATTGATTGGAATAGATAATGTTCGTGAAGTGGTACTATATCCAAGAGATCCAGATAGACTAAGTCCATAAGTCACATATTTTGATGAATGTCATTATTTTTAGAAAATTAGCACCAGTGATTTTTGAAAAATTAAATCATGATGCTAAATATATAAGCAAATTAGCACTAGAAACGTGAAATCTTATACTTTAAATTCATCTTCAACACATACCTATCATGAGCAATCCAGTTTCAATTGAGAGTCATTTTAGAGTATTCTTAAACAACGTTATGAACAGTCATCCCAAAATTGATCCTGAATTAATTATTAGAGTTATGTTGTTTGAATTGAATTTAAGAAGATACATGGGTCCAGACATCCCACATGTCAACTTAACTGTTCAATACAAAGAAGGTACAGATCTAAAGAAAAAGCAAGAGGAGGGTCGTGACAAATATCCAATTGAGATTGTCGCTAGTAGATGGGGTGACGGAGTCATATTCTCAGGATTAATGGGTGTAAGACATATTGAAAAAATTGCATCAGATCCAGACATTGTAAGAATTACAGGTAAAGCATCGCCTAGACATAACTAGTGAGGGATTAAAATGGAAAAATTCATCGACTCAATATTAGACAAGTATCCAGAGTTAAGAGAAAAAGAACTTACAGACATTACGGATCATAGTGCTTTTCCTGAACTAGAAGACTATATGAAACTCGAACTCATCAACTATGACAAAGTAAAGAGAGTTGACTTGTATAGACTGAGTATGCTTATTGAAAAATACGCAGGTAGAGCAAGTGAGCCATTAGTTGCCATTTTTGAAACAGAGCATCTTTACAAATATGTAGAAAAAAGATACATCAAACTATTAGAACACATTCCAAAAGCTTGGATTATTGGTGGATTTGACAATCCATTTTTTGCCCCAGAGACACCACCAACTAAAGCTGAAATTTTGACTTGTGCAGGTACAAACTTACAAGACACATGGATAGTTCTTTCTAAAGGTCCAGATGGTCCATTTGGTTTAGTTGCTGAAGACCTAGGAGGAGTTGAGAAGGGTGATTGGTTTAGAGGATTTTTCACTACCAAACCAGACATTATTCAAGATGTGATTAAGAAAATCAATTCAACAATGATGACAGACATTGATTTTTTTAATTTAAAATCTTCAGAAGGGTTATAGTCCCATAATCCAGAAAATTCTAATTTTAAATTCAGATTTTTATTAGAATACATTTAATCAAGCATATGATAGAACAAGAAGATGCAAAAAAAGTAGTTGAAGTCATTGGCAATAATTTGATTGGAGTTTCACATGATTCCAGTAGTTTTCAAAAATTGCCAGATTCGTTTTGGGGGTATTTTGCAAGAGGTCACGACAAGAAAGGTAATTTTGGAGTGATTGTCACATATTCCGAAAATGGGAAAGACGTTGATGAATTAATCAAAATGTATGAAGAATGGGCTCAAAAGAATAAACCAAAAACAGAATAGATTATTTTGTATCTAACAAGAGTTTTCGATAACCTTGACATTCCTTACAGATGGGTTTTCCTTTGTATTTCGGATTACCTTCTTTAATTTTAAGAGTGCCTTCAACGAGTTTACATATACAGCATTTAACCATTAAAGATACCTCAAAAATCTAACTAATAAAAATTGGTAATTGAAAAAGAGATAAATCTAAAGAAATGGTTCTACACTAGTGTACAAATGTGATTTCTGTGGTTCAAATTTCGGAGACAGAATTTGTTATTTTTGTGAGAAAAATTGTTGTACAACATGTATGGTAGATGATAGAACACGTTGTAAGGAATGTTACATTCACAAAAAAAAATTAACGCCGAAACAGATTATTAAAAAAAATAAACTTGTTTTGGTATTTATTGGGATTTTGTGGTTTTACGCAGTTTTTCCAGGACCGTTTATGCCAGGATTAGAGGGAGGATTTTATGTAATTTCAGTGGCAGCAGCAGTTCTAATTTTGATTCCAGTATGTTTGGCCATGTTTTTTTGGTCATTAAACCCACCAAAATCAGATATTAAGAAAAGAAAAGACTAGAGATTATCAGTGATTTGTTTTGTAAAATCAGTGGTAGTGTATTCACCACCAATATCTTTAGTTTTGATTCCAGTTTTCACTAAATTAAATATAGTGGATTCTAATTTTTGGCCAACTTCAAGGCATTTAGAGTCTTTATGTTTTGTCCCTAACCAATCAAGCATCATTTTGATTGAAAGTAAGAATGATGAGGGGTTAGCAATGTTTTGTCCAGCAATATCAAATGCAGCTCCGTGGACTGGTTCAAACAGTGCAAAGGTATCTCCAATATTTGCAGCTGGTGCCATTCCTAATCCACCTACAACTTGAGACGATTCATCAGACAAAATATCTCCAAACAGATTTGTAGTTACTACTACATCAAATTCCTGAGGTTGGCGAATCAAGTTCATCGCACATGCATCAACATACATCTGATCAAATGAAATTTCCGGATAATCCTTTGATATTTCAGTACATGCTTTTGCAAATAAGCCATCAGTAACTCTCATTACATTCGATTTATGAACACAGGTAACCTTTTTCTTTGAATTTCTCTGTTTGGCAGTTTCAAATGCATATTTCGCAATTCTTTTTGATGCACTTTCAGAGATTATTCTCAAGGCTACTGCTGAATCACCCAAACTGAATTCTTTTCCAGTGTAAAGATCCTCAGTGTTTTCTCTAACGATTACCATATCAATATCATCTCTCAGTGCAGGCATGTGAGGGTATGATTTTGCAGGTCGAATATTGGCATAAAGATCAAGCATTCGCCTTAAAACTACAATTACATCTGCAGCACTCTCTCCAACAGGTGCCTTCATGCAGGCATCTGATTGCTTTATTGCGTTAATCGTGTCATCCGGTAATGCCTTTCCAGTTTCGCTTAGTGCTTTATCACCAGCAGATAATTTTGTAATATCAAATTTCAAATCTAGTTTGTCATTAATTGTATTAAGTACAGAAATAGCAGATTCTGATAACTCAGGCCCAATTCCATCACCGGTTATTAATGATATTTTATACATAGAATCACATTTCACGGGTTTTGAGATTAACTTATCTGTTTTTCCTGAAGTAATTTTTTAAGCATAATTCTGTTAATAGCATCAATTACTGCTTTAACTGAAGTTGTTACAATGTCTTCACCAACAGATTTTGCAGAGACCTTATTTCCTAAAGCATCCTCAACTTTTACTGTCACTTCACATAATGCACCAGAACCACCAGAAATAGATGCCAGTCCATAATCTTTTATTCTAATTTCAGAAAGTTTTCCAGTAACTTTTTGAATTGCGTTGAGGGCAGCATCAACTGGACCAACTCCATAATCAGTTCCAACATGATCCTCACCATCAATATTTAATTTTACAAAAGCATATGGCATAGTTCCAATTCCAGTTGAGACAGAAAATCCAGTTAATTGAACTATTTTTTTTAAATCCTTATCACCCATTACTTCACTAGCAATAGATAACAATTCCACATCAGTGAGTTGTTTTCCTTGATCACCAATTACTTTGACTTTGTCCAAGATTTGCTTTGATTGCTCGTCATTTGGTTTAACGCCGTATTCAGCCAACATTGCATTCATTCCATGAACACCGGCATGTTTTCCAACCTGAAGCCATCTTTTTCTTCCAACAAGTTCAGGGCTAATTGGTTCATAGGTAAGGGGGTTATTTAACACACCATGAGTGTGAATACCAGATTCATGTCCAAATGCATTGGCACCAACTATAGCCTTGTTTGGTTGAACAATTATTCCCACAGTCTTTGAAATGTATCTAGATGTTTCATAGATTAACTCAGATTTTATGTTGGTTTCATAATTTTGTTCATATGGTAAACATTTGAGTGCCATCGAAAGTTCCTCCAGAGATGCGTTTCCTGCTCTTTCACCAATTCCATTAATCGTAACATGAGCACATGCAGCTCCTGCATGAATTCCTGCCAAAGAGTTTGCTACTGCTAATCCAAAATCATTATGACAATGAACACTAACTGGAAGTTTTGTAGCTTCTATCGTATCTTTTGTGATTTGTGCCATGTATTCTGGAGTAGAGTAACCAACAGTGTCAGGAATATTTACTCTATCTGCTCCCGCTTTAGCAACTTCACCAAAAACTTTTTTCAAAAATTCTCTATCAGTTCTTGAAGCATCTTCAGCTGAGAATTCTACTTGAAGCCCTCTAGATTTTCCATATTCAACGGCATCTATTGCTTTTTCAAGAGCTTGTTCTCGGGTCATCTTAAGTTTATGCTCTAAGTGAATATCAGATGTTGCGATGAATGTGTGAATGTAGTTTAATCCCGCATCAACTGCAGCATCAATATCTTTTTTGATTGTTCTTGTTAATCCTGCAATCTCACAAGATAGTCCTTCAGAAGTAATCATCTTTACTGCTTTCAGTTCTCCGTCAGAAATTACTGGGAAACCAGCTTCTATTGCATCCACCCCCAATTCATCAAGTTTTTTTGCAATGTCTAATTTTTGTTGAGGTGATAAAGATACGCCTATTGTTTGTTCTCCATCTCTTAAGGTGGTATCAAATATTCTGACTTTCAATCAGCACCACTCCTCTGCAAGGCAGCAACACCAGTTCTTGCTACATCAATAATTCCAAATGGTTTTGCCAATTCTTCAAATGCCTTAATTTGATCAGGAGTTGCAGTTAGTTCTACCATAATTGAGTCCTTTTTGACATCATGTACTTTGCCACCATATGCATTCGCCAATTTGTTTATCTCCATACTATCATTAGCATTACTTAGTTTAATCTTAAAAATACTAAGTTCTCGATAGACTGTTTTATGCTCATCTAGACGTTCTACTTTAACAGTATCTATCATTTTATCAAGTTGCTTTACTATCTGATCTATCTGTTTTTCATCACCAAAGGTGGTAATAGTCATTTTAGAATATTCAGGATTGTCAGTGACCCCTACTGAAATGCTATCGATGTTAAAATCTCTAGCACGAAATAGGTGAGTTACTTTGAACAAAATACCCGGTTTATTTTCAACTAAGATAGAAAGAATTGCCCACATGATTAATCACTAAGATGGTAAGATCATATCCTTAAGTGAAGTTCCAGGAGCAACAAATGGCAATACATCCTCTTCAGGATCAATTGGGATATCAATTACTGTAGCAACATCACTGCTTAGTGCATCCCGTATTGCTTTATCAAGTTCATCCATTGATTGTGCACGGATTCCTTGAGCCCCATAAGATTGTGCTAATTTAACATAATCTGGACAATGTCCTTGATCTACACCAATCATTCTTCTATCATAGAATGTTCTTTGCCATTGAGCAACCATTCCTAATGTAAAGTTGTTTAATACAAATACAATTACGGGTATATCTTCCAAAACTGCAGTTGCAAGAGAGTTTTCAGTCATTGCGAAGCTTCCATCACCGGCGATATCGACAACAGGAACATCTGGTTTTGCAACTTTAGCACCTATAGCTGCAGGAAATCCCCAACCCATTGTACCAAGTCCAGTAGAGCTAAAGAAAGTTCCAGGTTGAATTACATCATAAAACAATGATGCCCACATTTGATGTTGTCCAACTTCTGTTGTAATGATTGATTCTTTTGGTAAGAGTTCTCTAAGTTTACGTAAGATTTTAGCTGCACCCATTTCACCAGGATGAAGTTTCAAATTTTCACGCCAATAGGCCCTAGTTTCTTTTACATGTTTTATCCAAGGAGTTTCCTCACTTTTTTTAATTGCTTTTTGGAGAAGTAATTTCACCATTATTCTGAGATTCATTTGAACATCACCAACAACTGCAAGTTGTGCGGTTTGGTTTTTACCAATCTCAGCAGGATCAACATCCATATGAATAATCTTAAGATTTCTTTCAAATTCTTCAAAAGTTCCGACAGATCTATCAGAGAATCTAGTTCCTATTGCCAAAACACAATCTGCCTCAGACATGATTTTGTTTGCTTCTGCATGTCCATGCATTCCAATAGGACCTAATGATAAAGGATGATTTTCTGGAAATGCTCCTTTTCCTTTGAAGGTTGTAACTACTGGAAGCATTAATGCTTCTGCGATAGATTGTAACTCAGCAAAAGCTGATGAGATAATAGTTCCCCCTCCAGCTAAAATTACAGGTTTTTGAGAATGGAGTAACATGTCAATTGCTTTTTCCACTGCAACAATATCAGGATCAGCCCATGGATGATAACCTTTAATTTTAAATTCGTCAGGAAAAACCATTTCAGATTCATTTTGTTGCACGTCTTTTGGAATGTCAATTAAAACAGGTCCAGGTCTTCCAGTTTCTGCAATGAAAAAGCCTTTCTTTACAACTTCAGGGATTTCACCAGGAGTTCTGGGTTGAAACGCATATTTTACAACAGGGTTTGCCATTCCAATAATATCACTTTCTTGAAATGCATCTTTTCCAATCATTGCAACTGGAACTTGTCCAGTTACAGCTACCATTGGTGCAGAATCAGCCTGAGCAGTTGCAATTCCGGTTAGAATGTTAGTGGCGCCGGGTCCAGAAGTGGCAAAACACACACCAGGTTTTCTACTAACTCTTCCAAAACCATCAGCCATATGGGCTGCAGATTGTTCATGTCTTGCCAAAATATGTCGAATATTACATCTGGCAAATTCATCATACATAGGGAGATTCGCCCCTCCAGGTAAACCAAATACTTCTTTGACACCTTCTTTTTCCATTGCAGTCATCAAAGCCTTTGCGCCAATCATTTTTTCCATATTACTCATCAAATTTTTCTCCATAATTTTAATGTGTTAAAATTTTGAGCACATTTTAGAGTGTCAGTACCAGTAACAAATCTTTGCCAAAGGTGATACATAATCTTCTGCTCATTGAAATCAAACAAGTCATCAATCTATAATTAATAAAGATTATCTAAAATCTAGATTTTATCTTATTTTTCAGAAGACTTAAACTGATTATTTCCATATTTGAAAACACGGTTTTGTCTGATAACGAAGAGATCATTAAGGTAATTGAAACATTATTTGAGGCAGGTATAACTAAAGACACATCAGTTCTAAGAGAGATTCATCTTAATGACCCAAAATTCTCAAGTTTCAGCGACTTACCACCATACGATCTCAAAGATTATCAAACTACAATTGAATTAGAGGAACTAAAGTTTGTAAGTATATCAGATTACAGTTATGAAATTAAGAATCTAAAAATTAGCATATTTGGAGATTCGGCAGTCGTTGCGATGGAATTGAACCAAAAAGGAATGTTAGTCGATACAAAAGCATACACTGGAGAACATATGGTGATTCAAGGAAGAGCAAGTTTTGTTTTAGTTAAACAACCAACATGGAAAATTGCACATATTCATCTATCAAAGATTAATGTATGAATCAGTTCTTTTGTTGTTGATTATTTTGTGGTTTGTCTGATTTATTTTGATTAGGTTTGTTACCTTTTGATTTATTTTGATTAGGTTTGTTACCTTTTGATTTATTTTGATTAGGTTTGTTACCTTTTGATTTATTTTGATTAGGTTTGTTACCTTTTGATTTTTGTTTTTTATTGGATTCTTCATTTGCGAGTGCTTTGTATAATTTGAAGGCTTGATCAACATTTGCGTTTTGATGAATGATTGCTCTAGTAGCTCTAATCATTGCTACCGGGTGTTGAGATTGCCAGATGTTTCTTCCCATATCTACACCCACAGCTCCAGCTTTGACTGCATTGTATGTTAGTTGTAATGCGTCACGTTCTGGGATTTTTTTACCACCTGCAACAATAATCGGTACAGGGCATGATTGTACAACTTTTTCAAAATTATCACAATAGTATGTTTTTACAATATGTGCGCCTTGTTCAGCTGCTACTCTACATGCCAATGAAAGATATCTTGCATCTTTACCTAATTCTTTTCCAACTGCAGTCACAGCTAATACAGGTATACCGTATTGTTCTGCTTCATTAACTAATTTTCCCAAATTCACAACAGTCTGATATTCATATTTTGAACCTACAAAAATGGACATTGCTAGAGCGCTAGCATTGAGTCTAATCGCATCTTGAATTGAGACAGTAATATCTTCTTGAGACAAATCTTCGCCGATAATACTGGAACCTCCAGATACACGAAGCACCATTGGGGTGTCTGTCTCTGCAGGTACAGAGGTTCTTTGAACACCTCTAGTTAGCATCAAAGAATCACAATATTTCAACAAAGGGGCAATTACCTTTTTTGGATTTTCTAATTTTTCAGTAGGGCCAAGGAAATAACCATGATCAACTGCCAACATAAGTGCACGATTATTGTGTGGCTTAATTATTCCAGATAATCGGTTTTTTAATCCCCAATCCATATTCCACGATTTTGAAATGCCTTTCTTAAGCCTTTCTTATTTTGTGATTATTATTTTCATTGCATTATCCCCAGTACGAGCATGATCAAATGCCTTTTGAGTTTCATCAATTGTATAAGTATGCGTGATTAATTGTTTGACATTAATTTGCGAAGATTCAATAAGTTTCAATGCCTCTTTGGTGTCACTATCTGATGCAGCATAGCTAGTTACTAAAGTAATTTCTTTGGAATAGATTTTACTCATATCCAAATCTATTATTGCGCCCTTTGAAGGAACTCCAAACATCATTACTGCCCCTCCTTTTCTAACCATATCAATTGCATCTTCAAGAGCTTTGAGGCTACTAGTTGCAACAATGGCAACATCTACACCTCTATTCTCAGTATGATTCAAGATTTTTTGTTTTCTAGTTTCATCTGTGGAGTTAATAGATTCTGTAATGTTGAATTTTTTTGCAAAGTTTAATCTAAAATCATTTACATCAAAACAAAAAATTTTAGAAAATTTCTTTGATTGTGCGAGCATCACATGCATCATTCCAGTAGGACCGACTCCGAAAATTGCGGCGGTGTCGCTTTCCTGATAATTATATTTTGTCCATGCTCGTACACAACATGCAAGAGGTTCAATCATTGCAGCTTCTTCAAAACTTAGTGAGTCAGAAATTTTTAAAACTCCTCCATGAGAAACGTTCCAAGCTGGAACTACATATTGTTCAGATAAACCACATGGGGATAAATTGGTTTCATAGTATTTTGTACACATTGTTTCGTTTCCATGATTGCAAAAATGACAGTCATAGCAAGGAACATGATGGTGTGTAAAGACCCTATCACCTTTTTTAAAGTCAGTAACATCTGTGCCCACATCCAAAACAACCCCAGCTGGTTCGTGACCTAATCGCATTGAAGGTTGACCATATTGTCCGAATACTTTTTCCAAATCAGAGCCGCATATACCACATGCATGCATTTGAACTAAAATTTCACCTGAATTTAAGGAGGGATTTTCTGTTTCTTGAACAGAAATTACTGAGGGTTCTTTAACAGATGCAGTTTTCATTAATGTTCATTCCAAAATTGAATATAAGAAGATTAAAAATCAAACACCAAGAATTTTCTTCAGCATGACTCTGTAGTCAACTTCAGTCTTTTCACTCCCAGTTGCAGGTAATGCAAAGACCAAAGTAGATTTTTCAGCTCTTAATGCAGTAAGCTCATCATTGATTGATTCAGTGATATCATCACTAACTAAGACTAATCCCACATCAGAATCATCAGTTAGTCTACGAATATCTTCCAAAGCCTTTTGAGGAGATTCAGAAATTATACCAGGTACACCTGCCAATTGAAAACTGGTGACAAATGATTTGCTCCCTACAGTGAATATTTTCACAAATTCAAATTTTGTTTATTCTAATTTAACCCTTTTTGGGAGAAATCAGATCAAGAAAGATTGATTTACTTAAAAAAATTAGTAATTCTATGTCAGAAATTGATACAGAGAAGGATTTCTATCTATTCTTACATGGAAAAATGGATCTCAAACAAAAAGCAACAGATGTTTTAATTTCAAAGGGGTGTTCTGAAACAAAGATCACCATGGGAATCCCAACAAAAGTTGGCAATGTAGGAGATTACATGGTTCAATTATGGCCACCAGGTCCAACACCAAATCAAATCAAAATTCAACAAATCACCAAAGTTGAAGAAGTGGAACCTGAAGGAATGATTGGGTTATGGAAAGGTGTTTCAAAAGAAGATGTGGAATCTATTCCGTTGGAATAGAATTAACTAAATCCGGCACCAAAGTCAGAGCCTTTATCTAAAAGGTTTCCCGAATCTGAACTTTTTAATTTTCTAAACAACAGAGTTTCATAAACTAGTTTCATAGCATCATCATCATCCAGATTACAATCTTCCTTTACTTGATTTTTGTATTTCTGTAATTTTTCAGAATCCTGTTCATCAGGAGAAATACCATCGTGAACCATTAGATTAGCAATTTTTTCAATTTCAGAATTTTGTTGTGCTTCATCCATATTTCTGAATAAATTTTCTACTTATTAACACATTCGAATAAAATATTATTACAAATCTGAAATTAATCCCGAGAGAAAATCAGAAAATTCATCATCAGAAAAAATAATTTTTTCAAATTTATTTTCATTTTGAGCAAGTTTTATTGAATCTAAATGATAACAAGTTTCTTTTCCATTTAATTTACCAAAATAAAATCCTGGACAGGAGCAATAAAGGCCAGTAGGATCAACCCAATGTTCCTCACCCTTACCAACAACAGTCCAAATTTTCCTTTGGCTAGGTTCAAAGAGATGTAATTTTACTCGTTTTTCTGCAACTAGAGATTCAATTCTATCATGTTCCTTGTTCACAAGGATTTAATCACATATCTGCAGTATAACTTTGATGTTACAAACTAGAATCATACCAACAAAACCAGCACTAATTATGGAAGGTGAAAAAAAATATCTCGTTGTAACCGATCTTCATATAGGATTTGAAAGTAGTATGGCTTTAAATGAGATTTTCATTGGAAAAAATTCTACAATCAGTGAAACAATTGAAGAAATATCTCAAATGATCAATGAAGAAAAACCTGACTCAGTCATCCTGTTAGGAGATGTAAAATCAAGTGTAAAAAGTATTTCAAAAAGTGAATGGGGTGAAATTCCATTATTTTTTGAAAAAATTAGTGAAAAATCCGATGTAATTTTGATTCCTGGTAATCATGATGCAAATATCTCAAGATTAATTCCTCAAAACATCACAATGATTAGTTCGACTGGAATGGTGGAAGAAAATGTATTATTAACACATGGACATACTATGCCGTCAGAGAATTTTTCACATGTAGAAAAAATTATCATGGGGCATGTTCATCCAGTTTTTTTTCAAGAGGATTCTATAATTAATGGTCAAAGAGTTTGGATTTCCATGAAAGTAGAAAAAGAAAAAATTTTTCCAAACAAATCAGGAGAATTAGAAATAACGATAATTCCATCGTTTAACAAATATTTTTATGCCACACATAGAAAAAAATACAAAAAATCAATTTCTCCAATAATCGATAGGATAAAGTCAGTTGCAAAGGCAAGAATTGTTACATTGGATGGTACAATTATTGGGAATGAAACAATTATAGATCAAGTTTTGTAGCAATTATTCAATTATATCGTATGGTTCGATTGGATTCTTAGTGGTTTCATTATTTTGAAGCCATTCTAATGTTTTGACAAAGGAATCTGCTAATTCGAGGGTTGTAAGAACTGGAATTCCTAACTCTAGTGATTTTCTACGTATTTGATACTCATCATCAAGCATTCCAACATATTTTTCCAAAGATAAAGTACTAGGGATGTTTATTATGAAGTCGATTTTTTTCTCATAAAGTAAATCTGAAATGTTTGGTTTACGTTCAGGTTCTGAAATCTTATGTACAATTTCTACATCGCCGATTTTTTCTTCAAAGAATTCTGCGGTATGCTCGGTTGCCAATATTTTGAATCCAAGTTGTTTGAGTTTTGCAATACTTGGCAACAGTTTTTCTTTATTTGAGGAACCTCCCACAGTCACTAGTGCTGTTCCTTTGTCAGGAAGATTGTATCCTACAGAAGTTAGACCTTTTGATAATGCATCATAGAAACTGTCACCAAAGCATGCAGCCTCACCTGTGGACTGCATCTCAACACCCAGAGCAATATCTGCTCCATCTAATTGCATGAATGAGAATTGAGGTACTTTGATTCCATAGTTGTTAATCTTTTGCCATTTATTTTCAGGCACTTTTGGAAGAGGTTTGTCCAAAATTGCTTTAGATGCTAGGGATATCAGATTAGTTTTAACAAGTTTTGATACAAAAGGCATAGAGCGAGATGCCCTAATGTTAAGTTCGATAACATAGACATGATCATCATGAATTAAGAATTGTAGATTGAATGGGCCCTTAACATTAAAGGTCAACGCAATCTTTTTGGTATAATCATTAATTGTTTCAATTATTTTGTTGTTCAATCTCCAGGGCGGAATACACATCATAGCATCTCCAGAATGGACACCAGCAGAATCAATATGCTCTACAATTGCACCAATTACAACTTCTTTTCCATTACTGATTCCATCAACATCAACTTCAAGTGAGTTTAGCATGAATTTTGATATCACAACAGGATGATCAGGAGAAACATCAGTTGCTTCTTTTACATATGTCTTTAATTCGTCTTGAGACCATACAACCTTCATTGCCGCACCAGATAATACATATGATGGTCTAACAATAACAGGAAATCCAACTTCCTGTGCAAAACTTTTTGCTTCGTTAAGATTAGAAAATGCTTGCCATTTTGGTTGTTGAATGTGTAATTTATCCAATTCAGCACTGAATTTGGATCGGTCTTCCGCTCTGTCAACATCTATTGCACTGGTTCCCATAATGTTTATTCCATGTTGTGCGAGACCCGGAGTCAAGTTATTTGCAGTTTGACCTCCAACACATGTAATCACACCTTTAGGATTTTCAAATTCAGTAATGTCTAAAATCCGTTCTTGAGTAAGTTCTTCAAAATAGAGTCTTGTACATATGTCATAATCAGTAGAAACTGTTTCAGGATTGCAGTTAACTACTGAAACATTTTTTTCGCCATTTTCTTGTAGGCCCCAGACCATGTTGACAGTGCCCCAATCAAATTCCACACTGCTACCAATTCTATAAGGACCTGCACCAATTACGATTATTCCTTTTTCATCCGGAGGAACAACAATATCATTGGAATTTCCCCCATACGTCAAATATAGATAGTTTGTAACGGCAGGCCATTCAGCTGCTAATGTGTCAATTTGTTTTACAGAAGGAATTACACCTAATTTTTTGCGAATTTCACGAATCTCATCAGGGTCTTTATCCTTAACCCTTGCAATCTGTTTATCTGAAAAGCCCATCTTCTTAGCTTCCCACATTACAGATTCATCTAATTTGGATTCTTTGAGTTTAGTTTCAGTGTTTACAATATTTTGAATTTTTTCAATAAACCACGGATCAATTGCAGATAATTTGTAAATTCTATTAACAGATATTCCCATCTTTAATGCAATTGCAACATTATACAGTATCTCATCATCATGATGTGAAAGTTTGTATTCAATTTCTTCATCGGTGTATTTTTTACCATTTACACGATTCAATACAAGTCCATCATTTCCAATGTCAAGCATTCTAATTGCTTTTTGTAAAGATTCTTCAAAAGTTCTACCAATAGCCATAACTTCTCCAACTGATTTCATGGTTACTCCAAGTTTACGATTTACAAGTTCAAATTTTGAAAAATCCCACCTAGGGTGTTTGCAAACAACATAATCAAGTGACGGTTCAAAGCAAGCAGTTGTACTTTTTGTGATTCTGTTAACTAGTTCAGATAAACTATAGCCCAATCCAATTTTTGCAGACATGTATGCTAGTGGATATCCAGTTGCTTTACTGGCTAGAGCTGAGGAACGTGAAAGGCGAGGGTTGATTTCTATTGCCACATATCTGTCTGAATCAGAATCTAATGCATACTGAATATTACATTCTCCAACAATTCCAACATGCTTTGTTGCTCGCAATGCGGCTGAACGAAGCATGTGGTATTCATGATTATCAATTGTTTGTGAAGGTGCAACTACAATATTATCACCAGTATGTACTTTCATAGAAAGAACATTTTCCATATTACATACAATTACATTATTTCCGTCATAGTCTTGCATTACTTCATATTCAATTTGCTTCCAGTGTCCGATGTATTCTTCAATTAAGACTTGACCTACAAGACTTGCTTTTAGACCACGTTCAACTATTTCGTGCAATTCAATCTCATTGTGTGCAATCCCCCCTCCACGACCACCAAGTGTATAGGCAACACGAATTATGACGGGATAGGTTAATTCTTGTGCAACCTTCTTAGCATCATCAAAGTTTGTCACAGTCTTACTTTTGAGCACAGGAACGCCTGCCTCATTCATTTGGTCTTTGAAAAGCTGTCTATCTTCAGTGTTTTTGATCCCTTGGACCTGAGTTCCAAGAACAGCAACTCCATACTTTTGAAGAACTCCAGCTTCTTCTAATTTGACACCACAGTTTAGTGCAGTCTGACCACCATAGGCCAACATTATTCCATCAGGTCTTTCTTTTTCAATAATGGATTCAACATACTTTGGGTTAACAGGTAACAGATACACTTGATCTGCAAATCTAGTGTCAGTTTGAATTGTTGCAATGTTTGGATTAATTAAGACACTTTTGATGCCATCTTCACGAATTGCTTTGAGACATTGACTTCCAGAATAATCAAATTCTCCAGCTTCACCAATTTTGATTGCACCACTACCAAGTACCAAGATTTTTTTTAATGATTCATTTTTTGGCAATTTTTATTTCTCCATTAGTTTTTTTAGTTCTTCAAAGACATATTTGCAATCAAAAGGACCTGGAGATGCTTCAGGATGAAATTGTACCGCAATACAATTTTTTGTTTTATGTTTTATTCCTTCAACTGTTTTATCATCAGCATTTGTAAACCATAATTTAAAATCAGATTTTTCTAGAGATTCAGGTTTTATCCCATATCCATGATTCTGGCTAGTAACATAAACCTGATTTGTTTCTAAATTGATACAAGGTTTGTTTTGTCCACGATGTCCATACTTTAGTTTGTAAGTTTCAGTATTTCCAGCAAGACCAATAATTTGAGCACCCAAACAAATTCCTAATGTAGGAACATTGTTTTCAATTAATTTTTTAGCAGTATCAACAGTTGCAGGACAATTTTGCGGATCTCCAGGGCCACTACTTAATACCACACCTTTTGGTTTATGTCCCATAATTTTCTCATAAGAAGTATTCCATGGAACAACTATTACTTTGTATCCAAGCTCACGTACATTTCTTACAATAGCATTTTTTGCGCCAGTATCAATTACCACAACAGATTCAGAGTCATTTCCGTAGACTTTTTCTTCTTTAGTGGAAACAGAGTCCATGAATTTTTCTGAGTCATAATTTGTTGCTTCTGCCAATTCTTTTTTGACTTTATCAACGTCAATTTCTTCATCAGATACAACAAGGGCGGCCATCATAACACCACTGCTTCGAAGCTTCTTAGTTATGGCTCTAGTATCAACTCCAGATATTCCAGGCACTTTTTCATTATACATCCATTCATCTAGAGTCATTTTGAGATTCCAATGACTAGCAGTCAAAGAAAGTTCGTGAATCACCAGTCCTCGAATTTGCATTACATCAGATTCAAAGAATTTTGAAATTCCATCTTCATCTTTTGCTTCCGGATCGGGTACACCATAATTTCCAACTAAAGGATATGTCAATGTAAGAATTTGACCATTGTATGAAGGGTCAGTAAGAGCTTCTGTATAGCCAACCATTCCAGTGTTAAAGACAATTTCGCCAAAAACAGTCGTAGAATAGCCAAAACCTTTACCATCAAAAACGGTTCCATCATCAAAGATCAGTTTTGCATGTTTGTTTGCGTGGATTGATTTCTTTGTAGATATTGTGACCCTCAGCAATTCCGGGATAATACGAATTTAAGTTTTATGTGAATTAAAGAAAAGAAATTTTGATCGCAAAAATTTTGATTATAGTGCTTGAAACTCCTCACTCCACTTGTGATATGCACGAATCATTTCAGTTGAAACACTTGGTTTTCTTCTTGCCATAATATCCTTGAAATCAGCAGTTGTTAGTTCTCTAGGTTGAACTGGTTCTTCGCCCTCTATTGGTTCATGATAATCAGGTGAATTAAAAATTTCATGAACTGTTTTGATTTGTGCAGCTTGGCACACATCTTTGATGTCACTTGCGCTGTATCCATCAAATAATTTTGCTAGTTCAATTGGATTTACACGATAATCTTTGTTTAATTTTGCAGTGTATTGTTCAAAGAGATTTTCTCTAGCTTCTTGAGTAGGTAAAGAGACATAGATTCTCTTCTGGAATCTTCTAAGGAAAGGCCAATCAAGACTCCAAGGTTTGTTTGTAGCACCAATAACATATAACATCAAATCTTTCCCTTTACCGTTTACACCATCCATTTCAGTAAGGAATTGATTCTTTGTTCTAACTTCTCCACCAACTTCACTATTTCTAGAACCTAAAAGGGAATCAACTTCATCTACAAACAAGATAACGGGTTTACCTTCTTTTTCAGCATAATGTCTTGCCATGGTAAATAATTTTGAAACATTTTTCTCAGCCTCTCCTAGCCATTTACTCATCATAGATGATGCATCCACGTTAATGAAGTAACCATCCATTTCATTTGCTGTGGCTGCAGCCAGCATTGTTTTACCAGTTCCAGGTGGGCCATAGAGAAGCATGCCTTTTGGCCAGCCAAGTGGAAACAAGTCAGGTCTTTTAGTTGGATATACAATTGATTCACGTAATGCACTTTTTGCATCATCTAAGCCAATAACCTGATCCCAAGTCACATCAGGTTTTTCTTTCATCACGAGATCTTCAAAATCGTTTTCGGCCTCTTGTCTCTGAACAGATTTCTTTTGTTCTTCTTCAGAAGCTTTAGGATCAACTGCAGGTTCAACACCAT
Organism: Candidatus Nitrosopumilus sp.; assembly: GCA_021268355.1. Lineage (GTDB taxonomy): Archaea > Thermoproteota > Nitrososphaeria > Nitrososphaerales > Nitrosopumilaceae > Nitrosopumilus. The sequence goes on along the minus strand of JAJETY010000004.1, from coordinate 3,076 downwards.
GTGATTGTTGTAATGCATTAATTCTATTATGATAAGAGTTGCACCTGTCTTTGTAGATAGGGTTAAGTTTGCTGTTAGGATATAGTTGCAATAATTTAACGAGAGTGTCAATTGCCTGTTGATAATATGTAATTGCTTGACCACGTGCTCCTTGAGAATCAAATTTGATTGCCTCAGATGCATATCTGCTTGCAGTGTTTTCTAATTCTTGGGGGGCCATACTCATTTCAATTTACCTACGCAGTATTACCTTGAGAATTTTGTTGGTATCCTACAGTGTTAATCTCTGTAGCAAATTTGGTTAAATTAATTGCACTTGTTTCGTGCTCATCATAGTCAGGACCATCATGATATTTCTTCTCAAAGTTAGACTTTTCTGTAATATCTACATGAATTCCTTTTACTTTACTAATGGAATCTTCAGCAGATATAATTAATTCAGAAATTTCATCATCTAAATTCTCGATTGAGTTTGCGGCATCTGAAAGAACACTAACAAAATACTTGAGAATTGAACGCATTTCTTTTTTATCTGCGTACTTGACAAGCATAAAATCAGCAATACCTACTATTTTGTCCAAATCTTGCAATTCTTCCAGAGTTAATTTTTCAATATTTTTATCATCTGAATACTTTACTTCACAAATTTTTTTATCAATTTTTGAAGATATTGACTTTATTCTATCTAGATCTTTTGAAAAATCTCGTTTAGAGTTTAACATATTCAAGTAGTACATAATTTAAAAAAATCAAGATTAGGATACTGCTTACTTATTTTAGAGTCCACCATCAATTTTACTTCATCTAGAAGAGTGGAAGATTCAGTATTTGATTGACTAAAATCAAAACTAGCGTGAGTAAGTGCTGCTGAATCAAGTACTATGCTACCCAAATGAACCGATAATTCAGATAGTTTTTGACTACAATTAGGAACAATGTCATAGAGTTGAGCACTAATTGTTCTAATCAATGGGATTGATGAAGGTAAAATTTGAGGTATAGAGTGAATGTTTGTAATACTTTTGGTTCTCTTTTTTGTTAGAGTCAAAATTTCAAGAGAGAATGCAATAGTTCGCTCTAATTCTATGGCTCTCATATGGGTTTTATCCGTTTCATCAAAATCAGAAATCAAATCATGATTAGACAGTTTTAGATCATTTCTTTTTTGAGAAATAATCTCCACAATTTCATCTAGTAAGGAAGCAGAGTATTCTAATCGCGGAGTCAATGTAACAGAGTGAGAGATTTTTTCGTTATCAATATCCAGATATTTAACTGACATGAGTGATTCTGACTGAATTTTGTATTTGAGGACGATGTCACAATTAATTTAGTAACCACAGTTACACCAATCTGGAGATACAATTTTGATTTTTTTTGAGTATTTGTGTAAAGGAATTTAGCTCTCAATTTTACCTAATAACAAATCAATTAGATTCATGGTCAATGAGCAGGCATTAACTGTAAGCCTAGAAGAGTTTGGGTTGAGCAAATATGAAGCACAGGCATATGTGGCTTTAATTGCTAAAGGTACAATATCTGCGGGAGAATTAGCATATTATTCAGAAATCCCAAGAACCAAAATTTACCCAACTTTACTAAAACTTGAAAAAAAGAAACTAGCGATAATTTCTAAAAGTAAACCGATAATGTGCACCGCTATTGCACCAGAAGATGCATTTGATGAAATCATTCATGAGCAGATTAACAAGGTAAACGCAATGAATAGTCTAGTTTCCAATCTTAAAAAAGCAAGTGAAGAGAGTAGAAAAACCAGAGGTTCAGAAGAGAAGAGATACTTTCACATGAGTGCAAACAATGTATTATCACAATTACAAACCATGATTGATGGAAGTAAGTCTTCGATCAAAATTATGGCTGATCAATGGGGTATGGGATTACTTGAGGAATGTAAGGAGCAATTAGTTTCAGTATTACGTAGAAATCTAGATGTAAAATTATTGTTAACACCAACACAGATTTGTTCTGATGCGTATAGAGCAATTCCAGATGGAGTAGAAATTAGAGCGTCAGACATTACACAAAATTGTTTTGTTTTTGATGAAACAGAATTGTTATTGATTAATAATGAAAATGGTAAGGGAGCAATCTTTTCATCAACGGACATTTTAGGAATTAATCAAGAAAAAGTATTTTCGCAAATTTGGAAAAATGCAACAAAAACACGACCGCTTGCAGATATGACAAAAACAGAAGCCCAAGAAATTTACAAAATCATCAAGACAGTAAATGAAACAGGTCTAACACACATTCTAAATTCTACCATGTTTTCAAAAAAACCTGAATATGACTTGTTTAAATTATTAGAAAAGAACGGAGTATCTTTAAAATCAAAATCATTAGATGACATAATTGAGATAATGGATGCAGTGTTACAAATTACATGTTCTGGACATGTAAATTTCAAGGCTAACACAAAAAACATAACTGTGGAGTCAAAGCTAAACAGCGGTCACTCGCTACCGTGGGTTTCAATTTTACATGGATGTTTACAAAAACAAGGATACAAAACTCGAACCGTATTCCAAAATAATTCTAACAAAGGCGAAAAAGTCCATATCAAAATAAGTAAAAACTAAAATCAGACCAAAATGGGTGTGAGATACAGTGTCTGAAGAAAAACTCAAACAATTAGGAATAGAACTGCCCGAAGCTCCTGTACCCGCTGGAAATTACATACCAGTGGTGAAAACAGGAAATTTGCTTTTCATATCAGGTCAAATTCCTTTAGAAAATGGAAAAGTGGCATATACGGGTAAAGTTTCAGATGAAAATCTAGATACTGCTCAAAAATCAGCAAAAAGTTGCGCCATTAACATTCTTGCGCAAATAAAAAGAGAGACAGGAAGTTTAGACAAAGTTTCAAGAATTGTCAGATTATCAGGATTTGTCAATTCAGTTCCAGAATTCACACAGCATCCAAAAGTCATCAACGCCGCATCAGATTTGATGTTTGAGATCTTTGGAGAAAAAGGAAAACATGCTAGAATTGCCTTAGGAGCTGGAAGTTTGCCATTGGATTCCATGACAGAGATTGATGCAGTTGTAGAAATTT
>JAJETY010000071.1 GCA_021268355.1 Candidatus Nitrosopumilus sp. | reverse complement strand
TTTGGTTCTGGACCTCCCGTATTCAGTACCAAAATGTCTGCTTGATTATGATTTTTGAGAAACTCTCTCACACTATCTAAATTTGAAGTATCAATGTCATTTTTTGATGCAGCAAAAACATCAATTTCTAAGGATTCTAGTGCTTCAGAGATTGCTTTTCCTATACCTCTTGAACCCCCTAAAACAATCGCATTACTCATGATATTTTCAAAATATTCTTTGATAATTAAATTTCTTTAATCTCAGTTATTGTTCCTTGAACAGAATCCATCTGAACTATTGCCTTTTTCTCATCCCAACCTAATGCAACATACCAATCTCCTGCATCATCATGATATTTTGTTTCTAGAGTTTCAATTGTATCTGGAATTACATCATATTTTTTGGCAATTCCTGACACTGCAAGAGCTATAGCATCCTTTTCTTTTTCCAATCTTCTCTTCATTAATCCAATTCCAGGAGTCATGATTTTCGTAGATTGTTTTATCTAATATAGTTAATTCTAAAAATTAGTCATAAAGTTAATTTTTTCCACTTGATATTCTTACAACATTTCAAATACTCCTTTAATAGAGTGCGAGTAAATGCGATTAATTCAAAGAATTTCAAATTCCACTCTTGTAAAATCTGATAATCTTGTAAATTTCATATGTGTACTTTCTGTAATTGGTCCTGTCATTACAGTTTCAGCAGGATTTTGGGATGCAATATCTCATCTACAAAAAGAACCTGAATTTTTCTGGAGTCCTTCTCACATGGTTGTATATGCTGGTGTTTCAATGACTGCATTAGCTGCAGTTCTTGGTGGGATTTTAATAATTAGAAAATCTATTCATGGCTCTCTAAAGACAGGTGTCAAACTAGTAATGATTGGCTCTGTAATTCAAATAATTTCAGGCTTTGGGGATTCTTTATCTCATGAAGTATTTGGAATTGATGGTCTGGTATCTTGGTCTCACCAACCTTTGGAATTAGGACTAGTTCTTGGCTCTCTAGGCGGTCTACTGATTCTAAAAAATAGGGAACACACAAAACTCAAAATATTGTTACCTTTTTCAATTGTAACATTTTTGTTCTTTACTATATGGCTAGGATTTAATCTACTTTTAATTTTTGGACATACAATACAATGCATTCCAGTCTATGAAATATTCTCATCTGGCTGTGCTATTTTGTAATTTTTGATTTTAAAGTATGACATTACTATCATGGCAATTGAGCCTACAAAAATCATTGTTCCTGGAGGGATCATATCTTTTGAATTTGTATTTCCAAATTCCATCTCTAAATTAATTTGACTTTTTGACAAGTTTGTTACTTTTAATGTGTAAATCCCATCTTCACTAAAATCAAAATATCCTACAGACATTTTTGTTTGAATAATTTGTTCTTGAATCACATTCTCTTTTAGATCTAAAATCTGAATGAATATCTCTTGACCTGAAAACTCTGGCATATAGGCTTTGTAAAATCCAATATCTGTACCTGTAAATTGTAATTTCATTTCAAAAGAACTAGATTGTTTTAGAATAATTTGTTCTTGATTTTTTTCAGTTTCTACAAATATTACTGAAATCCAAATCATTCCAACTATTATCAAAGCCAATCCGATCTTGAATAATGATATCTTCACTTCATTTTTGTTGAAAAATTGTTTGTTTAATAAGATAATCTAAAGGGCTCGGAGGGCTTCGATCCCTCGACCTGGCGGTTCGAAGCCGCCCGCACTATCCAGGCTGTGCAACGAGTCCAAACAAGTAAGAATTTAACAGGCCTAAATATCTGTCTAGATACTTTGAAGGTATCAAAAAAAGTTGCAGGTGTAGAATATGCAATTAGAGATATTGTTCTTGCAGCAAGAAAAGTACAACAAAAAGGAATGCAAGTTGATTATCTCAATATTGGCGATCCTGTTCAATTTGGTTTTCAACCACCTGATAATGTAAAACAAGCTTTGATTGATGCAGTTAACAAGGGTGAAAATTATTATTCAACCTCTGAAGGTCTTTTAGAACTAAGAGAAGAGATTGCAAAGAAAGAAAACGCTAAAGGATTATCCATTTCTGCTGATGAAATTCTAGTTACAAATGGTGTCTCTGAAGGACTAGATATGGTAATTTCGTCAATTGTTGAAGAAGGAGATGAAGTATTGCTGCCAGGACCGTATTATCCTCCCTATGCTTCCTATGTTCGACTCC
>JAJETY010000063.1 GCA_021268355.1 Candidatus Nitrosopumilus sp. | reverse complement strand
CAAATGACAGTCACTCCAGAAACAATGCAAGCAGAATCAGAAGAGATTCTAGTTGAAACTTCTCCAATGCCTGTTGCACCTGGAATTCACCAAGTCGATATTGCAGTAGGCTCTGGCGCTCCAGGATGTGAGGAGACAAACGAATGTTATTTGCCTTATTCAATAACAATTTTTGTTGGTGACACTGTACAGTGGAACAACATTGACACTGCAGCACACACAGTAACTAGCGGTTCAATGACAGACGGCACAACCAGTGTATTTGACTCTAGTTTGTTTATGGCAGGTGGATCTTTTGAATTTACATTTGAAGATGCAGGTACTTATGACTACTTTTGTATGGTTCATCCTTGGATGACCGGACAAGTAATTGTCAATGACATCCAAGATATGGTTGTAGTTGAAGAACCAGTAATAGTTGAAGAAACCCCACAGGAATCTGCTCCAATGGAACCACAATCATTACCTGAATCTGAATTCCCATTGTCATTGACCATCTCTACTGCACAAGGCTCTGGCGCTCCAGGATGTGAGGAGACAAACGAATGTTATTTGCCTTATGAGGCAATAGTGGCAACAGGTACAACTGTTACCTGGAGTAATGATGATACTGCAGCTCATACTGTAACAAGCGGAAGTATTAGTGCAGGTACTACTGGAGTATTTGATTCAGGACTATTCATGTCCGGTGCAACGTTTGAATTTACATTTGAAGATGCAGGTACTTATGACTACTTTTGTATGGTTCATCCATGGATGACTGGAATCATCAAAGTACAATAGATTTTTCATATTACTAATTTTTCACAAATTTAACAAGTCAATGATAATTATTAATTAAATAATATTAATCTCAATTATGAGCAGTTGAAATCAAATTATTTTATAATTTTGTTAGCATTAATTGCAATTCCCTTAGCATATGCTGCAGGAGGTCCTGGAGGAGAAATGCTTCTAAAACCAATCTCTGAAGGAGTTAGTCCTTGGCAAAGTGGTTCTGTTGGAGAAATTAGTGAAGATATTCGAGATGATTCAACTTACATAAAATCAAGACCTCTTGGAAAACAGGCAAAAGATGTAGTTGAATTCAAACTATCTCCAGGATTGGATGCACACCAACCATATAATCATATTTTACGAATTGTATACAAGCAAAGTGATATTGGAACAAACTCTCCATATCTCACAATCGCAGTAAAACAAGGAGAAAGAATTATTGAAGAATGGACCTACACTGATCTACCCACAACTTTTACTGAAGATTTACACGTATTATCACATGAAAATGTCTCACAAATTACTGATTATGAAAATTTGTATCTCTACTTTAATGCCTGGTGTGATCTTGATTGCTCATCTTTACAAGATGCAAAAGAAACTGTAGAGATATCATTTGCAGATTTTAGTTATCATAGGACGAGAAGTGATGAAACAAATCTTCTTCCATCCGTAATTGGAGTTGGTATATACCAAATAGAAAAGAATGATGACTTGACAAAGTATTCAGGTAATTTAATGAGCGATAATTATGAGACACTATTTTCAACTTATCTTCCCTATGACAAACAAACTGATGAAAATGACTTGATAAGATATGGTGAAGACTCTGAATATCAAAAGACTGGAACTTTTTTCTTTACAGATAATGAACACACAATTGTTCCCACTACAAATGGGTTAGTACAAACTCCCACACAAATTCAAATTTTGATACATGATGATTATGAGAGTGAAAGAATAGAACATGTTGGAATTTATACTGTTTTGACTGGTGAGCCTCAACACAGAATCCCACCTTTGTTTGAGGTTTCCTTAGAGAAAGGAAAATCTGTCGATGTCATAAACAAAAACGACATACTAACTGATGTAAAATCCTCTTGGAGCAATGATAATGGGTATCTTTGGGTTAGCTTTGACCTAGTTTTTGATGCAATTGTTCCACTATCTGATTTGATCTTGGAGGTATGGGACCAAGAAAGAGTGCCTGTTAGAACACAGGTGTATGAAATCCTGGACGTGCGGAAAGTTCGGGATTCTAATTCATCTGGAGATGTAAATCTAACAGCAGATGTAATTATCTCACACGACTCTTCATCACCTGTATGTAAAATCAACTTTCAATGTTTTAGACCTTATATTGCAATGATTTTGGAAACAGGAATTGTTACGTGGACAAACTATGATGATGCAGTTCATAGTGTCATTGGGGGAAGTGGGGAGCCAAACAATCGATTTAGTTACAATGTGTTACCTGGAAAATCTGTACAACATCGATTTAATGCAGAAGGTGAATACAATTACTTTTGTGACATACATCCATGGGCTCGTGGAAAAGTAATCGTCATGGATCCACGTATTCCTGAAAATATGAGTTATACTTCAAAAGATGAATCTCCACTTTCAATTTACTCTGTAACAAATTCTGGTTCATTATTGGTCCAAAACAATGATCAAGTTACAAAAGAGAATCGTAATTTATGGTTTGAAATACTTGGACATGTGACTGAAGACAACAAAAGCAAACGAGTAAAATTAATTATCGTTAAACCTGATGGAAATGAAACTCAATTAACAACCAGTACCAATGAAAAGGGATTCTATAGATTACCTGTATCTTTAAATGAAAAATGGCTTGAAGGTGAATATACCATTGTAACTATCATAAAGAACAAAGAGATAGGAAGAGTTTCATTTTCTGTCACCTCATAAATCAAATTTAATTTTATAGGAAATTATTGTAAAACAAACTTTGTAATCTGTTCCGGAGTTAACGCACCAAGGATCTGTTTGTTTAGTTGAATAATTACATACAAAACATGTTTTGTTATTTTTTTGCCATGCCATTAATTATTATTTTTAATTTAAAAGAAATTTGTTGATGAACAGAAATACCATATTCTGTGAATTTTGAAAATAATCTGAGAAATTTTCTCTGTTGATCCGAACTCAAAATTTTATGTTTCCACTAGCAACGCATATGTATGTAAAATGCAAATTTTTGTGCCTAAAATGACCCTATTTTGAACAAAATTTGGGGCAATTTTGTAAATTCTGAGACCTTGTCCAAGAATTTCCCATTTCCTGATTCAAGCTTGTGAAATCTTGGAAATTCCGTTTTCCTTTGAGATTTGAAAAATATTATCAACATAAGTTTCCAATTCTTTTTCATGTGAAACCAAAATTATCTGCTCTGACTTTAATTCATCAAGCAACTCACGTATCTTTGCTAGTTGATTTTTAGAAAATCCATCAGTCGGCTCATCTAAAATTAACAAATTGGACTTCATTGATTCGGTCTCTTTCCTCATCAACGAATTTAGTGTCAATCTGTATGCCAACGCAACACTTGTTTTTTCCCCACCAGACAGAAATGAGATATCTTGATCATATCCGTCCTGGTTGACAATCGGAGTAAAGTTCTCATCAATCTTTGACTCTTTGGTGGGGTCCTCAACTAGTATGGAATACCATCTTGTGTATGTCTCGTTGAAATTCTGTAATATGGATAGTAAAACCTGCTTTTCAATTTGAGATATGGTTGGAATGAAAAACTCTTCTAACCATTCTTTGACTTCGGAAACTTTTTTGAACTTTTCTTGCCACTTTTTAGATTCAGAAATCTTTTTCTCTTTTTCAGCAATTTTCTCTTGCTCATTACTCTGCTTTTCCCTTGATGCTGCAAGACTTCCTGCTAACTCATTTATTGAATCCCTTAAACTTCTCTGTTCTGCTTCCAGTTCCAAAGCTTTTCTTGCCGTATCATCAAATGATTCCAACAAATACTGCGTACTTGCAAACTCTGTCTCTTTTTGAGTAATCTTCTCCTCCAGACTCTCTGCCTCCACTTGCCTTTGGGACATCTTTTCTTCAATTTTTTTCCTGGATTCAAGAATCTGCTTCATCTGTTCAGTCGAATTCTCAAACTCTGTCAATTCATCTTTTAGCCTTGTAAGATATTCTACTGGATTTTGCCCATACTTTTCATTTTTAGATCCTTCAATCTCTTTAATTTTAGCCTCAATTTGACCTAATTTTGCCATTTTTGAAGCAAATTCATCAATTCCTGGAAGTATATTTTGAATTTCTGAAATCTCTTGAACATACGAATTTATCTTTTCTTTAATCTCCTTTTATTTTGAATTTGATTCAAAAAATGAACCTGCAATTTCTTTAATCTCCTTATTTAGTTTCTCCACTTGGGACTGTTTTTCATCAACCAGACTGTGATGGT
>JAJETY010000020.1 GCA_021268355.1 Candidatus Nitrosopumilus sp. | reverse complement strand
GACATCAAATGTTGAATTGCATTGACAAATTCACCATCAGATGTAATTCCTTCTGCCCACCAACCTGCATTGTTCTTTACCCAAGCAGGTACGCCTTGAGAAGATTCTGCAGACACACTAGTTGGAGGAACTTGGATGATTCCATCATTAATTAGAAATTCAATTCCCTTTAGGAAATCTGATTCTGATATTGAACCGTCTGCCCACCAACCTGCATTGTTCTTTACCCAAGCAGGTACTTCAGCATATGCATAAGAGGTAGTTGTAGCGATTAAAAGTATTGCGACAATTGCAGTAATTGCAGTTTTCATTAATCAGTTTGTTCATTCATGATATATAAGCTAGTGCCAATACATTTTCTAGTGTCCAAAAATATAACAAGCGCTAGTGGTAATTGAAATTTTAGTTACCGTTCTTTATAAGTAAAAAATTTTCTTAAAAAAAAGTGAGCAAAAATCAAGAAATTACAAATGTCATTACATTGTCTGAAAAAGAGGTCAACGAATATGTATTTGAAAGATTCAATGACATAAAAAAACGAAAAATCAAAGATTTGGTAACTTTTCAAGCTATGAACAAATACATGTTAATGGCTCACAGTCAGGATGAATTAAAAAAATTAGGAAACGTTGTTGCTAGTTACAAAAAAAATTCATTTGATGAAATAATTACAGAGTATGAAAAACATCTCAAAATAGCATTAGAGAAAATTCCCACTACAAAGACACATACCAATGTAATATTGCACATATTTGGATATTTTTCAAAGAACTTTAATCAAACTGAGAAAGAGCAATTTTTCAAATTATTGGATGAATTTAGAGAGGAAAAAATTAGTATTGGAAAAATACTATCACAAATAAATCCCATAATCTACAGATTCAATAGCACATATCTTGCAAGCCAAACATATTTTCTTCTATACGCAGATCCTCAACCAGGAAATCTATTTCAAATGTTGTCTAAATAATTTAGAAAAAATCAGATAGTGTTTTTTGCCTGATTAATTTTGAGATATTTCCATGAGAAATCCACTCATACTTACTAACACTCATTTTTTCACATGCTAAATTTAATGCATGTTCAAAGTCATTTGCCATCAAAGGTACCTCTTTCATGGCCTCACGAATTCCTTCTCTAACTTGCCAGACACCTACAGGGATAGCATATTCTGGTCTGATTTCTCTTAAAATCAAAACTCCCGATTGGATTTTTTTCTGATACAAATATTCCAAAACGCCTAATTTGGCTGCAAAATAGGCTCCTGCAATTTCAGGAGGGTGATCAATTCCTCTTGCATCCTCAGAGTCAGATCCAAATCCCAACACACCATTAGAATACCAAGCTTCTACCATTTCGTAGATCCACCTGTGAGGAAACAGGACCACTGAGAAATGATTTCCCAAATGAGTGTATGAGAAAACTTTGTAAGAGTCAATTAAAGAATTATCCAACACTTCAGCAACAAGTGATTTTGAGATAATATCATCAGTCGCAGTAATACTCCATTTAGTAGGAACTAGTTTTCGTTTTTGACCTAACATTCCAATGCTAAAACATTTTTGGATCTTTGAGATATCAATTCCAGATTTATACAATTTAATGATAGCATCTTGTGCCTTCAAGTCTTTATCATAGTATGTCTTTTCAATAGATTTTACCGCAGAGGTTGTAGAAAATTTTGCAGATTTTATTTCTCCAATAGGGCCAAAAGGTGCGCTTTCGCCATCTAATGAAATATTTGATGAAACTGATTTCTGAAAAATTAAATCAGAATCAAGAGGTTTTGAAGACATAGTTAGTTCCTGAAGGTTTTCAATGTATCTTCCATCAGTTTTATTGACAGAAATTTTTTGAGTTCCACGAACTAAATTTAATCTAAAATTTACAATTTCTTCTAATGATTTACTTTTCCATTCTTCAGGACTGTCCAGTAAGCTGGTATCACCATGAATTGGTGGAACCATAGGACCAACAAAGACCTTAGGATAATTATAAGAGCCAACAAAGACAGACGGAGGACTGGTTCCACTAATTGAATCGGATGAAAATAAATTACCATATTTTGATAATGTCTCATGCCATTTGGTCAGAATAGATCTACGAATATCTTGTGAGTCAGTAGACATTATCGTTATGTCTATTTTTATGCCTAATAACTTGCCTAATTGCAGGTATTGAGTACAAGTAAACACTTGTTATTAGGAATCACATTAAGCAAATATGGTAATTAAAAGAATAGTTTCGTTTTTACCCAGTGCTACTGAATTAATTTATGAAATTGGAATTCAAGATAAACTGTATGGGGTTACACATGAATGTAAATTCCCACCAGAGGCAATTAACAAACCCCAAGTAATCAACACAGTAATTGATTCTGAAAATCTATCCAGTAATGAAATAAACACAATGACATGTAAGTTACTAAATGAAGGTAAGGATATTTTTATTTTAAACGAAAAAAATTTGTTAGACGCAAATCCAGATTTGATAATATCACAAGAGACTTGTGAAGTTTGTGCGGCATATACAAATCAAGTTAGTAAAGCCCTACAAATCCTTGATAGAAAACCAATAATTCATTCAATGGATCCACACAATATATCGGAAATTATTGATTCAGTTATAAAATTAGGAGATATTTTAGGTGAAAATTCAAGAACAGTAGAAATTTCAAATTCATTAAAAGAACGAATAAGGAAAATCAGTACAAAAACTAATATCAACAAACCAAAAATTCTTGCAATTGAATGGATAGAGCCATTTTTCACAGCAGGTCATTGGGTCCCAGAAATGATTCAAATTGCTGGGGGGACAAATTTGATTAGTAATACGGGAGAGCATTCACGACGAATGAGTTTTGAGGAAATTTCTAATGCTGATGCAGACATAATTATACTAATGCCGTGCGGTTTTGATACGTCTCGTACTATTTCAGAATACAAAAAGATTCTACAAGATGATGAAAGATGGAATAATCTAAAGGCAGTAAAGAATCAACGTGTTTATGCAGTAGACGCAAATTCATTTTTTAGTAAACCCAGCATTAGAACCATAGAAGGGATTGAAATTCTAGCTAAAATAATTCATCCAAATGAGTATGAGTCATTAAAAGTTTCAAAAAATTCTTACATGAAAATAGAATAATATCAAATAGGTCTACCCTTGTTTTGATAATCCATAACTTTGTGGAATAAATTATGAGATGCAATAACTGTGATTGATGCGACAGCTATTCCTATGAAATTTCTTATTGTCATAATATCACTAGGTGTGGATGCAATTAGAGATGTATCAAATACAACGTAAAAGTTATCGAATAACCAAAAGGCCAAAGTCACCCAAGCTAATATTCCAGCCATAAGATATCCTAATCGGGTTTTGTTTTGGATGGAAATTACTGAAAAAAATATTACAGAAAACCATACTGCAGATCCAAGAATCCAAAGAGGTTCAAAAACATCTGAGCGATCATCAAGCCAATAATAAGAAGTTCCAATTAGGGCAAGGGCAATTAATGAAACTTGGATAATTTTTTGATTAATTTTAAAACCGGTCTTTTCATCTTTAATTTCAATTTCCGGGGGAGAAGCACGCATTTCTTTTGTTGCGATGTCTATAGATTCACGAACAGATTTTAGACGAAAAGGGATTATTTTGGTAATTGAATCATCAGTAACTACAGTGTCATGTACTAAACTGTCGATTAACGGACGAGCAAGAGATGCCTTTACAGGAGTTATCAAATCTACCCAATAGGAAGAAAGTCTAGTTGTTAAAAATGGAATTTGAATGACAAAAAGATTCTTGTTAAGATAGGCAGAATAAACCCGCATTAATTCTTCATAGGTCATTTTATCAGGACCGCCAATTTCAAATATTTTTCCAATTGTTTCAGGTTTAGAAAGACATTCGGAAAGATAGTGTACAACATCGTCAACTGCGATTGGTTGAGCTAATGATTTAACCCAAGATGGGCACACCATAATTCTCAACCTTTCAACTAAATAGCGAAGCATAGCATAAGAACCACCTTTTGCTCCAATAATTATAGATGCTCTTAATTCAGTTACAGGAATATTCCCGGAAGACAGAATCTCTCCAACTTCTTTTCTACTTCTCATATGAGGGGATAATTCAGAACCTTCGTGAACCAAACCACCAAGATAAATTATTCTTTTTACACCTGCTTCGGATGCTGCTTTAAGAAAATTATTTGCCTGGATTTTTTCCCGTGATGCAAACTCTTGCCACTCAGATTTACTTCCTTCCATTGAATGTAATAGATAATATGCAGTTTCAATTCCTTTCATTGCGTTTTTTAATTGCTCAACATCAAATACATCTGCTTGAACATATTTGACATTGACAGTATCTTCGATTTTTTGTCTACTTAATCCCTTTACAGTGTATCCAGATGATGAAAGTTTACTTATTAATCGAGAACCAATAAACCCCGTAGCACCAGTAACTAAAATTGAAAAAGGAGAATTCTCATAAACTAATTTTGAATTAGTTTGATTTTCATAAGACGAATCCATATAGGGATTCGTTATCAAATTTATTTAAACTAGTGATAACGGTCTTACTAGTGGTAAATTTTAACAATTTTAGCCATAATTTTGTAATATTTTCTTAGCACTAGAAAAATTTGTTGGCATTAGTTATATATCGTAAATTAGCAAATTTATCATGGTCTACATAAGGGCTAAAAAAGTAAAATCTGATCAATATCTATATCTCGTAAAGAGTGTGTGGGATTCTAAAAGGAGTACATCAAAACAAGAAATCATAAAATATCTTGGAAAGGCATCAGACGTAGTAAAAGATGACATACCAGTCGATTATAGAAATGACCCAAAAGTCCTTTCAGTTTTGGCATCATACAATCCCAAAGACATTAAAAAACGTGAGGATGCGTCAGTAAAATCTAAACAACAACTATACAAAAAATTAACAGAAGGAAATATTCATGAATGTGTTAAAATTTACGAGGATTACATCAAAATCTTTAACGCCTCTGATTTCTTTGATAAGATTTTAAAACCAACTATGTATAGAATTGGTGATGAGTGGGCTACTGGTAAAATGAGTATTGCAACAGAGCATGTTGCAAGTAATGTAGCTCAAACATTGGTTAAAATCATTATGGACCAAGTATCAGGTTCTGGAAATAAGAAAAAGGTATTGATTTGTGTTCCATTAGGAGAAGAACATCATCTTGGATGTGATGTTTTAGAAACATATCTTTCAATAAAGGGATTTAAAATTTTTAACATGGGTACATCTATTCCAACAGAATCAATTTTGAGCTTTATTGATAATAATAAGCCAGATGTGGTTTTAGTTTCAATCACTCTAGAAGATAATCTAGCAGCAGGTCAAAGATTGGTTAGAAAAATAAAAGAGCATGTCAACATACCAATATTGATTGGAGGATTTGCCTTGCAATCAAAAAAGATTCCAAAATTTGAAGGTGAGATTGTTCCAGACTGCGGTCTTGAAGAGTTACCAAAAATTTTAAGAAAAGTATAGATCAGTTTTATTTTTGTTCAAGAAACTTCTCAATTAGCGGATGGCACAGAATGGAACTGTGTGCAGCAGAGTCAGTTCCTATTCCATAACTAACTGTAGAGTCCCCTACAAAAAACAATCCTTCTATGCCTGGAATTTGATGAGGCATTTTAGATTTCCATACCATTCCAGGCTCTTTCACAACAGATTCTACCAATTTCCAAGCCATTGGGCGTTCCCATAACAAAGATTCAGTAAATTCGGGATAAATGGAAGAAATCTCATGTTTCATCTTTTGAACAATTTCTTTAATTTTTTTAGGATCATCAGCAACTGATGGATCTACAGGAGTACCAGCTATTATCAAATGCTCACCTGGAGGGGAAACGGATGAAGTGATGTTAGAAATGAAGAATATTCCTTTGGTAGTATAATGATCACCAACTGGGAAAACAACCTGGCGATTATCAATTTTTGAATCTAATGCAAAATGTACTTCTACCACAGCTGTCTTTTTATCAAGACGATTAATTTTTTCAATAAAATTTCTATCTATAACACCATCATCAAACAATTGATTCAATGCCATATATGCAGGATATGAAACTACTACACAGTTTGTAGAAATGAATTCTTCTTTACCAGGAATATTTTCTAGTATTATGCCAATAACCTTTGAGTTTTCAATAACTATTTTTTTGACTTTTTGTTTGGTTTCAACTTTTCCATGTTTTTCAATAATGTATTCTGAAAGTACTTTCGAAATGGAATCATACCCTCCATCATCAGGGTAGGCAAATTCACTTGTGCCACCTTTGAATGGATTTGCACGTATGATGGTTCTTGCAAATTCACCTAAAGAAATATGCTCTGCTGTATCTGCAAATGCCAACATGCATACAGCCTCGAAGAAAGCTTTTGTATCAGCATCTAATTTATTGGTGATCTCAGTTAATGATTTTTCATCCCATTCTTCAGTTTTTTCAATGGAGGTAAATGCCATAGGTAAAAGTAATTTTAAAAGGCGTATTCTACTTTTAAATGGAATTAGTGAAAGTTGTAACAAATCCCCCATACCTTTTGGATATTTATGAAAACCCGAATCAGAATGAAATGCTATGCTATCTACTTTAGCAAGTTTTAATCTAGATGTAATGCCAATTTTTTTAAAAACACTAAAAATTGCAGATTTTTTGTAAAATGGCATTATATGAAATCCGTTATCTAAAATATGATTTTTGTAAATCATCGAGGCTGTTCTCCCACCTAAATAAGGAGATTTTTCAACCACCCTAATCAAATTTCCTTCATTAGCAAGTAATGCTCCGGCGGTAAGTCCACCTACACCAGCACCAATGATAATTATTTCATTTTTCATAATACAAGTCAAGGCTGATTGTATTTATCTAGTGATAAATTAAATTTATAGTGCTAACAATGTTGAATTTGGGTGGATGATTCAGCAGAACGAATAAATTCATCCAGAGTTTGGAACATTTTTTTTGCGAGAATTCTTTGCAAAAAAGGAAAAAATTTTAAAATTCCATTAAATTTTAAATTTACATTAATTGTAACCACAGTTCCATGCTCAGATGGAATGTAAGATTCTATGAATGAAGTCCCTTTAGTTGGACCGCTTAGAATATGCACTTCATGAATGTTAGGATAAATTATCACGTGTTTGGTTCTGACATTAAGAGATAAGCCCAAAAAACTAATTTTTTCATTAACGATCATGCCATATTGGTTTTCTTCAACAATTTCCAAAGATTTGAAATAGTCTGGCATAATATTGTGAAAATTTTCTACATCAGTACTAATATCAAAAATTTTTTCCTGTGGCAATACTGTACATTTTTCAATAATAAAACTACTCAATTCTTCATCACCAATTGAATATAATCAGATAGATTTGTCTTTGTTACTTCATAATCAGGATGTGAATTAATAATTTGTTTTGCCAATAATGCCATTGCTGTTTTAACACCATCAGTCTTTTCAGGATCAGTGCCAGGATACAATCGAATTGTTGTTTTTTCTTGCCTAGTAGAAATTTCAATTAAAAATTCTTGATGAGATTCAGAAATAACAACGGTTGGAAGTAATGCAGTTAAACAATATTTATCTACAAAGACGGTTTGAATTTTTATCAATATTGGTTCCTTTTGAAAAATTGGATTAAATTCATTTAAAAAATCATTCAGGTTTATTCTTTGATTAAAAACAATATGTGGCAATATCAGGTATCTTTAATTGCAACATATAAAAAAAACAATAATATTATCCTAGTGCTAAATTTATGTAGTTGGTAAAAAAATTATAGCCATTTTGGCACTAGATTTAAAGATTTATTATATTAAAATAAAATAAAAACACATGATAAGTATGATGAGTGATTACCTAGAACCAACATATGCAGAAATTTCACTATCTAGAAAGGATTTGCAAAAAAAAATATCCAAGATATTTTCAAAGGATCAGAGGCTTACACAATCAGTTGCTACGATTATCAAGGTTTACTGATGAAATATGTTTTCTTTGAAATCATATAAGCCCAATATACTAACTGCTTTTGGGATAATATTTTTAATTTCATCTGCCATAGTTCCCATTCAAAATTTGATTGTCTGGGGACCAGATTTCGTCTACCATTTTTACACATCTTCTGAAATTACTGCAGAGAAAATTTCGATAGGTGTTATCATATTAGGAATTATTTTTATTTTATTAAGTTTCAAAAAACAAATTCATGTAGAATGAATTACCACTAGTCAAAGATTTTTCTTTTTCTTAAATAATTTTAACACATACAATATGTATGACTGAGATTATTTTCAAAAACAAAAATTATGTACCTTTAAAGAATAAGGACATTAGAATTTGCATTAGTTGTGGTAGTTTAAACATTGATTCCTATGAGTTTGGGATTTCATGTGAAGACTGTGGAATTTTAATTGGGAGGAAATAAAATGTTAGTTGAACTTGTGCACCAAAAGACTTGTAAAAAAAATAAACTCATTACTGATTTAGCTACTGGCGAGATTGCATGTACTAATTGCGGTGCAGTTTTGTCCGAGAGAGTTGTTGATATAGGACCTGAGAGTATAGGCTTAACTGGAGAAGACTATCAAAGTAATACTCGAGTAGGCCAAAAAATTTCTTTGAAAATGATTGATATGGGTTTATCAACAATCATAGAAGCAAAGGACAGAGATGCCACAGGAAAAGGCTTGTCAACTGAGAATAGAAGAATGTTTTATCGTCTTAGAATGTGGGATAGAAATAGTCGATCTGCAAATACTGTCAAATCCTTTCAAAAGGCATTTACGATGCTGGATGCAATTAGTGCAAAATTAGGATTACCAGAATCAGTAGTTGAACAAACAGCATATCTCTTTAGAAAAATTGCAGCAAAGAAGATTCTTGGAGGAAGATCAACTGTTGGAATTCTCTGTGCTACAGTCTACATCACATGTAGAATGACCAATACACCAAGAACATTACAAGATGTAGCAAATGCAGGAAATGTAAACAAGAAAAATATTCAGAGAACATATCGTTTTCTTGCTAGAGAACTTGACTTGTCACCAGAAAGTTATGCCCCTACAGAATTTGTATCTAGAATTGCAAAAGCTGTGAATATATCTGAAAAAACAGAGAGATTGGCATATAGAATATTAGATATATCTGCTAGAAACGGAGTTTCCGCCAGTAAAAATCCTATGGCTATGGCTGCTGCTGCGACGTATCTTGCCACAATGAAAAATGGTCGAAAAATTTCACAATTAAAAATTTCAAAAGTTTCTGGAATTAGTGCCGTTACAATCAGAGACAGAACAAAAGAAATTTTGAAAAAAATAGGAGGTGAAATTGATGGGTAGAACATGTAGAGGTATTTGTGAAATGCACAGAGCAGAAGCAGCACCAAATAAAATAAGATATGAAATTGGTCAAAAAAGATGTACGTTTTGTGGAATATTTTTGGCGATTGATGATCCAAGATGCATCTGTTGTAAAGCAGTTTTAAGAACTAAGCCAAGAAGTAAGAAAAAGTGATTATTTTTTTGATGCATTAACTAGAGATACTACATCTCTATCTCTCAGTTGATAATCAACTGGTAATCGCAGATTATATCTTAAATCTTTTCCATAAAGAAGTCCTTTTGTAAGATCTGTGTGTATTTCTTTAGCTAAATCACCTATTGTCGCACCATCTTTAAGCAAAATTAAATCGGGCAATATCCTTCCTTTCTTATCTGCTAGTTTTGTTTCATCGGCTACGGGGTAAATTGAATTCATTTTGAGTAATTTGAACACAGCCACATTGATTGCAAATTGAACTCCAGTACGCATGTATTCTCCCATTATTCCTTTTTTTATGAAATTTAATGCATTGATTTGTTTATCATTTAATTCACCAGATTTCAATATTTCAAATTGCTCTGATCCTGGAGAGTATCTGATGAGTCCTTTTTGCTCAGCACGTCTAAGGGTAAATTCACTATCTCCACTTACAGGGATCACAATCGAATCATTGTAGCGTTCCCTTAATCTATCAAAATTTTTATCCGCACCTTCAACATCAATTTTGTTTGCAACAATCAATGTAGGTTTGGAAATTTTCCTAAGATAAGATGCAAATTTTTTACTGTCAATCATATCATAGTCATCAAAGTTTTTTTCTTCTAGTTGTGAAGCGATGAGTGATTCTTTTACATGATGTTTTTTCACACCTACTCCACGATAAAGATCAGTTATCGCATCAACAAATTCCGAGCCAGAGTTGATTAATTTAGAAACTTTTTCACGATTTCCTTCTAGAATTTTATGGTACCACATGATTAATTCTTCTTCAATATCTGCAAAATCAGATATAGGATCACCAGTTCCAATCTCGGTGATTTTTCCACTAGAGTCAATTCCACCTGAAGCATCTACGACATGAAGTAATGCATCAGATTGAGCGGCGATTGAGAGAAATTGATTTCCCAAGCCTTTTCCTTTCCATGCGTCTTTGATCAATCCAGGTAAATCTATTAGTTCTATGGGAATGTACCTCCAACCATCTACACATTTAGAGTTGTTTGGATTATCTTGAATTTTAAATTCAGGATGGACACATAGAGTTATAGCATTTGCAATTCCAGAAACAGGCGATTTTGTTGTAAAGGGGTAAGATGAAATTTCTTCAGATGATAAAGTTGCAGAATTGAAGAAAGTTGTTTTGCCAGTGTTGGTTTTACCAATTAATCCAAGTTTGATTGGCATGGTATAATTTTGATTTTTGAATATTTATCTCTGCCTAGGAATTTTCAATTTTGTGATTTTTGATTTTTTCAAGGGATTGAGATAATTCTTTAATCGCCCATTCAATATCCGAGAAATCATCTTGTGAAAGAGAACTTTTCCATTTTTCTAAAATGGTGTTTGTGATTTCTGCCGAGTTATAGAGTAAATTCCAATACGGATGGTGTTCTGCTGTTGTGTAAGATAACTCTGTAACATCATTTAGTCCATTTTTTGCTCTTGCGAGGGAAGTAATTTTCTCACCGAATATTTTGACAATATCATTTTCAAGATCCTTTTCAATTTTCAATGGTATGTGTTTTGCTTCAAATTTTTTTGCCAGAGTAATCAAATCGGTATAAAAATTCTCAAAATTTTCCATTTTAACACAGTCTTTGATGTTCTGCTAACATACATCTGTTAAAAACTACATCTATACCTGCATTTCGAGCCAATTCTTCAGCTTCAAGGTTATGAATTCCTTCTTGTAGCCAAATAACTTTAGGTCTCTTTCTAATTGCATCTTTAACAAAAGGCAGCACCTCATCAGAGGGTCTAAAGATATCAACAATGTCAATATCGGATTCAATTTTAGATACAGAGTCATAACATTTTTTTCCCAAAATCTCATCAGATGAAGGATTTACAGGTATGATGTCAAATCCGTTTTCAGAAAGATATCGAGGTACATAATGTGCAGCTTTTGATGTGTTTTTAGACATTCCAATAACTGCAACTTTTTTTAATTTCAAAATTTCTTTAATTTCGTCATCTGAATGTAAGTCACTTTCCATAAAAAGCCATTAGTTTAGTTGAATATAATTTTTGAAAAATTTGGTACCACACAAAAAAGTCTAAATCTTATATGAGGTCAAAGGATTTGTCAGGTATGGAGTCAGTTTTAGTTACAGGCGCAACAGGTTTTATTGGTTCAAGATTAGTTCAAAAATTAATAGAAAAAAATTACAAGGTTACAACACTTGTCAGACCTGGAAAAAAAGTATCTGTGGAAACAGATGAAATTAAGGGAGATCTTACCGACTCAAATTTAGAATTTGGTGAAAGAAGTTTTGATGTTGTTTTTCATCTTGCATCCCATACACCTTTAGAAAAAAATACCAAAATTCTTCAAAAAGTGAATTTAGAAGGTACAAAAAATCTATTTAATGCAGTTAAAGACAAAACAAAGTCAATAATCTACATTTCGGGTTTAGGAGTATACGGCAGTCCAGAAACAACAATCAATGAGTCACATCCATATGATCCAGATACTAGTTTTGTGAAAATAAGATTAGAGGCTCAAAGATTTCTTGAAAAGCAATGTAAAGAAAATAAAATAGATTTTGCAGTAGTGCATTTTGGAGATGTTTATGGTTCAAAGGGTTGGTTTTACGAAATGTTAGTTAAAAGATTACAAAACAAGTCATTTAGAATTCCCGGTGGAGGAAAATACTTCAAAGGTTTTGTTAACGTGGATGATGCAGTAGGTAGTACCATAGCTGTTTATGAGCATAAAGGATTTGGTGAATCTTACATTGTTGCAGACTCTTTACCCGTTACATTCAAAGAATTTGTAGATTTTACTGCTGATCAGATCGACGCTAAACATCCAGGAAATGTGCCAAATTTCATAGCAAAGGCAGTATTAGGTGCAGATCTAATCAAATTACTGACAACATCAATGAAAGCATCTAATGAAAAAATTTCAAAGATATACAAATTCAAATATCCTTCATTCAAGGAAGGAATTCCTGCAGTCATTGAGGAATTAAAATCAAAGAATTTACTTTAATCACATAATATTTTAATTAAGTATGGTTGATGATTATTCATGGAAGAAGAGGCAAAAGACATCATTGTTTTAGGTGCAATTAGAAGAGGGAATAAAAAATTTGATAAAATTCAAAAAGCAACTCAAATAAAATCTGAAGAACTAAATTCAATTTTGGAAAAATTAGAGGAGAGAGGATTTATCGTTGTTGAAGAGAATAAAGGATGGTTAGGAAAGAAAATTGAATTAAATGTAACTGAGAGAGGCTCAAATGAGTTAGATCAAAGGTTGCATGAAGTTAAAGAAAAATGGAATCAAATGCAAGCACTTTACCAAAGTGGAGACAAGCAGAAACTCCAAGGATTTATGGATGACAATAGATCATTTTTTCCTATGATGATGTTCTTTGGAATTATGGATATTATGATGTTTAGCATGATGTTTAGTATGATTGGAGCAAGTATGGGAGATTATGTTCCAGCAGAAAGTATGCCAGAAGGAGCAGATGGTGGAATGGATGATGGTGGAATGGATGATGGTGGAATGGATGATGGTGGTTTTGACATCGATATTGGATTCTAGTGAAAATTTTATACTTGAAATTAAAACCAAATACAATTGATTTACAATTCATTTGATAATCCAGGCCTAGTCAAAGTTCTGACATTTTTACAGACTCACAATACAGAGTATCTTTCAGGACAAGATCTTAGTGATGTATTAAGAATTAGCAGAGTGGCAGTATGGAAACACATCAAAAAAATTCAAGAACTTGGTTACACTGTAGAATCAAAACAAAAACTAGGTTACAAATTAACAGAAAATTCAGAAAAATTACTCCCTTGGGAGATAACTTTAGGGCTCAAAACAAAATTTATTGGAAAACAGGCATATTATTTTGATTCAACTGACTCTACGCAAAATCAGGCATTAAAAATGTCAGATATTGAAGAAAATAATGGTGCAATAATTGTAGCAGAGAAACAAACTGGAGGAAAAGGAAGATCCGGTAGAAAATGGGTTTCACCCAAAGGAGGGATATGGTTTTCGATTATTTTACATCCAAAATTTGATATTTCCATAACAACATTATTTCCAATTGCGTCAGCATTGGCTTTGTCACTTGCAATTGAAAAAACTCTCCAAATTTTTCCTGAATTAAAATGGCCAAATGATTTAACAATGAAAGGTAAAAAACTAGCAGGGATGTTAGTAGATGTATCATTAGAATCCAACAAAATTGAAAATTTGGTATTAGGTGTAGGAATAAATTTTGACGTAGATGTAAAACAAATTGAAAAAATTTTGAAAGGCACTCCAAATTTTTATGGGGTAGCAACACTAAGCGAACATAAATCTAAAATCCGTTCAGTAGAATTAGTTCAATCATTTTTAATTGAATTAGAAAGAATTTACAAGTTATTAAACACAAAACAAACAAAGAAAATAATTTCTGAATGGACAAAAAGATCATCGACGATAGGGAAAAATGTTAGATTAAACACAATTGATGGAGAAGTAAAAGGGAAAGCAATTAGAATTGATGAAGATGGTGCACTTGTGATCTCAAACAATAATTTAACAACCAGAGTTATAGCAGGTGATATAATTCACATAGAAAAATAATCATTTCTTTGTGGTTTTTGTTTTATTTTTTGAAGACGTTACTCGTTTTGGTTTTGAAAGTAGTGAAGATTGTTCTCTGACAATATCCTTAAGATCGTTTTGTATTTCAAATACTGTTGATAGTAATTCTTCCAGAGCACCAGAATATTTTTCATATGTGGAAAGTAATTCATTTTGTTTAGAATTTGTCTTTTGAAGGTATTCATTAGATCTTATCAAGTTTGCAGAATCCACCATTTCTGGAATTTCAGACACAGGCGTACCTAGATGATTGAGTTCTGCTTGTGTCTCTTGAATTTTTTTACGAAGATCGTAAATTGAATTTCCCATGCCTAGTTTTTCCAATATCAAAATATAATTTTTGAATAAATTAAAGATTTTCTAGAGTTTAAAAAAACATTTGCGTGCGTACAAATTGGTAGAAAATAGAAATAAACCAATTAAAGGTAAATAATCATGTTAGAAAATTTTAAAAAAATTTCTTCTTTCCTATTTTTGATTATTTTAAGCTCACAGAGTGTTACAGGTGTTTCATTTGGACAGACAGAGGGGGATCCTGAAAAAATGTTCAACCAAGCAACAGAATTATTTTCTAATGGAAATTATAATCAGGCAATAGCAATTTATGACGAAATTTTGGAAATTGCCCCCAATAACATATCCACGTTAAAGATGAAAGGCATAGCTCATAGTAATATGGGAGATCACAAAAAGTCTTTAGAGCAATTCTTTACAATTTTACAATACAGACCAAATGATGTAATATCACTTACAGGTATGGGTGTCGGTTTTGGAAACTTAGGTGAATATCAGGAAGCAACCAGATATTTTGAAAAAGCTCTAAAAGAAAAACCAACCAGTATAGTAATAAAAAATTACAAAGAATTTGCAGACAAAGTTAATTCAAAATATCCTTACATTCCTACGGAAAAGCCGGAAGGCTTGGAAATTAAAATGGAAACTACTATTCCTGACTGGGTGAAACCAATCGCAAAGTGGTGGTCATTAGGTAATATTGATGACTCAGAATTTATTTCTGCATTGCTCTACATGATAGATAATAGAATCATCAGAATTCCCCCCGTAGAAACTCAGAATATTTCTAATGAAAAAATTCCAGAATGGATAAAAAATAGTGCTGGGTGGTGGGCAGAAAATCAAATTGACGATGATGCTTTTGTTCAGGGTATTCAATACATGATTGAAAATGGAATAATAGTAATTCAGATTGAAGAGTCCTCTCAAAAAACACAGGAGGAATTAGATCATGAATTTTATTTATTTACAAAATACATTCGAGATATATCAAATAACATATCAAAAGAGAAAAGATACATCGAATATCCTAATCCTAGTCAAGATGTAATTAAGAAATTTTTAAGAGATTATGTAAAATGGAATTTTGAAGGGGAAGTGAAAAAAGCATCTACTAGTTTTCCAGACCCCACATATGAAATTGTAGATGATACTTACATCATAAACTACAAAGTATTCATTAATGAACAACCAACAGGCCTACCACTTGATCATGTAAGTACACTAAGTGAATCATTTTCATTTTGGGAAGAACAGGAACTATCAACAAATAATCAAAAAGCTAAAATGAAATTTGAAATTACAAATTTGAAGCATGAGGCTAATGTTTGGGTTACATGGGTTGTAAGAGATATCGGTGAGGGTGTTTTAGGTCATGCACATCTAGGAAAAGGAGTTGTTGAAGTAACATTAGGGGATTACAATTGTGATGGAAGTTTTCAATTGTATGATGTAAAAAGTGTTCAAACGATTATGACTCATGAATTAGGTCATTCTATAGGTTTGAAACATGTAGGTGATAAAACCAGTATAATGTATCCTTCATTCAATCCAACCTATGCATATTGTTTGCTTAGTTAGATTGCATAGTTTTGAAAAATGTGATTATCTTCAGCTATATTGAGTTAGCTTTACCTACACACAATTAACCTGTAGAAATTGTGTAAAACGGATAATAAGGTAAATAGGGATTTTTAGTTAATTATGCTTAGAAATCAAATGATCACCGGTCCCAAATGCCCCGCATGTGGAGATAAGAAAATGATCACTGATGAAAACACAGGTGAATTATTTTGTGGAAAATGTGGATTTGTCGTTTCAGATAAAATTGCAGATACGGGTGCAGAATGGCGTTCTTTTTCAAATGATGAAGGTAACAAAGCCAGAACTGGTGCAGGCACATCACTTACAATGCACGATATGGGACTTTCAACAGTCATCGGAGCCGCAAACAAAGATTCAACTGGAAAACCACTTTCTGCAAGTGTAAAAAGTTCAATTGAAAGATTGAGAACATGGGACAGTAGAAGTCAAGCACATTCATCAGCAGATAGAAACTTGAGACAAGCACTTAATGAAATGGATAAGTTAAAAGACAAATTAGCACTAACTGATGCAGTTATTGAAAAAGCCGCTTACATTTACAGAAAAGCTATGGAGAAAAAATTAGTTAGAGGACGTTCGATTCAAGGTTTAGTTGCTGCATGTCTATATGCATCCTGTAGAAATACTGAAACACCTAGAACGTTAGATGACGTTGCAAAAGGAATTAACATTAGAAGAAAAGATGTCGCAAGATGTTACAGATTAATTTTCAGAGAATTGGAATTAAAAATGCCAGTAGTTGATCCAGTAAAAGGTGTTTCAAGAATTGCAAGTATTGCCGAATTGAGCGAGAAGAGTAAACGTAAAGCAATAGAAATTCTTAATGAAGCAAAGAAGATGGGAGTAGTTGCAGGAAAAGATCCAATGGGAATAGCTGCAGCAGCACTTTATCTTGCATGTATCAGCACAGGTGAAGTAAAATCTCAAAAAGACATATCCATAGCATCTGGAGTAACAGAAGTTACGATAAGAAACAGATGTGCAGGATTGAGAAAGATGATTAATGATTAAAAATCATTTTTCTGAAAGTTTAAACTCTAATTTATCCCAAGGAAAAACCACATATTCGTGGTTATTTGTTTTTTTAGAATAGATTAATTGTTCAGGATATTTTTTCCCACGACGTGCAAATAGGGTCGCAAAAATAATTTTGGAAGGTACATCTACACGTTTAATGATCTGATTATATGTATTACCAGTATCAAAAATATCATCAACAAATAACGAATTATGAGAAATTTTCCTTTTATCAACATAAATTTTCTTAATTCCTAATTGATCTGCAATTAAACGTGCAGGAATCAATCCCCCTCTACTAACGGTAGTTATACTTGTAAAAGTTCTTGGCAATTTTAAAATTTTTTTTGACAGACCAGTCACTAGTGATTCTATTTCATTCCAAGTCACATTTTGAGGCAATATACAAAAAAATCACAAGGTAGAATTAAGTTGTTATGATTAGAAAGTTTTCATAGGAGAATTTTTGAGTGGTTCAATTAATTTGAGAATTTTAAATGGCATTTTTCCAAAGTTCGCGTCTTTCTCACAGGAAACCAATAGCACATCATCTTGAGATAATGGAAAACTCATGACAATTACTTTTTCACGATAAGACATTGAAAAATGAACAACACCAAATTCCTTATCAAATTCATGGCGCATTCGAACGCGTAATGCTAGTTCCATAAACATCATTTCATCTTGTTTTTGAGCCTCCAGTGAAAGAAGTCCTTCCTTCATACCACCTGCAATCAAATGACCTCTGCTATTGATGAGCCTAGCAGAACGCATCTTAGGATCCAATTTTATGATTTTTTTACAGAGTTTTTCTAGTTCATCAATATTTTCCATTTGTCTAATTATGTAAGCGAACTATTTATTGCGATCTGTTTTCAATAGGTGTCTATGCAATCAGAGTCATCTAAAGATATAACAGATTATTACAAACATCTTTCACTTTTCTGGACAGATATTATCCACTTGATGTCCAGTAAACCTCAGGCATTAGCTTCAATAGGTCCAATGAGATCATTTGCAGCAAATTCTAAAAAAATCTCAACAGAATTAATTGAAATTAATGAAGATTTGATGGAATTTAACAAACATCTGACAGAGTACTACAAACAGCTTGCAGATACTTGGTCGGATGCCCAAAAAAAAGTCAATCTGAAAGCACCTGAAATTCCTCAAGATGTGGAACAGATTGAAGCAGTAAAAAGAATTTGGATTGATATTTTTGATAATGACTTTACTGAATTATTTGATTCTGGAAAGTTTGGCGAGAATTACGGAAAATTGGTTTCAAAAGAGTTAGAACTTACGAAACATTGGAACAACATTACAAACATCATTCTTCAATCAGTCAATCTTCCAAGTAAAGAAGAAATTGATGAAGTGTACAAAGAGATACATTCATTGAAAAAAAGAGTTGCGAAGTTAGAATTAGAATTAAAAAAACAGGAGGTTAGGAAAAATGCAAAGTGAGTCAAAAATTGATCCAAAAATTATTGAGGAAATTTTAAAATTTAGTAAAAATGTAATTGATGCACCAAAATTAGTTGCTGCTCCAGATGAAATTAGTTTAGAGGTTACACCGCATGACATAGTACAACAAATGGATAAAACACGTCTATTACATTACAAACCAATTACAGAAAAGCAACACAAGGTTCCATTATTGATTTCATATGCATTGATTAACAGATTTCACATATTAGACATTCAGCCAGAAAAGAGTTGGGTACGTAATCTTCTGCAACAAGGATTTGATGTATACATGCTTGATTGGGGCACACCAACTAGTATGGACAAATATTTGGATTTTGATGATTATGTTAATGGTTATTTGGATACGTATGTAGAATATATCAAAAATGAATCCTCTAATGAAGACATATCCTTACAAGGGTATTGTACAGGTGCCACTATAGCTACAACATATGCAGCATTACATCCTGAAAATGTTAAAAATTACATTGCAACTGCGCCAGTAATTGATGGTTGGAGAGACACTACTGTGATTAGCAATCTTGCAAAACACATGGATGTTGATAAAATGGTGGAAATTATTGGAAATATGCCTCCAGAATTCATGTACTATGCTTTTTCCGTGCTCAAGCCATTTGAACAAGGGATTGAAAAATATGTCAATTTCTTTAAAAATATTGAAAATAAGAAATTTGTAGATAGTTTCCTAAGAGTAGAAAAATGGTTGGGCGACACACCTCCCATTCCAGGAGAATTATTCAAGCAGTGGATTAAAGACATCTATCAAGAGAATCTACTAATTCAAAATAAAATGCATATTGAAGGAAAATTAGTGGATTTGAAAAAAATAGATATGCCACTTTTTACACAAGTTGCAGTAGGTGACCATTTGGTTTCACCAGAATGCAGTATGCCACTACACTATGCTGTAGGTAGTGAGGATAAAACCTTGAGAATGTATCCTACAGGTCACGTAGGAATGATTGCTAGTTCATTATCCCAGAAGAAAGTTCTCCCAGAGCTTGGACAGTGGTTAGCTGAAAGATCATAAAAGAAAAAATTAAAAATTAAAAAATTGATTCACACTAGTTATTCTTAGTGGTGAATGCTGAAATCCAAGATTGCAAAATATTTCTGTTTAATTCAGCAAATGATTTTGCATTATCGTTAAAGGTTTTGATATTTTGTTGTGTTGCATCAATTGTTGCAAGTGTTACTTGATTTTGAATTGATGTTGCCTTTACGACTTCTTCAGTTGTATCTTGCATTACTTTGATTGTTGCTTCAGGAATGTTTGCAGCAATACCTGCTTTCTTTGCAAATTCTTTTTGTAGTGTCAAGGTTGAATCTGCAATATTTTCATAAGCTTGTATGAATTCCTGTTGTACATTTGTAATTGCTTGATGATATTGTGGAACTGATGTTCTAATACCATTGAAGAATTTATCTACGTTTTGTTGATATACAGAAAATAGATCTTTTGGATTTGATTGGGTCTGTTCGTTCTTACTCAATTTTTCACCTCCCTAGCTTTTGATTTTTTTGCTATTGGAAGAATAATGACTTGAACCAAGTCACCTTCTCCTAAACCGAGAGCATTACGTTCGGCTTCAGGAATTGAAATTCTACCATTACTACTGATGGTGGTTTTGTATGCACCCCAATTCATAAAAGATGGAAGCATTTGGCCAATGCTAAACATTGTATCCATGCTTTTGTTTTGCATTGATGACATGTTTTCCATCATATTTGATTGAGCCTGTCTAGTGTTATCTGAAACTTCTTTGAGAGTATCTAGAGGATTGAACGTTTTACTACTTTGATTAGTCATCAAAGCACCAAAATTCTTCATAAATTCTGCTTGAGCACGTCCGCTTTTTTGTATCCAATCTTTAAACATAGTAGATGGATCATATTGGTTTTCATTACCATTCATTGGTAATTATTGGGTTATAGAGGTATTTAAGTGCACCTAACGCATGTTGAGAAAATCTAAAACTTGTTCAGAAAATAGTTGTGGTTTTTGAACGTATGGTGTATGACCACATCCATCCATAGGAACAAACCTACAATCCTTAATTGAGGATACAAAGTCATCAGCATGTTGAATTGGGATTACAGGATCATCAGTACCCCAAATTAACATTGTTTGTGAAGAAATTGAAGGTAATTTTTTGGTAATAATTTCTGCATTTTTTAAACCGAGAATAGTTGACATGAAAGCAAGTTTTGCATTTGGTAACAACATTCTTTCAACAAAACCATTTACAATTCTTGAATCAATTGATTCGCCAGAACCCTCCATCATTTCAAATGCATTCTTTGCACTTTGCTCATTTGGATATAATGCGGCCATAATATACGCATCAAGAGCAGGTGTAGATTGCTTCATCATACCGGAAGGAGAGACCAAAATGAGTTTTTCAACTGCTTTAGGATTAGATGCGGTAAATTCGGCAGTAATTTGACCACCAAGTGATGAACCTATCAAATGAGTTCGAGAAATATTTACAGTTTTTAAAAAATCTCCTAGAAAATTTGAAAAAAAGTCTATTGTATAATCTGCAAGAGGTTTATCGCTAAATCCAAATCCAATAAGATCAGGTATTACAACATGAAATTTTTCAGCAAAGATTGGCATTACCTGATCCCATCTATCAGCAGATGCTCCCAAACCATGTATCAAAACCAAGGTTTCATCAGAATTTCCAGATTCCAAATAACGAATCTTATTCCCATTGATTTTAAGAAAATTCTCTTGCACTGTTTTAGCGTCAATTACTATCAGTAGATAAGTATTGGTGAATTTAGCGATCACAGTGATTTTGAATTGGAAGATTGTGTTAAATTTGGATTAAGTATCTTTTTTAGGATGATAGATAGGGGTATGATGTGATTAGTAAGAAAATTTCAAAAATATTGGTTCCATTGGATGGATCAAAAAATTCTCAAAGAGGATTAGAAATGGCCATTACTTTGGCCAGATCATGTGGGGCTACAATCACAGGAGTATTCTCAATTCATGCCCCACCACACTCAGAATTTAGAGGTGTTGGTTCTGTTGAAAAATCATTAAACAGGGAAGTTAAAAAAATAATGGAGGAATCAAAACTATTAGCTGCTAAAAATGGTATTGTCTTCAAAGATAAATTGATGCGGGGAGATATCGGATATAATATTGTCAAGTTAGCACAAGGTAAGGAAAATTTTGACATGATTGTAATTGGTTCAAGAGGCAGAAGTTCAGCAAAAGAGATGTTCTTTGGCAGCGTCTCAAATTATGTTAT
>JAJETY010000016.1 GCA_021268355.1 Candidatus Nitrosopumilus sp. | reverse complement strand
TTAGATGTCAATTCCTGGCATTTGAAAACCTTGTTCTTGTGCAAGCTCAATCATATAGAATTCTAAATAGCCTCCAGTGAAAAGCAATCCGACCACAATTCCAATCTCAATTACAGTTGGTTTTATCAAGTTTCTAAGATTGATTTTTTTTGTAATGGCTTGAATCAGGATAAAACTTCTTGAAATTCCAAGTGAGTATGCAGTCAACTCCATCAATCCAAATGGTGATAAAAACAGAATGGCTAATGGAGGAACCTTCTCTAAGATGGGTGCTGTTGTAGTAATTGCAGCAAACGCAAATCCTGACGACCATGCAGAAAATAAACCCCACGCAACACCAAATCCAGGAATAAACATTGGTAGGGCAATTGTAGTGTTATGTGTAAAAATTCCAAATGCATCAATATCCATTACTAGTTCTTCAAACTCTGACATGAAAACATCAGCTTCCTCTTGACTAACTGTAGACATGGAACCAATTTGATACGTACCTGCAAATATTCCTACAAAAATGAAAAACAATGAAATTCTTAGTTTGTTCACGATACAAATTCATTGAATCGATATTTGAGGGTTCGTAGGCGCAGATTTAATTAAACCGCATCATATTTGGTGATATGAAAAAGGAACTCTCTTTTGTATTGAATTATGCTTTAAACAAGGGTTTCCAAATTCATCCAGATGCTTTTAAGATCTTAGAAAATTTAGATGTTAAAAAATTAGAGAAAATCATTAAAGAGATTGTTAGAGAGAAAACAAAACAGAAATTATTTCAGATTAATCAAGATGATTTAGAAACATATCTTGGAATCAAGGATGATCCTTCATTACAAAATGAAATCAAGGTACTGTTAGACCCAACTGATAAGATTACTACCGGCGAGGGTGTAAAAGGGTATAATGCATTATTTTCTAGTAGATTCAACAAACTAAAACGCATAGTTTCAGAAAGACCTGAAGGAAGGATGTTAAAATCTCTGACTTTTGTTAAAAATGAAAGATCGGAAGATGATATGTATGTCTGTGGCTTGGTAACAGCTAGAAATAGTGAAAGAAATGTAACAAAGTTGGTTTTAGAAGACCCTTCTGGTTCGTTTGAGGGTATTATTTTTGATACAGAATTACAAAAAACAGCAGACACTCTTCTTGTAGACCAGTTTGTTATGGCAAGGGTGAGTGTTGGAAAGAATACAGGATTTATCATAAAGGATTTGATTTTTCCAGATATTCCAGATCAGGCTACAAATAAATCAGAATCAGAGGCCTATGCTGTATTTTTGTCTGATTTACATATAGGAAGTAAATACTTCATGGAGGATGAGTTAAGGGAGTTTTTTACTTGGATATCTAGTCCAGATCCTATAGCAAAAAAAATCCGATTCATTTTGATTGGTGGAGATTTGGTTGACGGTGTTGGAATATACCCAAATCAGAATAAGGAATTAGTTTGCCAAACTATAGAAGAACAACTCAAAAAAGTTGAAGATTTGATTGATAATATTCCAAAAAATATCAAGATAATCATTATGCCTGGTAACCATGACCCAGGTAGAAGAGCATTGCCCCAACCTGCAATTCCTAAAAAATACAATTCTGGATTGTGGAATAGGGAAAATGTCATTATGGTTGGCAACCCAGCCGTTGTCTCATTAAATGGAGTCAAAGTAATGATGTTTCATGGGCAAAGTATTGATGATATTGTAAAGACCACGCCTGGACTCAGTTATGACAAGCCAACAGATGTGATGAAGCATCTCCTAAAGGCAAGACATCTAAGTCCAATTTATGGCAGCCAGACACCTATTGCACCTGAGATGCAAGATCTAATGGTTATTGAAGAAATTCCAGACATATTTCATGTTGGTCATGTACACAAGGCCCAACTAGACATGTACCGGGGAATTTTGTTGGTTAACTCTGGTTCTTGGCAGAAGCAAACACCTTTTCAGGCCAGTGTTGGAATGACACCAAATCCAGGAATTGCACTGTTGGTTAATTTGAAGACCTTTCAGGTTTTCCATCAGAACTACAATGCTAATCTAGACAATATCTTGCAAAGTTAGATCATCTTTGAAGGTTTTTTTTATCATTTCAGATGACACTGTAAGTTTGTATTTTTTTGTCCTACCATGAATTCCTTGGTGTACCAATCTTCCTGAAATTATTCCAGAGAGTTCAATCTCACTTAGCATTTGGGTAATTCTTCTCTGAGTCAGTTCGTCTCTCCCTACCACCTTACAGAGATTTTTGTATGAAGAGTAGATTTCTCCAGTAGAAGAGCCATTTGCCTTCATAATTGCAAGTATGACGAGTTTTTCATGAAGAGGGTATGATTTTAGAGATGTTTCTTCTTTGTTTTCCTCAATTTTTAGAGAGGCTTCTCGGACGTGATTTTCTGTTACCTTGTCTGATTGTTGCCTTTCAGCTAGTTCACCAGCAACCCTAATCAAGTCAATAGCTCTGCGAGCGTCCCCATGTTCACCTCCTGCAAGTGCTGCACAGAGATTCAAAGCAGAATCATCAACAGAATTAATCTCAAAGGCTTCAGAAATTCTCTCTTCAAGAATTTTTTTTATTTGTTCAACATTATAGTTTGTAAATACAATTTCCTCTTCACCCAAACTGCTGATAACCCTTGGATCGAGTTTTTCTTTGAAAGTGAGGTCATTTGAGATTCCAATCATAGTCAGTGAGCCTGAATTGAGGTTTTCATTAGCTCTGGTAAGTTGGTAAAGGATGTCTTTTCCAGTCTTTGATACTAGTTCAGCAAGGTAATCAATTTCATCAATTACAAATACGACGTTGGTATTTTCTTGATCAATATTATTTAGAATACGTTTGAAAACCTCACTAATTGCCAAGCCAGTTGAGGGTAATTCCTTATCAGCCAGTCCTAATTGACGACCAAAACTAACTAGTAAACCATAGAGTGTGGTCTCTTTTTTTGCGTTAGAATAGATGAGTTTTATGGGAAAATTAGATTTTTCTACTCTCTCTTGAATTTTTGAGATAACTTTTCTCACAACAAGTGTTTTTCCAGTACCAGGTTTACCATATACAAGAAGATTTGACGGTCTTGATTGTTTTAGAATTGGTAATAATGATTGAGTTACCTGTTCTTGTTCTGTATTTCTATGTTGAATGGTTTTTGGAATGTATGTAAAATGAAGAATTTCTCTATTTTTAATGATTGATTTACCAGATTCAGCTGCATCTAACAATCTATCAATCGGATCAGACATACTCACACACCTTTGTTTCCTATCAGTTTCATCTTAACCATATCTCAATTAAGAGAGTATAGAATAGAATAGTAATTCTAGTTTAGTTTGTAATTAATTATTTTTAGTTAGTTTTTGTTTTTCTCAAAATAAAAAAATTAGAAAAAAGAAGAGTGGAAATATTGGTGTGTGGGTTAGTTCTTAGTTAACAAATATGTTAATTTCATGTTAAGAAAATCTCGAAAAACCCTATTTTGACCCCTTTATTTCCATTCCAGGCGTTAAGATTGATGTTAACACTGTTAATATTGAAAATATAACCCCTTTATTTCCACTCCAGGCGTGATAAATTCCTAATTTCTGAGTCTAAAACATGTATGATTGTTAATAACAAAAATTTGCTTAGGCGTACGTTACGCAGTCAATGTTAACAAACCAATTAGTTAACAAAAATTCGCGGATCATTTGAACTGTTAACATCCAGTCGAATAGATCCCAACATGGCTAAAAAGCGTATTCGAATAGATATGGAGGACTCGGATGGTGCACGATATGATATCAAATTAGAAGGTAATGTGACTAGAGAAAAAGTCTTGAAAATATTTGAAATGATGGACTTGATGAATATTGAAGAAGAACAAGAAACAACAAACATGGATTCAGTAGGCTCTAAAATTTGGCTTATTGTGGACAAGTTCTTCCCTATGGGTAAGTTCACTTCAACTAACATTCTTGAAAAATATGAAGATGAATTTAACGAACCAATAAAACTTAGTGTAATTTCCACATATCTCTCTAGATTTTCTTCAAAAGGTAGGGTAGATAGAACCAAGAATGGTAGAGAATGGACCTATCAAACCATAAAAATTGGTCAAAAACAACACCAAACTAGTTAAGAAATAGTAATTTTTCTAACAATTAATCGGTCTTTACCAAGAATTAATTTCACATATTCACCTTTTTGAATGTCCATATACTTTCTGAACTGTTTCGGAATTGAAATAGTCCCAGCAGATGTGATTTTGACTAATACTTCATTTTCTTGAATAGACATATTTTGACTATAAATTAATAATATATATAATTTATTAAATTATAATTGTAATAATAAATAATAAAAATTGTATTTTCTTGCTAAAATTCAATAAAATAACTTTGGAAAAACTCGAAAAAGATCTTTTAGGCAACTGTTGGACTAACTTCAATTTCTCCAACCTTTGCAATTCCCTTTTCCGTAATGGAATATGTGTAAGGTTTAGATTCCGTATTTCTTTGAACAAGACCTTCCTCAAACAACTTCTTCATCAGTCTAGAAGTGTGCTCTCTACTCTTCTTTAATGTGATTTGTATGTCACGTGATGTCATAGCTTTGTTTGTGATTAGATGCAACACATAATTGGTTGGGTTGGTATGTTCAATATTGGGAATTTTAGGCGTGGAAATTGGTTTTTGAGGAACAATTTCGGGCTCTTGTGATATTGCGACTTCCTTTTCTTGGACTTCTGTTTTTGCTAATTTTTCCAAGAATTTTTTCAACTCCAAATTAGGATCCTCTGTTTTTTGCTCAATTCCTTGTATTTCTAATGCATCTAGGCGTATTTTCATGTCAATTAACTGTCTTTCATAGTACTCTAGGCGCTCAACTTGTGATGCATCAACCATATCACTTCTTGATTTTATGAACGGACGAATCTTATAGTATCCATAAAGACCTCCTAAACCCAGAATAAAGGCTAGTATCACACTTAAAATCACTCCTGGGTCAGGAATTTCAACTAACATCACAATTTTTACGCCTGTATTGTGATTTATTGTGATTGAACAACATTATTTCACACTTTAGATTAACAAACTCACACATATTATCACAAACAATGAATCAGGAGTTACTAACTGATTATCACAACATCACATACTGCATGCCTGTCTTACGAGCCTATCTATCACACTAATGACCTCTTCTTCTCTTTCTGGGAATATATCACTCTCATTTATCACACTAATTTGTTCAGATAGCTTGGATATCACATCAATATCATCAGGTAAAATGATGCCTAATCCGCGTAAAAGTATGATTGAGTAGAATAATGAGACTAATTTCTCTCTTGACTGCCCAACTTGTCTATAATACGCACCTTTTGAAATTGAAAACTCTGATTCAAGTATATTCTTTTGATTTAAAATAATTTCAATTTGTCGCTCTGTAAACAATGATTTTTTGATAATTTTCTTAATAATATTGTTAAAATTAGATCCTTCAAACTCTGACATAGCTATACAAATCTGTATAATTACATTCCAATTAAACTTTAAAGAGCCACATACAAACAATCTTTATGGCTGGAAACAAAGTTGAAACATTCCTAAAATCAGAATTAAAGAAAAAGAATGCTTTATTGTTTGTACTAATAGATTCTGAAGTATCAAATCTCGAAGCATCTGCTAAACTAGCAAGAGATGTTGAAAAGATTGGAGCATCCGCAATCTTGGTTGGTGGCTCATCTGCCACAGATCAAATTGAGATGGCACAAGTAGTTAAAGGCATCAAAAAAGGCATCAAAATCCCAATTATCCTATTTCCTGGAAATGTAACAGGGGTTGTGCCTGAGGCTGATGCAATTCTGTTTAGTTCACTTATGAATTCAGAAAACCCATATTTCATCACACAAGCACAAGCATTAGGGGCACCAAGCGTTCTAAAATTTGGTCTTGAGCCTCTACCTACAGCATATTTGGTAATAGGTGATGGTACAACTGCCTGGTTTGTAGGGTCTGCAAGAGGAATTCCATTTGAAAAACCCAAAATTGCTGCAGCATATGCACTAGCGGCCCAATTTCTTGGAATGAGATTTGTCTATTTAGAGGCAGGTTCTGGGGCAAAGTCCAGTGTAACTCCAGAAATGGTAAAGACTGTTAGACAACTGTTTAATGGATTTTTGATTGTAGGTGGTGGGATTAAAGATGTAAAAACTGCCCAAAATCTGGTTAAAGCAGGCGCTGATGCATTAGTAATAGGTACATTCCTTGAAAAAGGCGGTAGTCTCAAAAAACTTGAAGAAATAACAAAAGCAATTCAAAGAAGCAAGTAATTTACTCTGTTATGTCTGAAAACGACGCAATTTCTCGTATTCGTGGGATTAAGATGCCTGATTATTATCTTGATTACTATTCAAGTTTATCCGCTGAAACATACACCATTTTTGAGAAAGCTGCCTCAGCAAAATCAAGCTTAGTGGACTCTTCAGGCATAATTGAGCCTAAAATCGCATTTGATCTTGCTGATCGTGTGGCAAAAATGCACGAAATTGATATTGCAGAACCCTTAAGAGAACTCCTAAAGACCAATGGAAAAGAACTTTCTGCACTAATTTTATCTAAAGAGATCGCACAGGGAAAATATTCCCTACCTGATTCTACATTGGAACAAAAACTTGATCTGGCAGTACGTGTAGGATTGGCAATAGTTACTGAAGGAGTTACAATTGCTCCATTACAGGGAATTAGTGAGGTAAAGATTAAGAAAAACAAGGATGGTACAGAATACCTCTCAGTCTCAATTGCAGGCCCAATGCGTTCAGCTGGAGGAACAGAATCTGCCGTAACTATGTTAATTGCAGACCATGTAAGAAAGACAGCAGGCTTGGCAAAGTTTCAAGCTAACTCTTTTGATGATGAAACTGGAAGATTTGTTGAAGAATTAAGAATCTATGAAAGAGAGGCTGGCAGTTTTCAATTTCATATCTTAGATGAAGATATTGAACATGTGATATCTAATTTACCCGTCGAGTTAGATGGTGTTGATACCGATCCATTTGAAGTTGTAAATCACAAATCTATGGTAAGAATCAAAACGGATAGAGTCAGAGGTGGAGCTTTACGTGTATTAAACGATGGTCTAATTGGAAGATCTAAGAAACTTCTCAAAAGAATTGAAATGTACAATCTTGATGGTTGGGAGTGGCTCAATGACCTTAAAGGTGCTGTTCAGACTGGAGAAAAACAAGAAGATGCAGCTACCAAAAGAATGCATGAAGTAATTACTGGAAGATCAGTTTTATCTATGCCTAACAAGCTTGGTGGATTCCGTCTTAGATATGGAAGAGCCTGTAACACTGGTTTTGCTGCAGTTGGAATTCATCCCGTAATTGCTGAGATACTCGATCATACAATTGCAGTTGGAACTCAAATCAAAATTGATATTCCAGGTAAAGGTTCAACTGTTGCTTTTGTCGATTCCATTGAAACTCCTGTTGTACGATTGAAAAACGGTAATGTCGTTAAAATCAAAGATGTAAAACACGGAATAGAAATTAAGAATGATATTGAAAAAATTCTTCATCTTGGAGATATTTTGATTTCTTTTGGTGATTTCTTAGAAAATAATGCACAACTAGTCCCATCAGGATACGTAGAAGAATATTGGATAGAGGAACTAAAACAAAAAATTGGCAAATATGAGCCTAAAGACCAATATCTGAGTCAATTTCTTCATAGAATTCCGACAATTGATGAAGCATTAAAAATCTCCATTGATTTTGAATTGGCTCTTCATCCCCAATACCTGTATTATTGGGATAGAATCTCATCTCATGAACTTGAGAAACTTTTGAAACCTTTAGCAATCAAAGATGATTCAATTGAATATTCAACAGAATCAAAAAAAATTCTAGAAAAACTAGGAGTCCCACACCTAGTTAAAGGTGATTTTATAATACTTGAAAATCCTGAAGCCAAAATTTTCTTTAATTTATTGTTCAGAGAACAACCAAAAATAGACGAATCTTCAATCCCAAAAATAATTTCAAAATCCTCTGGAATTAAAATTCGAAATAAATTCTCTACATCCATTGG
This sequence comes from Candidatus Nitrosopumilus sp., assembly GCA_021268355.1. Taxonomy (GTDB): domain Archaea; phylum Thermoproteota; class Nitrososphaeria; order Nitrososphaerales; family Nitrosopumilaceae; genus Nitrosopumilus. Next base: position 23,558 of record JAJETY010000016.1, on the reverse strand, counting down.
AGTAAGAATTGGAAGACCTGAGAAAGCTGCTCCTAGACAAATGAAACCACCCACTCATGTCTTGTTTCCAATCGGTGATAAGGGAGGACCAACACGTGATCTTCTTAAAGCATCCAGAAATGAGCATTTTTTCACCAATATCTTCAACCGTTATTGTACTCAATGCAATATTCCATCCATTGGTATAAAATGCTCAAAATGTGATACAAAAACTACCGTTAACTATAGGTGTCCACGTTGCAGAGATTCCCTTGAAGAACCATTTTGTGAAAAATGTAAACGAAATGCTCTTGCTTACTCTCATAAGGAATTTCCTCTTAAATCAAAACTATTAGAGGCTCAAGAAAAAATTCGTCTACGTGCACAAGAGCCGTTTAAAGGAGTTAAGGAATTAATCAGTCAGGATAAGATTGCTGAACCATTAGAAAAAGGATTGGTAAGACAAAACTTTGGGCTAACTGTTTTCAAAGATGGCACTGTAAGATTTGATGCAACAAATTCTCCTCTTACACAATTCAAACCATCATGGATTGGAACATCTATTGAAAAACTCAAACAATTAGGATATTCTCATGATATTGATGGCAATCCACTAGAAAATACTGATCAAATAGTTGAACTTCGTATGCAAGATGTAATTATTCCGTATGAGAGTGGCAAATATCTAATTTCCATTTGCAAATACATTGATACACTTTTAGAAAAATTCTATGGAAAGACTGCATTTTACAACGTAAACAATTCTGAGGAATTAATAGGACATTTGGTTATTGGTCTTGCTCCTCATACGTCAGTTGGAATTGTAGGTAGAATTATTGGATATTCTGAGACTCACGTATGCTTTGCAACTCCGAATTGGCATTCTGCAAAAAGAAGAGATGCAGATGGTGATGCAGATTCTATAATGTTATTGATGGACAGCCTTTTGAATTTCTCAAGGCAATTTCTTTCGGATGCTATTGGTGGTCTGATGGATGCACCATTACTTGTCCAACCTCTTGTATTACCTCATGAATCTCAACCACAAGCCCATAATCTTGAAGTTACAAAATCACTACCATTGGAATTTTTTGAATCAACACTTCAACAAGCTAAAGCTCCTGACATTTCATCAATTGAGATAATCAAATCTAGACTGGAAACAGAAAGACAGTTTTATGATTATTTTTTTACACATACCACATCATCTCTTACAACCTCGAAATCTCGCAGCGCTTACTCCACTCTTGGCTCCATGCTTGATAAATTTGATATGCAAGTTAGAAATGCTGATTTAATTGATGCTGTAAATACATCAGAAATTGTTTCAGATGTTATCTCAACTCATCTTGTCCCAGACATTATGGGAAATTTAAGGGCATATGCTAGACAAAACTTTAGGTGCACAGGTTGTGGAAAATCATATCGTCGTATGCCATTAATACAAACTTGTGTTTGTGGGCATAAATTAATTCCTACAATAACTCGTGGGTCTGTAGAAAAATATCTAAAACTTGCAAAAAGACTAGTTGAGAAATACGATGTTAGTGAATATCAAAGAGGTCGTATTCATGCACTATCTGATGAAATTGAATTAGTATTTGGAAAAAGTCCCGGTGATCAATCCCTTCTTACTGATTATGCCTGAATTATCGTAATTTGACGTATTCATAAGCGCCTAATTTGTTGTCAAAGCAGAATTTTACCTTCTGATAGTTCTTTCTAAATGACTTAACTTTGGTAAGTAATTTTTTGGGATCCTTCTTTTCTATTACTACCTGTTTAATCAATGAAGCAATTTCTTGCATTTCATTTTTCTTCATACCGAGTCTAGTGATTTCTGAAACGCCTAATCTAATTCCGCCAGGATGGAAGTAATTTCTTCCAGCTTTGATATCCCCTGGAATTAACTGTCTGTTTACAATTATGTTGGCTTTCTCTAAATCAGCCTCCACTTTTCCACCATCAGAATAATCTAAGACGTTGACAGCAATTTGGTGTGATTGTGTAAATCCTCTACTTTCACCTAAAACTTTGAATCCTTCATCACTCAATGCTTCTGCAAACGATTTTGCATTCTTTATCACTTGAGATGCATAATCTTTTCCAAACTCCAATGCTTCTGCAAACGCAACCGCTTTTCCTGCCATGTTGTTGATGTGATGACTACTTGTCAGTCCAGGGAATGTTGCTTTTTTGATTGGCTCTTCATGTTCTTCAGAACCTAAAACTAATCCACCTTGAGGACCAAATAGAGTCTTATGAGTACTCATAGTCATTGTATCAGCTCCTTCTCTTAGCGGATCTTGGAATTTCCCTCCTGCAATTAATCCTGCAACGTGAGCTGCATCATAATTGATATGCATATCGTAACTCTTTAGAAAATCTGAAAGTTCTTTGACAGGGTGTGGGAACAGGAATAATGAACCACCAAACATTGCAATTTTTGGAAGTCTGTTGTTTTTCTTTAACTCCTTAACTTTCTCCTTTGTCTTATCCACATCTATTGTCATCTCCTCAGCATCAAATGGATAGAATTCAATTTCTAAACCATGAACTAATCCAGCAGTTCCAGAATGTTCTTTTTTACCGTGTGAAATATGACCTCCAGCTGGAATAGAAGGTGCTAACATTACATCGCCTGGATTTGAATAAGCAGAATAAATAGCAAGATTTGCCACAACTCCAGAAATTGGTCTAACATCAGCAAATTTTGCCTTATACAGTTTTTTAGCTAATTTCATACATTCAAACTCTACATCATCAATGTAGATACAACCAGCATAGACTCTTTCTCCAGGCCAACCCTCAGCATATCTATTGCCAAAATCTGAGATAATCGCTTCTCTTACTGCCGGACTAGGAATATTTTCACTGGCAATCAAAGGAATTGAGTTCTCGAACCATTTGTGATGTTCTTTTAATTTTGTAAAAATTTTATTGTAAGATTCTCTATTTTGTGATTTTGCCATATTTTTTGACTTGATTTTCCCAATTTAAAAACACCGATATAGTAACCGATCTTTTATTCCTAATCTGGAAGGTATAAAAGGGGAATCTAGAGTTTCTGAACAATGGGTATGCAAGCTACTTCAAAAGGAAATATGCCAGTCGTATTGCTTAAAGAAGGCGGCTCAGAGACTAAAGGTAGAGATGCACAAAAAAACAACATTGCCGCATCTAAGATAGTTGCTGAGATTGTCCATACCAGTTTAGGCCCTAGAGGGATGGATAAAATGCTCGTCGATTCTCTAGGAGATGTTACTATTACTAATGATGGTGCAACAATTCTCAAAGAAATTGATGTCCAACACCCAGCAGCTAAAATGCTTGTTGAGATTTCTAAAACAACTGATAATGAAGTTGGTGACGGAACAACTTCTGCTGTTGTTTTAGCAGGTGCATTATTGGAAAATGCAGAATCATTAATTGATCAGGATGTTCACCCAACAATTATTGTTGATGGATATAGAAAGGCTGCTAGAAAAGCAAAACAATTCCTTGAGAGCATTTCAGACAAAATATCACCAAATGATAAGAATATCCTAAATAAAATTGCAAAAACTTCAATGCAAACAAAACTTGTTAGAAAAGATTCTGATTTACTAGCTGATATTATCGTTAAATCAGTTCTTGCTGTCGCAGAAAAAAATTCCGAAAATTATGATGTAGATATTGATGACATTAAAGTCGAAAAGAAAGCAGGCGGTTCAATAAAAGATTCCATGATTGTTCAAGGTATTGTTTTGGATAAAGAAATTGTTCATGGAGGCATGCCAAGAAAGATCAATGAAGCAAAAATTGCTTTGATTAATACCGCATTAGAAATCAGTAAAACTGAAACTGATGCAAAAATTAACATTTCAAACCCACAACAACTGAAATCATTTCTTGACGAAGAAAACAGGATGCTTAAGACAATGGTTGACAAAGTTATTGGTTCTGGTGCAAATGTAGTTTTGTGTCAAAAAGGAATTGATGACATGGCCCAACACTATCTTGCAAAAGCGGGAATTATTGCTGTTAGAAGAATAAAGGAAAGTGACCTAACCAAACTGGCAAAGGCAACTGGTGCAAGAATAGTAACAAATCTTGATGATTTATTTGAAAAAGACCTTGGCAGTGCAGACCTGGTTGAAGAAAGAAAAATTGAGGAAGACAAATGGGTATTCGTTGAAGGCTGCAAACATCCTAAATCTGTAACATTACTTCTTCGAGGAGGCTCACAAAGAGTTGTTGATGAAGTTGAACGTTCTGTTCATGATGCTTTAATGGTTGTAAAAGATGTAATTGAAAAACCAGAAATTGTAGCTGGAGGAGGAGCACCTGAAACTTACGCTGCTACAAAACTTAGAAACTGGGCTAAATCTCTGGAAGGAAGAGAGCAATTAGCAGCAGAAAAATTTGCTGATGCTTTAGAAGCAATTCCATTAACACTTGCAGAAAATGCCGGAATGGATCCTATTGACACTCTTACTTTGTTACGTTCAAAACAACAGAAAGGTGAAAAATGGACAGGTATTGACGTAATGAAAGGTAAGATTGGTAATATGAAATCTAGTGATATCATTGAACCTCTTGCAGTAAAACTCCAAATTGTTTCAGCATCTGCCGAGGCTGCATGTATGATTCTGAGAATTGATGACGTTATTGCTACACAAAAATCTGCTGGCGGTCCACCTGGTGGTGGAGAAGGTGGAATGCCTGGAATGGGTGGAATGCCTGGAATGGGTGGAATGCCTGGAATGGGTGGAATGCCTGACATGGGCGGAATGATGTAAATTATTTTGCAATATTTTTCAAAAGTTTATTTGATAACCAAATTTACGAACATCGTTGAATAAAACTTCATCAAAAATCCTTACTGGATTCAAATATGTTTATCTGGTTGCCTTCTTTGCGTTGTTAGCAGGATTTTTTCATCCATTAATCACTAACACTAGTTTTGACAGTGTTATTGTAGGAGTTTTGGTATTATTCGTAGGTCTTGCTGGTGGTGTATTGCTTTTCAAGGCTGCCACGTCAGAGAAAAGAAAAGGAGTATTTCTTGCAGGCGGTTTTGCACTAATGGGAATTTCATTATACTACATTTTCCAACTTAGTGGACGAGTCTAAACATCAAAGTATAGATAAAATTCATGTGGGTGTGGTCTTAACGAAATCTCACGCTGATCTCTTCTTTCTAATTCAATAATTTTGTCAATTACATCATTTGTGTAAATTGGATTAAGGAATTTTCTGTCACTTTCTAACTCATCAAGTGCTTCCCCCAGACTCTTTGGTAGAACACCAATTCCTCTTTTTGCTCTATCTGATTTTGTCATCTTGAATATGTCATCACGAACTTGCTCCCCAGGATCCATTTTCTTTTTAATTCCATCCATTCCTGCTGCAGTAACTGCTGCAAATACTAGATATGGATTTGATGATGGATCGGGTGCTCTGAATTCTAATCTCTTTAGATGGGAATATTCTTTTCCTTTAAGATGTTTAGGAACTCTAACAATGGCAGAACGATTTCCAGAACTCCATGCAATATATGCTGGAGCCTCGTACCCTGGAACTAATCTGTGATAGGAATTTGTAGTTGGATTACAAATTGCTGATAATGCTTTTGCATGATTAATAATTCCACCACAAAAATATCTGGCAGTCTGGCTTAATTCATCTTCATCATCTGGATCGAAGAAAGTATTTTCCTTTCCTTTCCATAAACTAACATTTACATGCATTCCTGACCCTGCATCCATCGCAATTGGTTTTGGCATCATTGTAGCAACTTTACCATACTTTTGAGCAACATTTCTAATTACATACTTGTAAGATTGTGCTGCATCTGCTGCATTTGTCATATAATCATATTTGATATCAATCTCACATTGACCAGCAGTTGCAACTTCATGGTGATGATTATCACATAAAATTCCAAAATTATTTTTAAGAATATTTACACATTCATTTCTGTATGGTGTAAGGGTGTCTGATGGTGTGCTAGGATAGTATCCTTCTTGTAATCCCATTGGATATCCATCTCCTTCCTGACTCCATGGTGCTTCTTTAGATTCTATTGAGTAAGATTGTCCTTTGTATGGTGTTAAAACATCCCAATGCACTTTATCAAAAACAAAGAACTCTACCTCTGGTCCCCATGTACTAAAATCAAAACCTTGACTCTTGACGTATTCTTCGGCTTTTTGTGATATTCCTCTAGGATCTCTTGATAATCTGCCCCTATTTTCTCCCCAGTAAACATCACAAAGCATTCTAGCTGTTTTATTTTCTGTCATCCATGGTATTATGGCAAATGTGTTTGGATCGGGCTTTAGAAGTAAATCTGAATCATCAATACTTGTAAAACCTACAATTGATGAACCATCCAATTTTGGAAGCCCATCTCTCATTTGTTCTGGTGTAAATGTATCTGCGGAAATTGTTGTATGATGAAAATGTCCAGTTAAACCAGTAAATTGAAGATCTATGAAAGAAATACCCTCATGTTGGATTCTTGAGAATACTTCGTCAGGTGAATATGTTACTTGAATTGCTTTTCCGTGACTGACTTTATAGGGCAATTTTATACTTCAATCAAACACAAATACATCCAGCATTTAAGGATTAGGTAAGAAATGTCCGAATCAAATCAAATTGATATCAACTATTTGCATCACATAGTATTGAGAGAATCTGAAGATGAATCTCTACTTGAAATTGATACAAACTTTTACAGAAATCTATCTGATTTTATAGGAAATTTAAAAAAGCAGGAATTTGACGGTGTTGAAAGCAAAATCAAAGACACTATGATAGAAATGGCAACTGAACTTACAGATCTGTTGATAAATATCAGATTAGAAAAAATCTTAAAATCAAAAGATCTTGAAATTGGTTATCTTTTGGATGAAGAAAAATTTATTCTGGATTCACAAGAAGAAGAAACAGATAGGAAAGAAATGATCCTTTCGGCAACTATTAATGGAAAATCAAAATTTCTTGAATCCCTATCTCAAAATCATAAAACAAAGAGAATAACAGTAAGATTTTTGCAAGAAGTAGGAGAAATTGTTGGTGCTGATCTTGAGAAATACGGTCCATTCAAAATTGAAGATATTGCAACAATCCCTTATGAAAATGCCCAGGCATTAATTGCTAAAAATGCCGCAACAAAAGTTCGTTTAGAAGATTAGATAGAAATTATAGCTAATTCCTATCTAATTAGATGTCTCATACAGGTGTTGATGTAATTGATTTTCTATTTTATACAATTTATCCTGTAATTGGAATTTTTCTTGTTGAAGGAATTAGTAGAGCTGTTAAAGCTCCAAAATGGGCAAAGCTGTGGACCCAAGCTGCAGTTTCAATTGGTTTTGGAATCTACTATTGGTTCATTTTACCCGCACCACAAAACTTTCCATTAACTGCGTTGGTCATGTTTGCACTTGCAATTGCATTAATTTATCAAGGAAGAAGAGCAAAAATTGATCCTGAAAAAAGTCCTTATTGATTAAAAGCGTCCAAAAATTCTTCTAAAAATATTTGGTCTATTTCTTCCTCCGTCTCTGATAACTTTTTTTTCACCAAAACGTTTTGCTCTAATTTGGCTTAGTTTAACACATCGATGTTCTTCAGGAAGTCTATGTTCTGAACAAAATGGATCTTTGCAGTAGTTGCATTGAAATGGTAAATCAGTCAAATCACCACAATAGGCACATTTTTCAGACTTCACAACCAATCTTACTATTTTTCTTTTAATAAAGTTGCCAATTTTTCCTAAATGATCATTACCTGTGGCTAAACATTTTTACGATGTCAAAATTCAGTCTGTATAATTGATTAAAGATAAAGTAGCAATTATTACTGGTGCTAGTAGTGGGATTGGCTTTGCAACTGCTTTAGCGTTATCAAAAGCAGGGGCAAAAGTTGCTATTGGCGCTAGAAGAGTTGATAGATTAGAAGAACTGGCAAACAAAATTACTGAAAATGGTGGAGAAGTATTTTATCAAAAATTAGATGTTACTCAAAAATCGGAATGTGATAATTTTGCAAAAGCTGTTTTAGAAAAATGGAATTCTATTGATATTCTAGTTAATAATGCGGGACTCATGCCTTTGAGCTTCTTCAAAAATCTCAAGGTAGATGAATGGGATAAAATGGTTGATGTGAATATCAAAGGTGTTTTGTATTCTACTGCCTCAGTAATCAATCACATGAAAGACAAGAAATCCGGTCATATTGTCAACCTTTCATCCGTTGCAGGGAGAATTGTTTTCCCCGCAGGAAGTGTTTATTGTGCAACAAAACATGCGGTTGCAGCATTTAGTGAAGGCTTAAGACAAGAATTTAGTATTCGTTCAAACATTAGGGTTACCAGTATTGAACCTGGAGTTGTAGATACGGAACTGAACAATACAATTACTGATGAATCTTTAAAGGGATTTGTAGAAAATGCAAAAAAGATGGAAGCTCTACATGCTGAAGATATAGCAAATGCAATTTTGTATGCTGTGGATTCGCCTTCTCATGTTAATGTTAATGAAATCCTGATAAGACCAACAACACAAGAACGTTAACTTGACAGATATACCTCATGTTGTCATTTTAGGAGGAGGTTTTGGTGGACTTGCTACTGCAAATGAAATAAGAAATTCACTACCTTTATCGAAAGTAAAAATCACTATTATTGATAAAAAAGATTGGTTTATGGTAGGATTTGCAAAGTTATGGATTATTAACGGGACACGAACTTTTGAAAATTCCATCGGTGATCTAAAACAGTTACAAAAGAAAGAAATCAATTTCTTACAAGACGAAATTCTATCAATTGATCTTCAATACAAAAATGTGAAAACTAAAGAAGATAAAATACCATATGATTTCCTCGTAATATCTTTAGGTGCAGTTTTAGCTCCACAAAAAATTCCGGGATTAATTGAGAATGGTTACAATCTATATGATCATAATCAACTTTCAGAAATTCATGACAAACTTCAAAAAATCAAATCTGGAAAAATTGCTATAGCTATAATGGGGATGCCATACAAGTGTCCACCAGCACCATTTGAGGCTAGTTTGTTGATAGATTCAATGCTTAGAAAGCGTGGAATTCGTAATGATGTCCAAATTGACTTTTACAGCCCAGCTCTAATCACATTACCTGCAGCTGGTCCTGAAGTTAGTAAAAAAATTCTGGAATTGGTTAATACTGAAAAAATCATTTTTCATAACTCATCTAAAATTAAATCAGTTGAATCAAACAAATTGATTTTTGAAAATAATGAGGCTGAGTTTGATTTACTTTTAGCAATCCCCCCTCATACTGCTCCAAAAATCATTTATGATTCAGGACTAGCTAAAAATTCAGGATTTATTCCGATAGATAGAGACTGTAAAACCCCATACGAAAACGTATTTGCAATAGGGGATGTAACCAGTTTAGTAGTTACAGAAAATATGGCAGTTCCAAAAGCTGGAGTTTTTGCAGAAGGTGAGGGAATTGTAGTTGCAAAAAATATTATCTCAAAACTTCAATCAAAAGAAGCTTCTGAATTATTTGATGGAAAAGGCGGTTGTTATCTGGAATCAGGGAGAGATTCAGCTTCGATTATTGAAGTGGATATGTTTTCAGAATCAAAACCCTCAACTAGTATTTCTGAACCGACACCTGAAAATCTAATTTCTAAATTTGAATTTGAGAAAGAAAGACTCTCTAAATGGCTATGATCAATCAGAATTATCTTTCTCTCTAGCCAAGTGTTCCAAAACAGCTCTCATCTCAACACCAAGATCTTTATCATTTCTGGAAAGATTTAGTTTTTCAGGTATTCCATTTTTGAAATCTTCAGCTTCTAACTCTATACTGCGTTTTTGAACACAATCTATGTGATCCTCTCCTGTACCCGATAGCTTGTGGCAAATATTACAAATTTTCACTATTTTTGTTTATTAATACGACGATTTAATAATTTCACTTTGTGCCTCGAGACAAGGGATCGTCGTCTAGCTTGGTATGATACTTGCCTGGGGGGCAAGTGGTCGCAGGTTCAAATCCTGCCGGTCCCATTATAATTTCAAAATTTTCAAGAGATTTTCAAAATTTTCAAGAGATTTTTCTTGTTTATACTGCTTTAGACCACTGATGATCTTCTCTTTTGATGGGTTTTTGTAAATTTTTTGAATTTTTTTAGCCATTCCTGAACCAATAAAGATTGCTTGTGTGACTGATGTCACATTTGATGGTCTTCTTTTTACACTGGAACTCTCAAAATCTATCAGAGTAGATTTTGTTTTTCCAACAATAACATGTTTTGAAATATTACTTAATTCTCCATGATCAAAACCTATTTGATCTAAATTATAACAGTCTACTAGAATATTTTTTATTGTTGATTTTAATTTTTTGACACTACCAATTCCATTTAACTCATTAACCCAATCAATAATTTTTATACCATCAATGTATTCCATTATCAAAAAATTCTTACTTACATCAAGCATTTTTGGTCCAACATTACAAGAATTTACTAATTTCAATAATTTTGCTTCAGATTTCATTTCACTTCTCTGAGAATCTGTTCTTCGAATTTTTACTGCAACTTCTTTACTACCTTTTTTTGCAAGAACTACTACACCAACGTATCCTTTTCCAAGAATTTCTAGTTTTCCAAGTTTAGTTGTACCAGTTAATGAAATAGACTTAATTTTCAATTTTTCTAATTCATTAATTCTAGATTTTATTTGTCGTGATGTTGCTTTTGGATATCCAAGAATTTGTGAATATGGCTCATCTACAAACTTCTTAATTGAAATGAAGGAGTGTGCCATCTGTTGAGATCAACTCGTTTCCAACCTCTTTAATTGATTTGCTTAATCCTTTTTCACCAATAGTAATTTTGAAACCACACTTGAAATCATCTTGAAGGCCTTTTGGTATGCCTATTTGAGGATTATTTTTCAAAAATTCTGTCATGAATTTACTCGCATCTACATATCTTCTCTTTTCCAATGAGATGATTTTTTTATTATTTCCTACCCATACTATGGCAGAATTTAAGAGATTTTTTTTGATGAAACTATCGCAACTTCTTTCTCTGAAAAATTCTGGTCCACTTTTTGTATAAATCTCTGAAATTTTTGTTGATTCTAAAAAGAATAGAAGACAAACCTCTTTTTTTTGATCGGTATAGGCTTTACTTCTTAGCACTGTAAATCCAGACAATTCCAATTGTGTACTTAATGATGATGTTGCTCTCTTAATCTGTCCCCAAATTATGTCGGGACTCCTAATTTTGAAATTAAATCTTATTGATAATACATTTTCCCAATATTTCTTTGAAACACGTGCTTTTTTCTTCTTGAAAAATTCTAGTTTTGGATTTTCTTTGAATGCTCTACTAACAAGAATAAATTTCCCAATATTTTCATCAGAAATTGCAGCAGCTAAGTTCCTATTACTATCTATTGGATCAATTATTACAAGTGATGTCTCAAAAATCTTTGAGGTTTTACCTATTACTTGGCTTTCCTCAATTTTAGAAATTGATTTTATAAGGTTTTCAAAACTTCCAAAATGTAAAATTAGAACTTCGGAAACATATCCACTAAATCCCTGTTTTGCAATTTCTGCACCGTAAATTCCATTTGATTTTAGAAATGTCTTTAAAATTCTAACTTCATTCCTCTTTTTTTGTGTTAATGCATTTGACATGTATTTTGTATGGAATGGTGATCTGTCTGCAGCACTTTTCCATTCTCCAACTTTGACATCATAACATGGAACCACGTTGATCTTTGTTTCCTTTATTTTAGCCTCAACATATGGGTGCTCAGAATATCTTACATATGGAGAAAAATCCTTCAATGCATCAAAACCTATCTTCTTTGATATTTTTTCAAATTTCTCTTCTGAAGTTGATTTTTTGAATCTTACAAAAATATCAATATCTGCATCTTTTGATAACCATGTACCTTTAGCAAATGATCCACCAAATTCAACCCCAATAATTTCAGGAAATTTTAAAATTTCTTTCTTGACTAATTCTAATGCTTTTTCAGCAATTCTTTCTTTTGATTTTTCTACAGTCTTTGAAGGAATAACATTCTTCATGACATTAGTAATGATTTTTTTCATTTTACGGCGTTTACCTCCAGTAAGTCAGTATAGATTGGACCTTCAGATGTAAGTTCACTTTTCTTTAATTTAATACTAGAAATCTTTTGCATTCCAAAATTTGTGCTCTTTTTTCTATTCAATTCCTCTGTTATATCGCCAATCTTCTTTTTAATCCTAAATATTGTGATATGTGGTTTGAATGGTTTATCAGAAATCAATCCTAATGGTTTAAGCACAATTTCTACCTTTTTTGCCAATTCAATCAAATTTTCCCCTCCCTTTTCATTTGTTCCAATCCAAATCACTCGTGGAAATTTTGGTTTGGGAAATGCTCCTATTCCTTCCAAGTTTATCTTAAATTCAGAAAATTTGATCGTTTTTAATGATTCAATTACTTTTTCTGATTGTTCCTTTGATATTTCTCCCAAAAATTGTAATGTAAAATGAAGTTGTTCACAATTTACTGGTTGAGCATTAATTTTCAAATTACTTTGAAAATCTTTGACGGATTTTTTCACATCCTTATTTGAAATTTCAATTGCTACAAAAGTACGCATTACAACTTTTTTTGATGTATCTTTATAATAATTTCCGGTAGCTTCATAGACGAGATTAATTTTTGATATGCAATGGCAAAACTAATTGTTTGTTTAACAGGCATGCCTGGTGCTGGAAAGTCTACAATTGCTGATGGTCTCCAACTCAAAGGTTATGATATTGTCAACATGGGAAATGCTGTTCGAGAAGAAGCCAAAAAAAGAAACTTAGAACCATCAAGATCTAATCTTGGAAAATTAATGCTTGAACTTAGAGATAAAAATGGACCTGGTGCAATTGCTGAATTAATTAAACCACAAATTGAATCATCACCATCTGATGTAATTTTAATTGATGGTGTGCGTTCAAATGAAGAAATCGAAGTTTTACGAAAAATAGGAAATGTGAAGTTATTAGCTATACATGCATCAACTGAAACAAGATTCAACTTTTTACAAAAAAGAGGTAGATCAGATGATCCACAAACAAAAGAACATTTTGATGAAAGAGATAATCGTGAATTAGGTGTTGGAATTAGTAATTCTATTGCATTATCTGACTATGCAATTTCAAACATTGGGTTAACAAAAGATCAATTAATAGAATCAGCATATGAAATTATTAAAAGTTGGATATAATGAAAATTCCAAACTTAAATTGTAAAATTCAAATGTTTTGTCCTGTAAATCTATCTGAAGATCCAGATAAAGTGAAAAAATCAATTTCAAACATTTTTCCATATTCTAGAATCAAAATTGAAAACTACTCGATTTCTGCAGAATCTAAAGATTTGACTTCATTAGAAAAAATTTATGAAGTAATTCATTCAAAAAAATCTCAAAAACCCTATAGCAGAAATATTCAAAAAAATCTCAAAAATGATTCTACCTGGTTTTATCTGAATAAACAAGCTGCATTTGTGGAAAAAATAGCTATCTGTGAAGAAGCTGAAGAATCTCCTCTAGGCCCAATCAAAGTAATTTTAACTTCATCACAAATCGATGAAATTATTGAATGGCTTGTGTTTGGAGCCTAAAATTAGCTAAGAAAATTAATCATTTTTGACTATTTTTTTTAGTATGAATCTAAAATCTATTTTTTACAATAATTAACAAATGTTCATAAAATTAGGCATAATTGCAGGCATAATTGTTCTAGGTGTCATGATTTTCTCAAATGAAATAGATACCCTCTTCCCATCAACATCTGCAACTGTTGTCGGTTCCATTAAAGATGATATAACTAATCTTAGTTCTAAAACTGTACAATCTCTAGAACAAAGAATCGACGATTCTTTTGAAAAAATCACTGAAAAAACCACTAATGCAATTACAAATGAAATCAATGAAGTTGGAGAAAAATTACAAGATGAAATCTCTGATGTAAAAGAATCATCACAAAAAGCATTACAAGATGAAATCTCTGATGTAAAAGAATCATCACAACAAGCAATTACAAATTTTAATCCATTAGAATTAATTAATAAGAGTATTTTTAATTTTAATTTCATTTAGAATTTTTTAATTAACAATTTATTTGAATAATGATACTAGTTTTGGTAGTACACTTGCACTAGTATCTCTTATTGTAAGATCCATTTCTGATGACATTTGTGTATTTTCAGGATTAATCTCTATTAGCATTGCATTGTTTTGTTTTGCATATATTGGTAAAGTGTTTGCAGGAGATACTACAAGTGATGTTCCTGTAATAATCATGAGATCACATTGGTTTGCATGAATTATTGCTTTTTGCCATACATCTTGTGGAAGTGATTCTCCAAACCAAACAACATCCGGCCTCAAAATATTTCCACATTTACATAAAGGTGGATTTTTAGCAAATTGTGTCATTACTTCATCATTAAAATCACAAACAGTACATTTTATTTTTACAATACTTCCATGCAATTCCAAAACATTTGTACTACCTGCTTTTTGATGTAATCCATCAATATTTTGGGTTAGAACAATGACATCTGCAAATTTTTCTAGTTCCGCAATTGCTTTGTGGCCCTGGTTTGGAACTGCTGAAAAAATATTTTGTCTACGTTCATTATACCATTCCCAAATCAATTTTGGATCCTCATAAAAAGCATCAATCGTGGCTAATTTCATGGCGTCATAGTTTCTCCAGAGTCCATCTTTGCCTCTAAATGTAGGAATTCCGCTTTCTTGTGATATTCCTGCCCCCGTAACGAAAACAATTTTTTTTGCATTATTTACCTGATCTTTAATTGACTCAAACATTTTCATTTAATCTCTATTTCCAAAAGATCTTTTGCAGTGATTACTGAATTATGAATTTCATTTGCTTCCTTCAAATGCTCCACTTCATCTCTATATCTTGCTGAAAAATGTGTTAAAATTAGATTCTTAACTCTTGCATTTTTTGCTATTGTTGCAGCTTGTTTTGCAGTTGAATGACATGTATCTTGAGCCTTTTGTTTTTCTGCTTCAAGAAATGTTGAATCAAATACCAGATAATCACAATCTTCAAAAAATTCTTCTAATTCTTTTGTAGGCATTGTATCTCCTGAAATCCCTATTTTTTTACCAGGGCGTTTTTCACCTAGAACTTGTTCTGGTTTTATTATTTTTTCATTAATTATAATTTCATTCCCATTTTGCAGTTTGTTCCATAATTCTCCTTCAGGTATTCCCAATTCTTTAGCTTTATCAACATTAAATCTTCCTGGTTTATCTTTTTCTTCAAATAAATAAGAAAAAGCAATAATTGAATGACTTGCTTTACATGTCTTTATTGAAAATTTTTCATTCTCAAAAATTTTTTCATCTTTTATTGTATTTATTAAAATTGGAAATGACAAACCAAAATTTAATATCTTTATGTTTGCTGTAATAAATTCTTCAATCCCACTTGGACCAAATATTTCTAATGTTTCTGTTCTATTTTGCATAGACATTGTTTGTAATAATCCTAAAATTCCTACGCAATGATCACCATGAAGATGTGTTACAAGAATTTTCATTTTTTTATTCCAGCCTAATCCTGACTTCATATACGATATTTGTGCGGCTTCACCTGCATCGAACATAAAAATTTCTCCATCCCTTTCTAAACAAATACATGATAATCCTCTATTTTCCGTGGGTTGTGCAGCTGAAGTTCCAAGAAATACCAGTTTCATTTTATCAAAATTGTCCTTGTCAAGCTTTTATGCCTATAGATTTGATATTTTTTTAACCCCTTTAGTTTGAGTTTGTCTCCGAATTCTTTTTTGTACATTATTGCCATCCTCTTTCTTTTTGGCATTATACTCATGAATCTCTTGATAATCTTTTCAGGATTTTCAGAAGTTTTTGTATTCTTTCCATATGGAAAATCTGTAACTATGCCATGAAATTTGTCAGAGATGTTAGTAATTTCTTGAAAATCTGAATGAATAACTTGAGATTTGAATCCATTTTCCTCAAGATTTTTTTTCGTGATTTCAATCATTTTTTCATCAAAATCTATACCAATTCCATGAATTCCCATTGATTCTGCCTCCAAAAGAGTAGTTCCTGTACCACAAAACGGATCACAAACAGTTTCACCTTTTTTTAATCCAATTAGGTTGATCATTGCTCTTGTCAATTTCCAATCTAATTCATGGGGTTGTGATATTGCCTTTTTTGGTCTTCTTTTCTGTTTTAAAATTTTTGAAAACCCAAAAAAATTCTCTTCATTTGTAAAAATCAGATAAACTGTGATATCTGGATTCTCAAGTTTAACTTTAGCATTAGAGAATTTTGAAATCATATCTCCCATTGAACTTTCTAATTCTGGAATGTCAAATTGATTTGAAGATAGGTTAATGATTCTACAAACAAACGTTTTTGCATTTTTTAGTATTTCAAAATTTCCCTCATCTAAAAATAATCCTGACATTTTTCGTAATATTTGTCCAGAAGTTTTTACAAACGTTGCTCTTTTTGAAATTTCATACCAGTTTGTTTTTGATTGAATGATTACTAAATTAGAAATTATATTAATTTTTGAAAATCTATCGAATGTTTTTGCTATTGCAATTACTTCATCTATTGCAATTTCTAGATGATCTTTAGATAGTACAAAAAAACTTTCTGGCATTATATTATTGCCTTTGCAATTGTATTTGATATATCAACAATAGAGGTTTTACCAGGAATTGTATTTGTACTAACAATTTTTGTTACTCCTGATTTTCTTATTTTCTTTTCAGCCTCATTAATTAATAATGCATGTGTACAAGCCACAAAAACTCTTTTACATTTTTCTTTTTTTAGGAATTTGGTTGCATTAATAATACTTCCACCCGTACTGATCATATCATCAACTAAAATCAAATCACGTCCCAAGACATCTACTTGTTTTGTTTTGATCTGTACTTTTCCTGTTTTTCTATCTCTTTTCTTTTCTAATACAATGTACTCTGTCCCCAATTCCTTTGCAAATTCCTTTGCTCTTTCTTTTCCACCTTGATCAGGTGAAACAACTAACGGACTTTCCAGGCTCAATTTTTTGAAATATGCGGCCAAATCTGCAACAGCCGAGACATTTTTAGATTTTATTTTAAAATGTTTGAGTCCAATCAAACTATGTATGTCAACAACAATTAATTTTGACGTACCGGCACCTTTGAATAATTTTGCTAGAACTTTCATGGTTACAATTTCACCAGGTAAAAATTCTCTATCTTGTCTTGCATATCCCATGTAAGGAATAATGGTAATTACTTCAGATGAATTTTCTTTAGCTTTTGAAATCAATGATAACGCTTGAATAAGATTTGTATCTACAGGTGGATAAATTGATTGAACCACAATAGATTTTGTTTTTGATATGTTACCCTTGAGTGTAATCTTACTTTCTCCATCTGGAAAAATTCTGATCTCTGTTTTTACTAGATTGCCGTTAATTTTTTTTGCTAATCTTCTTCCTAAATCTTCAGAAGACTTAGCACAAATTACTGATATTTTACCCATTAACAAAATGTGAATTGATGGGATTCTTAAGTTTTGAGAAAATCAGTCATCTTCGCCACTTCCTCGACCAATGTCACCCGTACCATATTCATCAATAACCTTGTTTCTTTGTTCTTTTAGTCGCTCAATCTCTTCTTGTTCACGTTTCTCATCTCCTTGGTAAACTGTTCTAATTGGCCATGGGATTCTAATGTCATATCTCTTGAATTCCTCATACATGATAATTCTCATATCTGTTTTTGTTTTGAATTGAGCACCATAATCTCTGACATACACCCATAATGAAAAATCTAATGAAGAATCATTAAACTGATTAAATCTAACTACTGGCTGATTAATATCTACATGGATGTCTTTGTCACAACCGCAACTAGGCTTATTTTTATCTAAGTACGGACATTTTATCTGTCTGATTAAGTGCTTACCTTTACTGTCAACGACTTCTTTCATTGCACGTTTTCCTACTTTAACTAGAATGGCTGAAACTTGTTTTGGATCATTTAGATAGGAAACACCTACATCAACAATTGCAGGCACCATCTTTACTCCTTGCGTATAATTTACAATTTGTGCATTAACTAACTGTCTAGTTGGAATTATTGCCATTGACTCGTTTAATGCATCTCTAACATATGTCACTCTAGGCGTAATTTTGTGCACATACCCATTATATCCTGTATCTAGTTTTACTCGTTCACCTTCGATGAATATTTTGTCTTTTCTAATGAAAATATAGGCAAAATAGTTCTGCATTGTTTCTTGTAATGCAAGACCTAAACCAATTGCTAATCCTCCAGTAGCCGTTGCTAAGACAATCAAATCAACTCCCCACCATGAGACAACACCCAAAATTGTTGCAATGAAAATTCCTATTGGAAGAATTTGCTTTGCTGATCTAGGAATTCCCTCTCTTTTCTTTTTTGCATATCCTGGTGGACGATTACTTGGAATAATTGGTTCATAACTATGTGTCCGTTTCTCTTCTCTCCAGACATCAATTGGAAATATTTCGTCTGGTTTTGCACCCGGTCTTAATTTTCTTCCAGATTGGTTATTCCCTGAAATACAATTCTGATAATATTTTTCATATTTTTTACGTTCTGATTTTTTCCATTCCTCGAATGGATTATCTACTAATTTTTCATATCCTCCAATTGGATTGCCTTTAACAGTCCTAAATTGCTCCAATTTCAACATCCCTTCTTTTGACTTCTGCATTTCCTTAAACTCCTCTTCTGAAATATCTTCTGGAGTAATTTTTGGTGCAACCCACTTGTACAATTTATGGAATAAATCTCCCTCATCATCAACAAATCCTCGCATTTCAAACCATGCATCAAAATCTACTTTTTCCAAAATTGATTTATCGCGTTTTGTAAGAGCTATCGGAATAAGATGAGATATTGTATAACCAATTACAAGAATATTGAAAGTATTAAGAATTTTGGCAAAAATCTCTTGTGGTGATACATTTTCAGTACCAATTATAGCAAGATCTTCTTCTAACAATAATCCAGTTTGAATATGTACATTAATTGTTGTAATTAACGCAATCGCAAAAGCAGGTAATACTGCTCTTCGTAGAAATCTTGAGAAATGCGGTCTCTTATAGTAAAATTTTTTTGAACCGACCCAATATGAAAATTTTCTATAACCAATCACAATTCCAACAATTCCTGCTATCATAACCATGAATGCTATTTGGAGTGATTCAGATGATGCTAGAAGCTGAGAAACTGTTTCAAATTCTCCTACTGAAATTTGAGATAATTCTTCTTCTGCCATAATTTATCACTATTTTACTTCAATTTGCTTCCTAGAATACAAACCTTAAGACATTTTATCATTATTAATAGAAAAATTTTGTGCGTAATTAACCTGTAACCTTTAACAAGGGTGAACGTGCTATTTACTAAATGACCTATCAGGAAACAGTTTGGGACGCTTCACCTTCACTTAAGTCATACACATTAACAAATTTTCGTAATCTTCCACAAATTCAGAATATCTCTGAAGAAAAACAATTTGAAATGGAAGTTGTCGGTAATGTTTTACCATTCAAAGCAAATAACTATGTGGTTGAACAATTAATTGATTGGAATAATATTCCAAATGATCCAATGTTTGTATTGACATTTCCTCAAAGAGGTATGTTAAAGCCTGAACATTATTCAAAAATGGAAAATACTCTAAAAACTACCTCCGATAAAAAAGAAATTACATCTGTTGCAAATGAAATTCGTTTACAACTTAACCCCCATCCAGCAGGACAAATGGAACTAAATGTACCAAAATTAAATGATGGAACAAAACTGTATGGAATGCAGCATAAATACAAAGAAACCTGTTTGTTTTTCCCAAGTCAAAGCCAAACATGCCATGCATATTGTAGTTTTTGTTTTAGATGGCCGCAGTTTGTAGGAATGGATGAGATGAAATTTGCAATGCAAGAAGGAGAACAACTTGTTCAATATGTTTCAGAACATCCTGAAATCACTGATGTTCTTTTTACTGGTGGTGATCCCATGATAATGAAAGCTAAAATGTTTTCAAAATATGTTGATGCATTAATTGAAGCAAAATTACCAAATCTGAAGACTATAAGAATTGGAACTAAAGCGTTATCCTACTGGCCATACAAATTTTTAACAGATTCAGATTCTCAAGAAATGCTTCAAGTATTTCAAAAAATTACTGATAATAACCTTCATCTTGCATTCATGGCTCATTTTAATCACTTAAACGAATTATCGACGAATTCTGTAAAAACAGCAATTAAGGAAATAAGAAAAACTGGTGCTCAAATAAGAACACAATCACCCATTTTGGCTCATATCAATGATGATGCAGAAATGTGGGCAAAAATGTGGACAAAACAGGTCCAACTAGGATGTATTCCATATTACATGTTTGTTGTAAGGGATACAGGAGCTCAACATTATTTTGGAGTACCTCTAGTCAAGGCTTATGAAATTTTCAGAAAAGCATATTCTTCAGTTAGTGGATTAGCTCGAACTGTTCGTGGACCCAGCATGTCTGCTACTCCCGGTAAGGTTCATGTAATTGGAACTGCTCAACTAAATGATCAAAAAGTCATTGTTCTCAGATTTTTACAGGGCAGGAATCCAGATTGGGTACAGGTACCATTTTTTGCAAAATATGATGAAAAAGCAATTTGGCTAGATGATCTTAAACCGGCACTCACTGACAAATTCTTTTTTGAAGATGAGATGAATAATTTCAAAAAATCTCATCCAGATGATGATTATCCTGAATCCTAAAATTTTACCTGACCATATTGACAATTCTAACTTACTAAACCACATTAGTAAAACAATTTCTTACTATAACTATTGAATGTAGAACAGGTATTACAAATCATACAAGATGAAAAAATTGCATTTATTGATTTTTGGTTTGTAGATATTTTTGGTGAATTACACAATGTAGGCATGCCTAGTTATGCTATTGACGAGAGTAGTTTTGTAAACGGTCTTGAAAAATTAGATGCCAGCTCCATCGTTGGTTTCAAATCTGTAAATAACTCTGATATGATCTTAATGCCTGATCCAAATTCATTTAAAATTCTTCCATCTGATTATGATCCTGGAACTAGAAAAAATGGAAGAATATTTTGTGATCTCTATGATGGTAGCACTGATGAGAGCTCAAGATATAACAGAGATTCAAGAAGTATTGCACATAAAGCATCAATGAAGCTTGGAGAATTTGGCTTTACTCATACCAATTGGGGTCCTGAAATAGAATTTTTTGTATTTGATACAATCAATGTATATCCATCTCCATATGCTGCAACACATTCGTATGGAGGTTCAGGATATTCCATTGAGTCTAAAGAATCGCCTTGGGCAAAAGGAAATGTTAGTACTGCAATAGATATCAAAGAGGGATATTATCCATCTCAACCAAAAGATACGCTTGAGGGATTTAGAAAAGATGTATGCGATGATCTCTACAACTATTTTGGGATTAGAATTGAAGCCGAACATCATGAGGTAGCTACCTCTGGTCAATGTGAGATTAATCTTGTTTATGATGAAATGATACAAATGGCTGATAACGTAATTGGAGTGAAAAATTTGGTTAAAGTTAAAGCCAAACGAAAAAACAAAGTTGCAACCTTTATGCCAAAACCAATTTTTGGTGATAATGCTTCAGCTATGCATACTCATCAAAGCTTATGGGATGAAAATACAAATGTGATGTATGATGAAAATGATGAAATTGCACAGATGAGTCAAACTGGCCGATACTATATTGGTGGAATTCTTAGCCATGCATCAGCATTATGCGCAATTTCAAACCCAACCACCAATTCCTATAAACGACTTGTTCCAGGTTTTGAAGCACCAGTCAATGTTTGTTGGGGGTTGGGAAATAGATCTGCTGCAATCAGAGTTCCAATGTATAATAGAAATCAAGAGAAAAGTAAAAGACTAGAGTATAGAGTTCCTGATCCTACTGCAAATATCTATCTGTTAGAAGCTGCATTATTACTAGCAGGTTTAGATGGAATAAAAAACAAAATTGAACCTGGTGATCCAATTGAAGAAAATGTCTACAAACTTTCTACAGAAAAGAAAAGGGAATACAAAATTGGTTCACTACCTGTTTCCCTAAAAGGTGCTTTAGATTCCTTATCCTCAGACTCAAAATTCCTTGAAGATATATTCACAAAAGACTTTCTTGATATTTATTCTGAATTAAAATACAAAGAATATGTTGCATTTGCTCAAACCCCAACTGCATGGGAAGTTTCTATGTATGCCGATGCATAGATGTACCAACTTTAATTATCCAAACTAACTTAGAACATTTTTAAAATCACTCATAGTTATTTTGACCATGAAACTAAGTATTTTGCTTCTTTTACTGATTATCTCTAGTTCAGTTGGTATTGCATATGGACATACTGTTGATGCAGTTGGAAAGTACAGAGTAGAAATTGGATGGATGAATGAACCAGTTGTATCTGGAGAAACAAATGCAATTGAATTTTACGTTAATCCTCTAGTTCCATGCCCTCAAATTCCCGAAGTAATAAAGTGTGCTGAATCACAAGAATTTCAAAATGGAATTGAAGGTTTGAAAAAAACCGTAAAGATGCAATTAATCTACAAAGATGAAAGCATTACGCTACCTCTGTCACCTGATCACAACATTCCGGGAAAATATTATGCATTTGTAAATCCAACAGTTTCTGGATTTTATCAAGCTAACATGTTGGGCTCAATTAACGAGACCCCAATTAGTTTATCTATGCATCCTCCAAAAGTTGAAGATCGTACATACATTGAATTTCCTCAACCTGCTGACATTACTGTCCAACAAATAATTGATGGACATACTGCATTAATAGAAGATATAGGTGAACTACAAGATTCTGTAAAAAATCTAGAAGATAATAATCAACAAATGGATATGGGTTATCTAGGAATTGGTCTTGGCTTAATAGGAACAGCACTAGCTGTTATCGCACTTGCAAAATCTAAAAAGAATTAATCAAAATTCAACAAATCTTTTCTTCTCTTCAAAATTACATACAAAATAGAGCCTATTCCAATTATCGCAAATCCTACTACAACCACTTCTATTTCAAATTGGATCGCCATGTATACAGTTGTAACGAATCCAAACAAAGGTAAAATTGGAAATTTTCCGATATTTACTGGAACTCTAAATGGTCTATCTAAAACTGGTTCCGTATATCGTAAAACAATTACGGCTAAATTAATTGATGCAAAAGTAATAACTACAGCAAAAACGACAATATTTGCTACAATTACTATGTCTCCAACAAAAGTAAATCCTATTGATGCAACCGAAATTCCAATAACAGCTATCCATGGAGTCTTAGTTTTTCTATGAACTCTGCCTAAAAATTTTGGAAGGGAATTACTTTTTGCCATTCCATATAGAATCCTAGCTCCTGCTACCAATGTGAT
>JAJETY010000056.1 GCA_021268355.1 Candidatus Nitrosopumilus sp. | reverse complement strand
TGCAGGTTTTTCTTCTGCTTTCTTTGTGGTTTTCTTTGCAGGTTTTTCTTCTGCTTTCTTTGTGGTTTTCTTTGCAGGTTTTTCTTCTGCTTTCTTTGTGGTTTTCTTTGCAGGTTTTTCTTCTGCTTTCTTTGTGGTTTTCTTTGCAGGTTTTGTCTTTGATTTTTGAGGTTTAGAATCTAATACTTCTTTTTTTCTTTTTAGTGATTCAAGTTCTTTGAGTTTTTCATCATTAGATAGTTCGTCTTTTTTCTTTGTCATCAAATCACCTTATTTTTTAAATTTAATTTCATATTTTCTATTTAGTATTCCTATTTAACAGTAAATTCTTTACTCACGGAGATGTTTTTGAGGTCCTCAGACATCATTTCGGCTACGATTTTGTAGGTCCCTGCAGTATCAATGACTTTGGAGAATTTTTCCCCCATTGGAATCAATTCATTTCTTTCAGCAAAGCATTGTTCAAAGAATCCACCTTGTGTTACCACATCTTTACCAGAGTAAATAGTCACATAAAGATCCCCACAATCAAATTGAGAATCAGAAATTTGGACAGAAATCTCCACAGGCTGTGACGTAGAATATGACTTTGATAATCCAATTATTTCAATTTCAGAAGGATATGAGTTTCCATGAGAACCTCCTGAAAATGACATTGAAGGCATCATGTTTAGTTCTCTGTCAGGTTGTACAAGAATGTCACCCATTACTGCAGAACCAAAAGATATTGAGAAAATAATTGGTAACACAAATACGATAAAAACTCTCTTTGAAACCATTTAGTTTTAAAATCACTTTTTCCCCTATATCTATTTAGCAAAACCGTTGGCTTCAGATCAATTTGACGAATGAGTTAAATCGTAGCCAACTAAATATTGCTAGATGCGACTTAGAAAATTCAGAGTCAGAGCATATCGTTGCATTCATGATTCTGGAGAGATAACAGTTGGCGATTTAGCAGCATTTGTTGGAAGAAATGAAAGTGGAAAAACCACCATCCTTCAAGCATTAACCCTTTTGAATCGTGATGAAGAGGTTTCTGATTTAGATCTGTGTGACGAAATGAGTGAAGATCTCAAAAATGAGATCAGGTTAGCTGAAGGAGAATTTGTATTAAATCAAAACGAAATTGAAATGTTAAAAGAAAAATTTCCAGGTTTGCCGGAAATGAAAAAAATCAGATTATTTAGAACTAATAGAAGTCCCAAAGTCCAGTATGAATTTGAAGATATCAAGCTAGGTGAAGAAGATAGTAGAGGACTCAACTCATGGGAGAATTTCTCTAAACAAATCATGGAATTTTTGGATACAATTCCAAATCATCTAAGAATTCAAATTGACACTTCATTCTTTGAAGGAAGGGTACCAAATAGTCAAGAATCATTTGATAGAGGAATGGCAGAATTTAGCAATCAATTCCATGTAATTGCCATTCAAGAACCAAAAGTAATCGAAGAGTGGGAAAAGATCTATGAGAGCCCAGATAGTCAATTTTCAAATTTACTAAGTGGAAAGAGTGAAAAAACTGCGCTAGAGAATTTCATAGAATCAGAACTACACCCAAGATTCGTTTATTTTTCAGATTATAAAAAAATCTACGGAAACATAAACCTCAATGAATATCTAAGAGAGGAAAAAGGACAAAGAGCAGATTCAATTGAATACATTGAAGAATTTGACAAGGCAGAGACTGTAAGAAATCTATTCTATCTTGCAGAACTTGATATGAATGAATTAGAGGAAGTTAAAGAGAGTCCTTCAAAATGTATCAAGTTACTTAATGCTGCAAGCAATAGATTAACTTCAAAATTAAATCCAGCATGGAAAGGAGACCCCATTCATGTAGATTTAAGATACAACCCAGGAAACATCATGAGTGTTGTAATTTCTGATGTTCATAGAGATGGAACAGTAACTAATACAGGATTACTAAATCGAAGAGCGGAGGGTTTCAAATGGACATTTTCTTTTATTGTAAACTTTGCAGCAGAGACACAGAGAGCCGAACTAAAAGAAGCAATTTTACTTTTAGACGAGCCGGCAAGAAATCTTCATCCAACTCAGCAAATGGGTATTTCAGATTTATTGAAAAACTTGGCGGGGTCAAACCAAGTTTTGTATGCAACGCACTCACCATTTATGATATTTGATTACACTCCAGGAAATTTACTAGTAGTAGAATTAGATAAAAGAAAACACCTCAGTAGAATTTTTTATGATTATTGGAATGCCGACGACAAGACACTCACACCAATTTTGTATGGATTGTCTAGAGGACAAGTCGAGTCTATTGTAGATAGAGAAATTGGAACAAACTCTAGACCAATAATTATTGTGGAGACAATGTCAGATTCAATGTACCTAAATGCATTTGATAAATTCTTACAAGACCCAAACATCTCAATGAATCCACTTAATGTGGTTGCAGCATATAACAAAAACTCAGTACTGCCATTGGCAATTTTTTATAGAAATCACGGATATAGAACTTTTATTCTCCTTGATAACTCTGAAGAATCCAAACAGATTTCCGCACAGTTAGTTTCAAATGAATTTTCTCCGATTCAAACAATTTTCTTTGAATTAGAAGGAAAAAAACTAGAATCAATTGAAGATTACATTGTTCTTGAGGATTATTTGCATCCAGTAAACCAAACTTATGAAATCAAATTAAGACAAGAAGGATTCTCGAATCTTACACCAGAGGATGTTCTATCAGAAGATGGAAAAGGTAATTTAGAGAAGTTGAAGAATATTTGGCGAGACCACAACGATGATGATTGGGGTGAATTTGAGAATGAAGACATTACCAGGTATATTTGTGAGAAAATTGCATTAGAAGAGACTGATTTCCTATCAGACAAAACCAAAGACCAATTTAGATCATTATACAGATTGATTGCCGAACGAATAAGACAATATCAAAATGTCAACACAAAACCAAATTTTGATAAATTTCAAAAGACCAAAGCTTAAGAAGTTTGCTCATGAATAATCCTGAATTTAGAAATAGAAAGAGAGGAAAAAGGTTTAAGGTTTAAGTGAGAGATGACCAGTTTTAATATAATGAATAAATCCTCTATGAGAGGAGTTTTCCTTTCAATTGTATTGTTATTTTCAATAACACTAGTTTTAATTCCCAGTAATGCTTACGCTGATGAAATCAGTGTTGAAAGTATCGGACTAGAAGAAACAGTGATTATAGAATTTACAAATGATTTAGATAAAGAAATCAATACCTTTAGAATTTGGGTAGGTGCAGATTTTAATTTTAAATCTTTTAAAACTGAGAAAGGGTGGATTGGTGAAAAAACACCACAAGGTGTCATAGTTTTTACAACTTCTGATCCAATCAAAAGAGGTGAATCAGTAAAATTCGGAGTAAAAACAGATAACAAAAATCCAGGCATTAACTGGAAAGCAATCGACACTAAAAGTCAGCAACAAGGAACTGGTAAAGTATTACCAAAAGAATTACCAGGGGTTGTTGAAAATTCAAAAATCACACCTGTAAAGAGAGCAGATGGTTCAGGAATTCTTAGTGAATCAGTTTTTAGAATAATTCCTGAAAAACCCAATGTAGGTTCATCAATTAGAGTCACAGGAGATAATTTTGGCGCATCTCAAGATTTTGATTTTTACATAGGTGATTCAAAAATTGGTAGTTTTGTCACAGACGAAAATGGTCACTTTATGACAACAATGAAAATTCCCACAAACCAAAATGCAGACAGAGTAGATTTTAAGATAAAGGATAGTCAGGGTGAAGAAAAGAAGATAAGTCTAAGAATTGGAGTGGTTGAAAATAGAATTCCAGAAATTGAAAATGTGAAACTTACAATCAAAGGAATTCCAAATGTAATTCATAGAGGAGACTTTTTAGAGATTTCAGGTACAGGTGTTCCTAACGGTGCAATTACAGCTGAAATTACAAATCCAGACGGAGGTATAATTAATTCAAGAACCGCTGAAATTAGCTCTAAAGGAAATTGGAATCTTGAACCAATCATTGTTCCATTAGACACGCCATTTGGAAAATATAGTGCAAAAATCACAGATGGTAGGGAAAATGTTTTAAAATCATGGACAGTAGAGTCTGACAAAAAAATTATCATTGCACCATATAATTTAAAATTTGAACCAGGTGAAGTAATGAAGTTTAATGGAACTGCATTACCTAACAAGCCAATCGAAATTATTTTAGAGGATCCTCAAGGAAAAGAACTATTTTCAGATATAATTTCAGTGGATGAAACAGGACTAGTAGAATTTGAATATACTACATCACAATCATCATCTAAAGGGACATATACTCTAGTTGCAACACAAGAAAAAGATACAGAGTTTATTTTTGCAGGACTTGGTCAGCTGCCTACAATTCCAATAAATCTAGAATTCGATAAACTCAATTACTCTCCAGGTAACAAAGCAATAATTTCACTCACGGGCAAAGCTTCTGAAATTATCAATCTGTTAATCATTGATCCATCTGACAAACCCAAGGGAGATGCAATTTCCATTACCTTGAGAGGTGACGGTACCGCAGAGTATCAATTAGATTTGACAGGATATTCATCAGGAGTATATTCAGCAGTGGTTAGCAAAGGAACTGCTCAAAGTACTGAGATCTTCACTGTAGGATTACAAACTGGTTCAGGAGACATCCAAATCAACACTACAAAGTTAGAGTATGCACCAGGTGATTCTATTCTGATTCTTGGAGATACTGCAAAGAATGTTTTACTAACAATTTCATTGGCAGATCCTGATGGAAAGATTGTAAAAGAAAAGGATACATTCTCAAATAAAGATGGAAAGATTTCTGAAGGTACATTTAGGATTCCATCAGATGGAAAAAGCGGCATGTGGACAATTAATGCAAAAAGTGGTTCAAACTATGATAAAATAGAGATCGAAGTAATTTCAACAGTTTTAGAAGGTATACAAATCACAGTAGTCAAAGGATTAAACATTCCAGGCGTTGGTGAATCAATGCAAATAAAAATTGTAGGTGTCAAGCAAACAACTGCAATTGACATAATTTCAGCAGACGGTGAAATTATT
>JAJETY010000045.1 GCA_021268355.1 Candidatus Nitrosopumilus sp. | reverse complement strand
TTGGAAATCCATTTGGATTATCAGGTTCGATGACATCAGGTATTGTAAGTCAATTAGGACGATTGTTGCCATCGGGTTCAGGATATTCGATTCCAGATGTAATCCAGACAGATGCAGCGATAAATCCAGGAAATTCAGGTGGACCGTTATTGAATATGAGAGGAGAGGTGGTTGGAATCAACACAGCAATTCAATCAGCAACAGGTGAATTTACCGGAGTTGGATTTGCAATTCCATCTCAAACAGTAGCAAAAATAATTCCAATTTTAATTCAAGAAGGAGAATACAAACATCCATGGATTGGAATTTCAGGGAGAGATATTGATCCGGATTTAGCTAAAGTCTTAGAACTACCGGATGCAGTAGGTTTTTTGGTTATTACGGTGGTAGAAGATAGTCCAGCATCAAAAGCAGGTCTAATTGGTTCAGATAAGACAATCGATGTAGATGGGGTAAACTACCCAATTGGAGGAGATATTATTTTATCAGTAGATGGAATTGAAGTAAGAAAGATAGATGATATTTTGATTCATCTCCAAAGAGCAAAAGCAGTGGGGGATGAAATGATTTTAGAAGTTCTTAGAGATGGTAGAACAACAAATATCTCAATAATTCTTCAAGAAAGACCAAATTGAAAATAACGCCATACAAGAATAAATACTCAAAGTCAAGAAATCAGTTTGTTGAGCGAACTTGTACTGAATTCTGAGAGTTTAAACAATGTTTTAGACAACAGAGAAATTTCACGAGAAAATATTTTGGAAATTTATCAAAATTCACAAAAAGATCCTAATGAGCTTTTTACAACATCCCAAATATTAAGAAAAAAATACAAAGGTAACATCGTAACCTTTTCAAAAAAAGCATTTTTCAATATTGTTAATCTTTGCAGAGATAGTTGCTCATACTGTACATACAAGGCAGAGCCAGGAGAGGAAAAATTATCATTAATGTCAAAACAACAAATTATAGAATTACTAGATATGGCAAAAAAATACAGATGTGTGGAAGCATTATTTGTAACAGGTGAACAACCTGAACAAAGATATCACGAAGCAAGGGAATGGTTAAAAGAAAACGGATTTTCGTCTACTTCAGAATATCTAATTTATGCATCAGAAATAGCATTAGAAAAAGGTCTTTTCCCACATACTAACGCAGGTAACTTAAATTTCGATGAAATGAAGGAGTTGAAAAAAACAAACGTCTCAATGGGATTAATGCTTGAAAACATTAGTGAAAGACTAACTGAAAATGGAATGCCACACCATTTGGCATCAAGTAAAAGACCAAAAGCAAGATTAGAGATTTTAGAGAACTCTGGAAGATTACACATCCCCATGACTACTGGAATTCTTGTTGGGATAGGTGAAACAATTGAGGAGATCATTGATTCGTTATTAGTAATAAAACAACTACATCAAAAATACGGAAATATTCAAGAAGTGATTTTACAAAATTTTCAACCTAAGGAAGATACCAGAATGAAAAATGAACCTTCGGCAGATGAAAAATACTTTAAGACAATTGTAGCATTATCTAGAATCATTATGCCTGAAATGAACATACAGATTCCACCAAATCTTTCGCCAGATTCTTATCAGAGTTTTCTATCAGTTGGAATTAATGATTGGGGAGGAATTTCACCTTTGACTCCAGATTTTGTCAACCCAGAATTTGCTTGGCCTCAAATTTCAAGTGTTGACGAAAATTCAAAAAATGCAGGTTTTGATTTAAAAGGTAGATTTCCAATATATCCAGAATTCTCTTCTTTTATTAGTAAAGACCTACAAGAAAAAATGAAAGAGATTCAAGATGAGGACGGATTGGTAAAAGAGGAATATTGGAGATGACGTTAAATTTAGATTCACTTTTTAAAAATGCGGATCCTGTCATTTCACGAATTCTAAACAAATCACTTTCTGAAAAAGAGATTACTGCAAATGAAGCACTTGAATTGTACAATACTTCAGGATTAGATTTTCACTTAGTAGGTTTGGTTGCAGATGAATTAAGGAGGAGAAGAGTAGGAGATATTGTATCATATGTGGTAAATAGGAACATCAATTTTACTAATGTCTGCATAAAGCAATGTGGATTTTGTGCATTTAGTCGAGATTTTAGAGAGGAAGAAGGTTATTTCCTCCCCACAGAAGAAATTGTTCGTAGAGCTAAAGAAGCTCATCAGTTGGGAGCAACAGAAGTATGTGTTCAAGCAGGCCTCCCACCAGATATGGAAGGAGATCTGTATGAAAATATCTGCAGAGAGATTAAAAAAGAAATACCAGATATACACATTCATGGTTTTTCTCCAGAAGAAATTCTTTATGGCGCTACACGTTCAGGTGTAGACATTGAAGAATTTCTAAAGAGAATGAAGGAAGCAGGTGTAGACACACTTCCCGGAACTTCAGCAGAAATACTAGACCAAAAACTAAGAGACAAAATATCACCAGGGAGAATTAGTGTAAAGGATTGGGAAAGAATAATCAAAAATGCACACAAAATGGGAATAAACACAACATCCACTATGATGTTTGGCCATTTAGAAACTCTTGAAGATAGAGTAAAACATATTGAAAAATTAAGAGATATTCAAAAAGAAACAGGAGGATTTACGGAATTTGTCCCACTGAATTTCATACATACAGAGGCACCAATGTACAAACATCAATTACATGAAGGAATCAAACAAGGTGGAAGTGGTAACGATGTTTTACTTACACATGCCATTGCAAGAATCATGCTAAATAATCAAATAAACAACATACAAATGTCATGGGTTAAAGAAGGTCAAAAAATGTCCCAATTACTTCTGATGTGGGGCGCAAATGATTTTGGTGGAACTCTTATCAATGAAAGTATATCAACATCTGCAGGTTCAGAACACGGTCAATTATTAAAACCAAAAGAAATCAGGAGAATGATTAGAGAAATTAAAAGAATTCCTGCTGAGAGAAATACAAAATATGAAATAATAAGAAAATTCGAAGATGGTGTAGAACCTGAAGAGGGATTAGATAAGATTACAAACACATCACAGTTTGGATCATATACAGAATTAATTAAAATAAATAAATTCAAGTACGAAAATCCAAGGAGAAAGTAATTGTCTGCCTTAGAAAAGGCATTACAGCATTCAAACAAAAAAAAGATTGATGAATGTGAGATAGTCAGTGTTAAAAAAAACACTACAACAATTAGAATCACTGATTCAGAAATTGCAGAAATTAAACAAAATTTTGATGAAAGTTTCGGTATTAGATTGATTCATGAAAAGAAAATAGCTTCCATCCAGACAACAAAAAAGGAAAAAATTGAAGACTCCATAGATTCAGCTTTTTCTTCAATTCCCAACCTCAAACCAAGAGAATTTTGGAAAGGTTTGCCTTCTAGTGTATCGAGTAGAAATCTTGATGGCACATTTGATGAAAAATTAGATAAAATTTCAGGCTCAAAAATGATGGATATAGCACAATCTATGATAAATTCGGCAAGTTATAATAAAATTACAACGATTACAGGTTCGTTAAACATAGTTTCAGAATTTTTTGAGATTAAAAACTCTAATGGACTCAGTTTTAATGACAGAGCAACTTACATTTCAGGAATAATAAATGCAGAATCAGAAGAGGGAATAATTCCTGTTTCTGGAATTGGTCATTCAAGTGGTCGTACTTTGAGAAGTTTTTCAGCACAGCAAATTGGAAGTGACGCTAGGGAAATGTGTATAAATTCAATAAATCCAAAAAAAATTGATTCTGGGAGTTATTCAATAATTTTTGAACCATATTCCGTTGGAGAATTACTTGCTTTTGTTGTAGCATCAAATTTCAATTTTAAAACATTTTCAGAAAAGAAAAGTTGTTTTTCAAATAAATTTGAGGATGAAATTGCATTAGATGAATTCAATTTAACAGATGATCCCCACATACCAGAGGGAATAGGAACTAAATCAGTTGATGATGAGGGGATTTCTACAAGTAAGAATAGATTAATTGAGAACGGAATTTTTAAAAGTACATTTTCAAATATTTTTGATAGTTTCAAAGAAAATAAAAAATCTACAGGAAATGCTTTGAGAACAGGTTCTCCAATGGGACGGAGTGCAGAGCCTATAACGATTTCTGCACCACATAATCTAAAAATTGATTCAGGAAAATCCTCACCTGAAGACATGATCAGAGATACAAAACACGGAATACTTGTTGGAAGATTATGGTACACGTATGCAGTAAATCCAATAAAAGGAGATTTTTCATGTACTGCTAGAAGCGGAATTAGAATTATTGAAAATGGTGAATTAAAAAATCCTGGAAAATCGGTGAGAATTATTCATAATCTACCAATCATGTTAAAGAATATTTCAGAAATTGGAAATAATCAAAAAAATGTTATTCAATGGGCATCACTACCCTCAATAGCCCCATCCATAAAGGTAGAAAAAATCAAAGTATCCTCAATCTGAATTTGTTTTAATTTTTATCACTTGAAAAATGTCAATATAAGATAAACAAGATATCCAACTGTAAGGCACACGCCCATCATCCTGTTTATCACACCTGTTTTGAGACCAATTAAGAGTGCGACGCTAAATAAAACCATAATCGCATAATCGAAATAAACATCCGCGGAAATCATTACACCGCCTAAGGCAGCTCCAACCCCCATGATCATCAAAATATTGTATATGTTACTACCTATGATATTTCCAACACCGATATCACCATGGCCTTTTCTTATTGCAATAATTGATGTTATTAATTCTGGCAGTGATGTTCCTATTGCAATTACAGTTAATCCAATAATTTTTTCAGATAAACCAAATTCTTTTGCAAGAATTACTGCGTTATCCACTGTCAGAATTGCTCCAACATACAAAAGACCTACCCCAAGCCCAATCAAACCAATAGATTTGAGATAGATGTTTTCCCCTCCCTGAGGCACATCATCTTTATTTTCTTGACGTTGTTTCATTACATCTTTGAAAGTGTAATATCCAAATACACCCAATCCCGCAAGTAATAAAATTCCATCATAATTTGATAGTTCACCATCAATTGAAATTAAAATCAATAAAACAGAAACGCCCAACATAATTGGTATCTCTTTTCTAAGTACTGATTTTTGAATTGCAATAGGAACAATAATTGCAGCGATTCCAATTACCATCCCAACATTTGCAATATTACTTCCAATTATATTTCCCAAAATAATTGCACTATGTTCACCAGCAGCAGCTATACTTGCAGCTAGTTCAGGTGTAGAAGTACCATAAGCTACGATAGTCATTCCAATTACAAGATTACTGATACGGAATTTTCGAGCAATTGCAACACCTCCACTAACTAGCCAATTTCCACCAAAACACAACATCACCAGTCCAATAACAGTAAGAATCCCACTGATTACTACTTCCATGAGAAAGATTTAGAGTTCGGGGGTTTAAACTGACCCATTTACTATAATTTTACAATTCAAACAATTAGAGTTAATTTATGAACTGAGAAAATGAAATTATTACAGGCACGAAAAATGTAAAAAGTCTAATAATTTATTTTAGAATTCTTTTTAATTGAGTATTAACAATAATTGAAAAAATAACATGTTTTTAAGACCTCAAAATTTCTTTTGATTGAAGATTGTGAAGTCTCTTAACCAATTCATCGTCCAAAGTGACTGTCGTTCTACGTGTCAGATCATTAGCCTGATAATTGAAGTTCAGACCTAACTGAATCAATTACTTTCAGGTAATCAGCACGAGGTTCAGTACTAACAAGGAATAATTCACTAGAGTTTATTGGAACGGTTATCATGGTCACTTTTTCATATTCAGTGATTGACGCGGTTTCATTTCCTATTTTGTATGCCAAGTTTGTATACAAATCTCGCTTTTGTAGTGCGTAGTGAATAGACATTTTAACATCATCTTCAGCTAGTAATTTTTCAACATCATCTTTTTGTCCCCCTGCAACTAATTCACCTTTATTATTTGCAACGCCTGCAAATCTAACTTTAGAATCTATTTCAAGAATTTTTTTAGATATTGTTTCGTAATCTTTAGCCAACAATTACACCAAAATTACTTCTTCCTTCGGAATATTTCATCCTTTTCCTGTAATTCTTCTGTGTATGTATCCATATCTAACATGAATTCTTCTTCATCAGAGTATGCTGATTCTGCATGTTCACTGATATCTAGACCGACATCTTCGACTTCTGCTGTAACACGAATTCCAATAAGATGTTTTATTGCCTGCATCAATATCCATGTTCCACCAAAGCCGATTGCTGCTGCAACTGCAACACCTACTGCTTGAATCCACAACTGGTCAGGATTGCCAAATAGTAATCCGTCAACGCCACCAGGATTAATCATAGTACTTGCAAAGATACCAATTGCAAGAGAACCTACAATACCTGCAACACCGTGAACTGAACTGACATCAAGTGCATCATCAATCTTTAGTTTCTCTTTGAATAACACTACACCAGAGTAAGAGATTACACCGATTGCAATTCCAATTACAAATGCATGCTCAGCACTTACAAATCCGGAGGCAGGGGTAATTCCAGCAAGACCTGCAATTGCACCGTTAATGGTTGCGACAATTGATGGCTTACCCGTTCTTACCCATGAAAGTCCAGCCCAGATTAAGGCTGAAACAGAAGAAGCCATATGAGTTACAATTACAGTGTTACCTGCAACACCACCAGATGCTGCAAGTGCACTACCTGCGTTAAAACCGAACCATCCAAGCCATAGCAAAGATGAACCAAGAACTGCAAGTGGAATACTGTGAGGAATCATAATAGCAGGACCGTAATTTCTTCTCCTACCTAGTACTATGGCAGCAGCTAGAGCAGCCATACCGACACTAGTGTGAATTACAATACCACCAGCAAAGTCCACAACACCTAGTTGGGCTAACCAGCCACCGCCCCATACCCAGTGTACGAGAGGATAGTAGATCAGCATAGACCATGCGGAGATGAATATGATAAAGGAACTAAACTTCATTCTTTCAGCAATTGTTCCTGTAAGAAGTAGTGGAGTAATACATGCAAACATCAATTGGAACTTTACAAACAACACACCTGGAATTGTTGGAGCAAATGGTAATGCCTCATCAGAAGGTACACCTTTCAGGAATGTCCACTGCATATCTCCGATTAAGCCATGATCTGAAGGGCTAAATGATAAACTAAATCCAAATACAAACCACATGACACTCAACAGTGCCAATCCGAAAAATATCTGCATGAAAATTGAAGCTGCGTTTTTC
Organism: Candidatus Nitrosopumilus sp.; assembly: GCA_021268355.1. Classification (GTDB taxonomy): domain Archaea; phylum Thermoproteota; class Nitrososphaeria; order Nitrososphaerales; family Nitrosopumilaceae; genus Nitrosopumilus. Next base: position 2,219 of record JAJETY010000045.1, on the reverse strand, counting down.
TTTCTTAACAAACCAGATTCAAAAAGACCCAATGCAGGGATCATAAGCAATACAAGACTTCCAGCTACAAGCATCCATGCTGTATCTCCAGAATCAAGTGTCATGAGAAAAAAAAATATTTTTTGATTAATAACAATATCCTAATTTGATTGTCAAATGATAATCATTTGATATACAAAATCAGAAATTATATTTATCAAGTTGCAATTACAATTATCAAATGCTCAAGATAGAAGTTATTCTAGGTGAAAACGACGTCATGGCAATTAGTGAAGCACTAAAAAATGTAGGAATTGGCGGCCTTACAGTTACCAAAGTTAGAGGTAGAGGTAAGAAACCAGGTCCAGAAATTCACGCCTCAAAAGGTAGTGAGATCTTTGTCCCACAATTTAGTGAGAAATACTTTATTGAGGCAATCATCCCTGAGTCTAAAGAAGATGAAGTAGTTAAAATCATCAAAGAAAAAGGTAGGATTGGAAAAATATTCATCTCACAAGTGTTACGCGCAGTAGATATTGCCACAGGTGACGAAGGCGAATCAACAATTATGTGATCAATATGAGTATTCGTAAAAACAAGTTATTTCATAGAGAAAAGATGCAACCAATCAAGGCTAAAGATTACCCAAAGGTAGCTGTAATCATTGGAATAATTGTTATACCACCAATTTTATTATTCTTTATATGAAAACTTCCAAAAAAATATTCATTGCAAAGTTGGTTATGGCAGGATTAGGTTTGACTTTGGTTGGATTGTGGTTATTTTCAGATTATATTTTCTAGAAATTAAAAATCGCCAAAATTGTTTTCATAAACAATTGTTGGATTCTTTAGTTGTTTTTCTAATGTTGGGAGGTATTTCATAATACAATGATTAACAAAGTCACTAAATGATTTTATTCGGTAATCAGTTCTAAGAGTTTCTTTGTTTTCTTCATAGATTATTTGGAGTTTATGTAAAGTGAATTTTTGTAATGGGATAAATCTACTACGTTTTGGAAGTTGTATTGAATGAGATTTTTCATCTAAAACTAGTTCAAGATCTTGGGTAGCATCATTTGTTTCCATGTCAACTACTTCTTCCATTTCAGAGACAAAGATCTTTCCGCCATGACTTGCAGTTAATCCAGAATTTTTTGAAATCATTTCAACCACCTTTCGGGCATCTTTGTCTGGTACTACCATTTCGATTTTAGCTAATGGAATTGATTTGAGTCCGGTTGAACCAACTCGAGAACCTTTTGATTCATCATAGATGTTACTATCTTCTAAATTTCGTTTATCAATAATGTATGTGCCAACAATATGTAAATTAGATTTAATCGTAGGAAAATTCTTTCTTTTGATTACAGCCTCTATTTTCTTCATTGATATTTTTCAAAAAAAGGGGTTATTTATGAGATTAGACCAATATCACATGTAATGAAAGATCGTATCCAGTTCATACGTGATGAACTGATGTTTTAGCCATCAAATGCAGGTGTAAAAAAATCAGCTAGAAAGATCAACAAAGCTCAAGTTAAAGACTAATAAAGTAATGTACCGTACCATACGGTATGATGCGAGCAAGATTAACATATGTACCACTAGAAGTGGCAGAACAATTCGAAGATTTCATAATCAAAAGGGATGAAGAGATTCTAGGTGCAGTAAAAGCAAGAACTAGGGATTACAGTACACTGTCGTTATTGAAATTATTGTATCAATTGCGAGGGAATCCAATGACATTTTCAGAATTGTATTCAAAATCAAAGATCAGAATGAAAAAGTCATTTCTGAACTATCTTCACTTATGTGTTGATTACAATTTTGTAAAAAAGGAGGCAGTAGGATCAAATATGATCTATACTATTACAGACAAAGGACATACAATGTTGGGTCTATTTATGCAGAAAAATAATTGAAAAATAGATTAAGAGATTTCAAATGTAGGAACCCCTGAATTCCAGACTATTTTCAAATCTGAATCATGTTGGTAATTTCTAACAAAATCATTCAGATCCCCAACATGTTTTTCCTTTATTATTTTCAGAGTTCTAATTTTATCACTGAAAATTTCATCCTCTAGATTAGAATGTCTTTCTCTAATGTTAGTGATTTCTTGGCTAAGTTGTTTTTGTTTTATTTGTGAATCATTAAATTTTTGAAGAACTATTTTTTCAGATAGTTTTTTCTCATCAGAAATTTTAGTAAAAAGAGAATCATATTCTACTTTAGTAT
>JAJETY010000005.1 GCA_021268355.1 Candidatus Nitrosopumilus sp. | reverse complement strand
TGCCTAATCACTTTTTTCTTCTCTTCAATTTCGATTAATGATTCTTGTAATTTTTGTGCCATTGAATCAAACGCATAAGACAAGTCTGCAATTTCATCTCTTGTTCTGATGTTGGTTCTGACATTAAAATTCCCGTCTGCAATTTTATTTGCAGCTTTTTTCAGTGCACGTAATGGATGAGATAATGATTCAGCAGCAAAGTATGCCACTAATCCCATAGCCATGGTTATGAGTAAACTTGTCAAAATAATTCTAGTTTGAAGAATCTCTATTGGCTCCATCAATTCCTTCTCATCTATTTCTGCAAGCAAAACAATCCCAAATTCTTCCATACAATACGATGATCCGTATATTGAAATTCCTCTATAATCAGGATAAATTCCAACATACTCTTCATTCTTTGAAAAACATTCTTTGACACCAATTGTATCTACAAATTGTTGGAATACTGCATTTTCAAAAAATCTAGAATCAGATAACATTACCATGTCTTTGTTTACAATATAGACCTCACCTGTTTCACCTAGTCCGCTTCTATTAAGAAGAATATTGTCAATTGCAGTAGTTCTCATTCTAGATATAATTACTCCAATGGCATCATCTCCAATTTTACTATCTTCTGCATAGATAGGAGTGACGACAATCATTTTTTTACCTGCACCTGAAGGTTCAAAATCAACAAAAGATTCCTTTAAACCTCTTTCAAAGAATTCATTTTGAGAATAATTTTTATCAGATATTCCCACTAATGAAAAAAATACGTTTCCATTATTACCGATAATTTTAGTATCTTCAAATCCAATTGAAAATCCAACAAGCTCTTGAAATGCTTGTACTTGAATTAGAAAATCTCTACGTTTTTCTTCTTTCATAGATTTTAATTCTAGTCCTGACATTCCATCCATCTCTGAAACTAGAAATTTAATCATAGGATCATTTGCAAGAACTTTATTTTGTTCAATTCTAGTTTCAAAAAGTAATTTTAAAGATTCTCCTCTAATGTCTGACTCTCCGTGTAATAACTCTCCTCCTCGTTCTTTTAGAGTTTCAGTAGCATAATCTATACTCATGTATGATGTAATTCCTAATGATGTCATTGTTACAAGCATAACAAGCAAAACAAGTTTTTTCCCAAGATTTATTGTGATAGTCATTTTTGTTATTTGTTATTTTTAACTAAATATCAAAGCTTCTAGTAAGTTTCAGTATGTTATCTCCAAAAGTTACCTGTTAATTGATAATTACTCCTATTATTGAAAATTAGATACATCATTTAATTATGATCTCAAATCTCAAAAAACATGAAATTATTATTATTGATTTTCACTCTGGTTATTTTAGGTTCAACTTCTTTTGCATTTGGAGATGAATACATTATTGATATTCCATTTGGAGCACATAATCCCGAGCTTAATACTCCTGCAGAAGTCTGGTATGATCCTCCATTGATTAATGTCGTGGTGGGGGATACAATTACTTGGTATAATGATGATAGGGAATCTCATACCGTGACAAGTGGAGATGGTCCCGGACGTTTTGGTTGGATGGATAACCGTAATTTTGGAATCCCTGATGGAATTTTTGATAGTGGTAGATTTATGCCTGGAGAATCTTGGTCATATCAATTTGAGGAATCAGGTAGATTTTCATATTTTTGTACAATTCATCCATGGATGGATGGAATGATAATTGTTGAAAAAGAAATACCCGATTATCCCCATGATGCAACTGGTAAAGAAATTCAATTTCCAATTTTAGAATATACTCCTGATAAAGCTATTGAAGTTGACTTATCTTGGGATCCTCCTGTGATCAAAACCCATGAAAAAATTCAGTTTGTATATCAATTCTATGATCCACAAACAAATTCTAATCTTGCAGAAATGAAATACAACTTTGTAATTTTTCAAAATGGAAATGAAATTTTTCGAGATGAAGGACTCAGTCAAATTGGTGGAGATTACAGAAATTTCGTATTTTCAAATTCCGGTTCAATTATTGTAAGAATTGAAGGAATCCAGACTCCCTCACTTTTAGCTGAAGAAAGCGTCACCGTATTTGGAGATGTACAAAGTAAAGAACAGAGATCCGTTGACTTTACTACTGCCGTCTATGATAATCCAGAAAAAACATCACATGAGACATATCATATTAAACCTGCCCAAAGACTAACAACATATTATGAGTTAATGATATTCATCATTCTAATTCCTGCTGTGATGTTTATTGTTGCATTGCTTTGGTTGAAAAAGAAACCGAATATACCCGAAACAAAGCCTGGGGCTGTTAAAATCTAAAATAATAAAAAGAAATTAAAAGTTGAACTAATCTAATCGATTAATTCGGTCCAACCTTTTACGAAGACTGAATCTTTGTGGAGTGGAACTGGTTGTCCAACAGTAAAGTCCATTGGTCTCATCCAAAAGATTGCTTTTGTTGGGCATACACCAATGCATGCACCATCAGAAATACATCTCTCTGGGTAAAAGACAAATGCTTTACCTCTCTTCCAGCCTTCAACTGGTTTTACTCTAAGGACATCTGGACCAAGTGTTGTACAGATTTCTACACATAGTGCACATCCGATACACATTTGTTCGCTTATGTCTGGAATAATTCCTACTGGCATAACAAAATAAAATCTTGATTCGACATTAATATAATTTGCCTAAAAATCAGCTATTATAACGGCGTTTGAAATTTTATAACGGCGTTTGAAATTTTGATCGCATTTCAAGTATTTTTTGATATCTTGTAAATCATTGAATTCTCATTTACGGAATGAATAATCAAACCACTATCACCTTTTTTTAAAAAATAGACTCCAGTTTTTACAGATTTTATGATTTTTTTGCCTCCTGGAGTAAGAACCCAACCTTCATTTTCTTTTTTTCTAGCCATTCCTGTTATGATAACTGATGAATCTTTGTCTTTTACCAACGATGAAAGTAGCATTATACATGAATTAATGAAAATAGCAGATTCTAAATCTTCAAACATATTGTATACTCCATTAAATGAATCAATGATGACAAGAAAGTTTTCTTTAGATGCTTTTGAGATAATATCAGTAAAAATATCTGGCCAATTTTCTTTTGTAGGATGAAACAATGTAAGATTGGTTTTCTTTTGAATCATTCCTGATTCTACATACCCTGTATAAAGTAAATCTAGATCTACAAAAATTATTGGTTTTTCAACCGAGTTGATTAATTTGTTGAGAAATTCTGCTTTGTGAAATGGTTCTACACATAGAACAATATTGGGAATTTTATAGTTAAACTCATTTTGAATCTGTGTCATTTTATTGTCTAAAATTTGCTCAGGACTTTTATCCAACAACCAATTAGCATTTTACAGATATAATAATGAATTTAGTATCGAAAGATATCTCAGATGATTTTCCAAATTCAGATAAAATCTATCTAAATAATGCATCTGTATCTCTGATGCCTAATCAAAGCATTGATGCAATGAAAGACTTTCTTATATCTTACAACTCAATTGGACCTGATTCAAAAGAGTCTGAACCATTTGTTACTGAAAAATTAAGAAATGTAAGAAAAACCATCGCAAAAATTATTTCGTGCCAACCTGATGAGATTGTTTTAACTCAAAGTACTACCGATGGAATCAATTTTGTCTCAAACGGGCTAACATTTGATCATAATTCAAATATTATTATTCGTGGTATGACTCATGAACATCATTCTAATTTTTATCCATGGCTAAAACTAAAAGAAAAAATTTCTGTTAAAAATTTACACATTGACAAAGATGGATTTTTCAAATTTGAAGATTTAGAATCACTGATTGATAATAACACCAAATTAATTGCACTAAGTCATGCTTTGTACAACACTGGTTCTATACTACCTTTAGAAAAAATTAGAAAAATCGTTAATGACATCCCGATTTTTGTTGATAGTGCACAAACTGTTGGATGTTTAGATGTAGATGTTTCAAAAATAAATTGTAATTTTATGTCCTTTAATGGTTCAAAATGGCTTTGTGGACCGATGGGAACAGGTTTGTTTTATTGTAATAGAAAATCTAGTGATTTGTTAGAACCAAAAGATATTGGCGGAGAATCAGCAATTATCTATGATGAAACTAATTTAGCATACAAAGAACTTCCTGATAAATTTCAAACGGGTTTTCGTAATTATGTTGGAATTGTCGGATTAGAATCTTCTACAAATTACTTGCTTAAATTTGGTCTCAAAAATATCCGTGAAAAAAATCAATACTTGTCTACTCTTCTAAGAGAAGAATTATCAAAAATACCAAAAATAATTTTGTATGGTCCAGACGATCCTAATTCTAGAACTAGCATTGTATCTTTTAACATAAGTGGAATAGACTCTCAAGAAGTTGTTGATAGACTTGAAAAACAAAACATTGTCTTGGCTCTCAGAGAAATCATGGAAACAAAGATTGTAAGAGCGTCACCTCATTTCTTTAATACAGAATCTGAAATTATGTCTGTAGTTGATGCAATAAAGAAACTATAGATTTTCCTGTTCTTCTATTACCATCATCGTTAATGTAGATTGAACTTTTGTAATCCTTCTAATTTTATTGGTAATTATTGAGCGTAGTTTTTCAGCATCATCTGATGATAATTTCAAAACTATATCGTAAACCCCATAAACTCCTTGAATTTCGTAGGTTACATCCTCATCTGTAAGGATTTGTTTGACTTCATTGATTATTGACTCATCTGATCCTAAATCAGAATTTAATAGAACATATGCAGTAGGCACACGAAAATTTTACTCAATGAGTATTTAACTTTTCATAATTCAATATTGATTAATCACCATTTTGTTGTATTGATATGAAACCATTAGATCTCACACTTACTATATCAAAATCAATTCCAGGTTTTCCTGGTTCTCCCGCTCCTCAATTTATCTCATGGTCAAATCTGAAAGAGGATGGATATAATCTAGAACTTTTGTTTCTTAGTTCTCACACAGGAACTCATATTGATGCACCTTTTCATTTTGTTAAAAGTGGAATGAAAATTGACCAAATTCCTCTAGATAGATTAATGGGTAATGCCATTCTAATCAAAATAAAAAAATTAAAAAATTCTTCAATTACAAAAGCAGATATTATTCAATTTGAGAAAGAGAACGGTAAAATTCCTAATAAATCATCAGTCTTCTTTTTTACAGATTGGCAAAAAAATCTAAAAAAAGATAATTATTTTTTAGAAAATCCCGGATTAGAATTAACAGCTGCAAAATATCTTGCACAAAAAAAGATAAATCTTGTTGGAATTGATTCACCTAGTATAGATCTTGGAAAAGATAATTCCTTTATTGTTCATCAAATATTATCAAAAAATAATATCTTAATAGTAGAAAACTTGGCAAACTTGAATAAAATCCAATCAAAGGAATTTATTTTTACAATTCTTCCACTAAAACTTAAAGATGCAACCGGTTCACCCGTAAGAGCAATTGCACACTAAAATTTTCGTAATGCTAAAAATATGGTAAATGTCAATATCTTACATGAGTAAGCCTGGTAATTTATGGAGAAAAGTTCATGGTAAGATAACAAAAAAACCTACAAACTTTTCATGGTTAATTGAAGAAAAATTAGCAGGCTCTGGCATGCCTACAAGTTTTGATGAATTTGATTGGATTGTAAATCAAGGTGTGAAATCAATTGTTACAATGACTGAAAATGCTCTACCTGATAATTGGGTTAAAAATATTGGATATCTTCATGTTCCTACTCCTGATTTTACTGCACCAGATATGGAAAAGATTGATTCAGCAGTTGATTTTATCCATGACCAGATTACAAATAATCAAGCAGTAATGGTTCATTGTGCAGCCGGAATGGGCCGAGCTGGAACAATTCTTGCATGTTATTTCATAAAATACAAAAAATATACTGCAGAAAATGCTATTCAGAAAATTCGTGAAGAACGACCCGGTTCAATCCAATCTGAAGTACAAGAACTAGCTATTGGTTTTTATGAAAAACATGTAAAAAATTAGTTTAAAGAAATTCAGAAACTAATTTTCCATCAACAATTTTGATTTTCAAGGTTTTGTTTTCTTGAAATATCATGGTAAGTCCACCATCGGAATCAGGATCTTCTATCTTTACAAGTTCTAACATTTTGATTGCATCATATTTTTCCATTTATGTCACCTATTCTGGTATTGATACGGTATCGATTTTTCCATCACTTGCTTTGATGAACAAAAATCTGTTGTCTTTAAAGATAAAGGTAATTCCTCCTTCTTTATCAGGATCCTCAACTTCAAGAATTGGTTGTCCTAATAGACCATCGTATTTTGCCATACTGACTCCATCAAAAAGTTCCTTATATCCCTAATTGATTTTTATTTCAATTTCTTTTGAATTATTCTTAACATTTCCAGGCTCTGTGAATTCATGTTTTTGCCATGATGCAAATGCTTCTGCGCTAATTTTGTGTGTTCCTTTTCCCAAATCTTCTGCCTTGAAAACGAATTTCTCATTAAAATCAAACATTTCTTGTCTGACTTCTTCTTCTGTAAGTCTTATGAATGGTTCAAAATTTTTGGCAACTTGGACCCATATTCTTCTATCTTTCATAGGGTTGACAAGCTTTGGATTTCTTGTCCAAAATATGGATGCCTTTCTGTAGGTATCAATTGTCCTACCCACTTCCTTTTTCCTGAATCCACCAGAGGTCAATTTTACACCACATTTCATTTTGAATGAGACATCGTTTTTGTTATATGCCTCAGTCCAATTTGCCTCGTTAAATGCATCTCTAAGGTCACCTTCAACTGAAAATTGGACATTTATCTCAATATTCTCGTCTGACGTGTATTCATCCTTAGATTTTGCTAATTCTATGTCTGAAATCCTACTTTCGGCCATTTCTACTGCTCATAATGATTTATATCCGCAATAAGTGCTTTTTCTGAATACATGAACGCACAAGTGATCAGTTCAGAAGCCAAAGAAATCAACCTTTCAATCACTGAAACCGATATTGGTATTTTGTACCTAATTCAACATGAACTATTAAAAGAATCAAATATTGATTTTGCAGGCGTTATTGTCAAACATCCGCTTACCAACGAATGCTGGATGAGAATTAATTCTAGTTCAAAACCTTTAGGTGAAATTAAGAAAGCAACCGATTCCGCAATTAAAATGGCAGATGAGTTCAAACAATTATTCAATTCAAAACTTAAGGTAAATTAGATTGAAGTTTTGCCCCAAATGTGAGGTCAAATTAAAAAAAGGTTCTTCCGGCCTTCAATGCTCAAAATGTGGTTATATTGAAGGCGAAGAAGAAAAACAGACCAAAAAAATTATTGAAAATGTAGAACCAGAAGAATCTATTTTAGCTTTCGAGGGTGACGAGGGAGAAGAATCTCATCCAACGATTAAAATCGAATGTGAGAAATGTGGACATGATGAAGCAGTTTGGTGGATGCTTCAAACAAGAAGTGCAGATGAACCAACAACACAGTTCTATCGTTGCACTAAATGTAAGAATACTTGGCGTAATTACGCATAACGTTTAACTGGAACATTAGGTCAACAAAATTGATTTGACTTTTGGAGCAAAAACAAGTGGTTCTGATGATCTAAAAGCAATCATTTCTGCAATTTCAACACTTGTTGAAGAGGCAACCTTTGTTGCAACTGCAGAAGGAATTTCTTTTAGAGGAATGGATCCATCACATGTTGCTCTCATAGATATCTCTTGGCCAAATTCTGCATTTGAAAAATATGAATGTGATAGTGATATAAAATTCGGAGTAAGAATTGATGAATTCTCAAAACTCATTAAAAGAGCAGACAAAAAAGATAGTATTGAGATTAGTATATCTGAACAAAACATGTTACTTGTTACAGTTGGAAAAAATAAAAAATACAAAATGCGTTTGATTGAAAGTTCTGCAACAGATACTCCATTACCCAAAATCCCATATGATTCTAAAATTATATTGTCCTCATCAAAGTTTGATAAAATCCTAGGTGATGTCCAAGTTGTATCTGACTATTTGACAATACATACATCTGATTCTAAAGGTGACTTTTCAGGAAAAGGAGATTCTGGAGAAGTTGTCATTGATTTAGATAAAGATGATGAGGATATTGAAGAGATTTCTTCAAAAGAAGACAGTGTTGGGACCTACAGCTTAGAATATCTAAATCCAGTAGTAAAAGCAGTAGGGACAACCGCAGGCTTGATTACATGTGAATTTTCAAGCGCAAAACCCCTAAGAATTGAATTCAAGGTAGCTAACATTGGTCGAATTCACTTCTACTTAGCTCCACGCGTAGAAAGTTAAAGCATTTAAAGATTAAACAATTCAGGTATTTTGAAATGAGATTAGTAATAAAATATGGTGGGACCTCAATTTCATCTGCAAAAGATATTCGATCTGTAGCTGATCATCTAAATTCCTTATCCAAGAAAAATGAAATTGTAGTTGTATGTTCTGCAACTAGTGGAACAACAGATGATCTAATAGAAATTTCTGAATCAATTAAAAAAGAAAATAAATCAAAAGCAGAACAATTAGCATCAAAGATTACTAACAGACACAAACAATTAGCTAAACAAACAATCAAAAAAGATGATTTACGAAAAAAATTATTAAAAAACTTTGATGACGATTTTTCAGAACTTGTTGCATTGATTGATGGGATGGTTCTATTGGGCGAGGTGACTCCTAGAACAATGGATTATCTTTTCTCATTTGGTGAAAGACTATCTATAAAACTTGTTTCAATGGCAATAAACGATTCAGGTAGAAAATCAATTCCTCTAACTGGGAAAGAGGTTGGAATAGTAACTGATTCTAACTTTGGTGAATCTAAACCACTAATTGACACAACTAGATTGAGAGTATCAAAAACAGTTGATAATCTTTTCTCAAAGAAAACGGTACCTGTTGTGGGTGGTTTTGTTGGTGCAGATCAACATGGTCACATCACTACTTTTGGTCGAGGTGGTTCAGATTATTCAGCAACAATTATTGGAACTTGCATCAAAGCAGATGAAATTTGGTTGATGAGTGATGTTGATGGTCTCATGACTGCAGATCCAACAATAGTCAAGAATGCAAAATTGCTCAAAGAAGTCTCATATGTTGAGGCCATTGAAATGGCATTATTTGGTGCAAAACAGATACACCCACGCACATTTGAACCTCTATTATCAAAGAAAATTCCAATGAAGATTAGAAGTTCATTCAATGTAGAAAATGAAGGTACTTTGGTTACAGCTTCACCATCATCATCTGTTAAAAATACTGTAAAATGTGTCAGTAATGTTAGAAACAATGGACTAATAGATATTCAGGGAGGCAGTATGGTTGGAACTCCTGGTACTGCAGCAAAAATTTTTGCCACACTAGCAAAAGCAGGAATCAACGTTATGATGATATCTCAAAATCCATCCGAATCTAGTATAACAATTGTAGTAAAGAATACTGATCTAGACAAAGCTGTAAGTTCACTTGAAATGGAACTTTTAGGAAAAATTATCAAAAAACTAGAAGTAACCACGAATGTAGCGATTATAGCATTGATAGGTTCCGGAATGCGTGGAACTGTTGGTGTTGCTTCCAAAGTTTTTGGTGCAGTTGAGAAAAATAAAGTAAATGTATCGATGATTACTCAAGGTTCATCTGAATTAAATCTGGCATTTGTAGTTAAAAATTCTGATACTAATGCAGCTGTTCGTGCATTACACAATGCATTTGCATTAGATGAAGTGAATTAGGATAAAATCATTTAAAGGAATAATCTCAATTAACTTTGTTGAAAAAAATAATTGCCATATTGATAATTGGAATTTTTGTAACAAGTATAGTTAGTATTTCATCTCTATCAGATCAGTTTGCTGATGCAGGTTCCAGAAAAAAGATCCATTTTACACAAACTTTTACATCTTCTCAGGATCCAGGACAAGGACATGAAAATCATCAATTATCTTTGATTTTATCGCCTAATGAAGGAACAATTTATGATGGTTCTATGACATTTACCTCAAGTGAAAATGTTCAGATTGTTGTTTTACATGAAATTAACTCAAATGATGCAAAAGGACAACCTACTTGGAGTATAGATGGAGATACTCTCTACGGATTATCTTTAATTGATTTACAACAAAAATCAGGTTCTTTTGAATTTACTGGAGCTGCTATTGGATTGCACTCACCAAATTCAAAACCATTCATTTCAACTGTTAGTGTTGATGGATGGATTAGAGGACAACCAACTGAAATCATTATGCAAAAAATTGAATTAGAAAAAGAAGAACCAAAATCATTACTTTCACGAACAAACGTTCCAGCTACAATCCCAATGCATCAAGGAATCTATGATGGTGAAAAAATTTTGTACATCATTACTGACGGTAGTGATGAGGAGTATGCAAAAACTATCTCAGAAAAACAAGAATGGAATGTTGAATTTGCACCTATTCTAGCAAATGTTCCAGAAGATGCTCTTCAAAAAATCTTTATTTTTAAAAATGGAGTTAAAGGTGAAGGACTTTATGGATTCCAAAATGAAGTATTCTCTAGTACTCCAGAGCAAGAATCAGAATATAGTGCATTATCTTCTGTAATAGAAGTAACCTGGAAGACAGGCCAAAAAGAGATTATCTTTGAATCTGCAAATGATATAATCACAGCTAAAGAAGGTGGAAGAATTGAGTTTAATGAAACAGGAATTGTTGTAAATTCTCCACATATTGTTTGGCCTAATGGACAGATGCAAGTGCGTGATGATAAAGAAATAACTGATGATATGCCTTATGGTGGAGGTCAAATCACTGAAATTAATGAACAAGAAATGAATGTCACCTTTGTTGCTCATAGAGGCTGGGGTCCTGATGGAAGAACAATTTACTATATTGTAACTGATGCTACTCCATCTGGACCTGCAGAGATGATGGGTGTGACTTCATCCCCCACTTCTGCAAATCTAATTGCTCATGCTGGTGCAGTTGATCTTTTCCAATTCAAAAATGGAATTAAGGGAACAGGTCCATTAGGGTTTCAAGCTGGAATTGCCTCAGCTGCATTAGGTGATGAAAATTACAGTCCAATGTGGAGAATATATTTAATTGAATGGAACGATTCAGAAAACGCAAAAATTCTTGAAACAAAGTCTGATATTGATTCATTCAGAACAAATGACCAAATTACTGTCAGTATAGCACGACCAACTAATAGTGATCATATAGTTAATTGTCCATTTATTGATCCCTTTCAATAATTCACTAAAAGGATAAATTACTTACAAGATGATTTGTTGTAAATTTGACTGGAAAATTGAACATTGTCGGTGTGGGTCCTGGAAATAATGATCACATGACATTTAGAGCAAAAAAAGTACTAAGTGAAAGTGATATAATTATTGGTTATGAAACATATGTAAATCTAGTTTCAGATCTAATTGAAGGAAAAACAGTTTATCGTTATGCAATGACTCAAGAGGTTGAAAGAGCTCATCAATGCATAGACCTTGCAAAGTCCGGAAAAAATGTATCTCTAGTATCTAGCGGAGATCCAGGAATTTATGGAATGGCTGGATTGATCTATGAAACTTTAGCAGAGGGTGGCTGGGATCCAAAAAATGGACTAGAAGTAGAAGTAGTTCCAGGTGTATCTGCACTAAACTCTTGTGCATCTATTGTCGGTTCACCATTAATGTCTGATTTTGCAGTAGTTAGTATGAGTGATTTGTTAGTTCCATGGGAAGTAATTGAAAATAGGGTAGAGTCTGCTGCAAAAGGCGATTTTGTTCTGGTGATTTACAATCCTGCCAGTAAGAAAAGAGTTCATCAACTACAAGATGCTAGAAAAATTCTCTTAAAATATAGAAAAACTACAACACCCGTTGCAATTATTGTTGGTGCATATAGAGAATCCGAATCAATTGTAATAACTGATCTAGAAAATCTACTAAATCATTCAGACAAATTAGGAATGACTAGTACTGTGATTGTTGGAAATTCTTCAACATACTCTTACAAAGATTTGATAATAAATCCAAGAGGATACAAATCAAAATACAATTTAGAAGAACAAACTAATCCAGATCTCAAAGTTTAGAAACTTTTCTTAATTGCTTCATGTAATTCTTCATTTAGATTAAGATTATCTCTAATTGGTGATATAATTTTCACTAAATAATTTCCGACAGTCTGTTTCAAATCCCCTGGATGTAATTTTTTTTCAGCAAAATCCGTCTCAAGTTGATTATAATTTTGATATGATACATTTCCCCCAAACTTTTCAGGTCTTTCAACATTCATCTCTTTAAATTCGTGGAAAATTACTGTTTTTGCAATTTCTAAGAGTGGGTTATTCTCTATGTTTGCTTCTTCACACCACGCTTTATTCATTTTTTTCTTTATTTCATCATCTGTGTTGTGGATAAAGACTCCTGAATTTGGATCAGATTTACTCATTTTTCCTAAAATTTGTGAATCACTAGTGTCTGCAGGCTTGGAGAGTCCTGGTAATAATTTGTGGTGAACTGCTACTGGTACCTTCCATTTCATTTTAGGAAATATTTCTCTGACTAACATGTGGATTTTTCTTTGATCCATTCCTGCATGTGCAATATCTACATCTAATGAATGAATATCAACCGCCTGCATTGCTGGATAAAGTAATTTCGCAACATCAATTTTTTCTTCATTTTCAGATCTTCCCATAATTGTCAGAGTTCTCATTGTTCTTGCTAATGACATGTGTTTTGTAAATTTGACCAACTCCGACCAATATTCATTTTTTTCTTCATAAAGTTTAGAACCTAAAATAATATCTGCATTAGGACAAACCAGTTTAAATGCATCTTGATAATACTTGGAAACTTTTGAAATAGTTTCCCAATCTCCTCCTAATTTATCGTTGATTAATGTGTGCCAATCTGCAAGAAAAACTGTACACTTTACACCAGCATTTACAAAATCATTAATTTTGAATCCTGTACTAATTAAACTACCGAGGTGCAAAAAACCAGAAATTTCCAAACCAATGTAATGTTTTGGGGATGAATTTGTTTGGAATAAATCAATTAATTCCTCACGTGTAACAACTTCTTCAGTTGGTGGTCTCTCAATCAAATCAACCTTTTCAGTAATATCCAAACCAAATCAACTCCAAAGCAGTAAACGTATAAAGTTATTCAAATAATTTTAAAAAATTTGTAACCTTTGAATACCCGACATATCAACTATCTTTGTGACTTTAGAAGAAGGATTAGAGCTAATTGATAACTACAAAAAAGGTCTTGAGAAATTCTTAGAAACTTTACCTGAACAATCTGTCCAGTTAGGCACAGAAATGGTCAAAACTTTGACTATGAATTCAAAAAATGAAATAAAAAATTTAGAATCCATTGAAAAAGCGCTTAAACGACCCGCAAAATACGAATCAGGCCTAAATGAATAATCAAAAACCAAATACAATTTTTCCCGAGTTTTCTCAAATTATCTACAACTTAAAATTCATCCAAAATTTTCTGGATACTTTTAATGTAAGATGTTTTTACTTGATTATTTTCAATTCTATGAATCTTGGCACCTTCAAATTTTTTCTAATTAAATTATTTTTGTAGAAAATTAGATTAAATTTAAACTTCTGGTTCTTCCAATGGTTTTCTTGGTTTCGTACTAAGATAGAAAGCATGAGTACTAATGATAAATGCTGCTAGAAACATTTTGATTGCAAATATGGTGTTCCATGGCCTTTCTGGATCTGGATAAGCAATTGATAGTCTATCTATATCTGGAAGTACACCATCAACAATTCCAGCAGAAATTTGAGCAGTTAAGACAGTAAAATTATACATTACCTCAAACAAAGTAATAATTGAAAATCCTAATAACATTAGTTGGAGCAATGCCATTCGTGTTCCAATAATTTTATCACCTGCAGTTCTTCTCCAACCTATTCTAGAAACACAATACCATCCAATTATTGTTGAAAAAAATATCCAAGTTGAAACTCTTGCAAAATTTTCAAATGGAATAGTTGTATTGTGTATAGCTTCTCCCATAACATATGTACCATTTTCCATCCATTCAATCGTTGTAACATAAACTCCGAAAATCAATGATGATGACATTATAAATCCACAAATATAGAAAATGTAAAGAAAAACTTTGTAACCTTTGTCTGTTTTCTCCAGATGACGTGATTTCATTATGCCGTTTGCCAAATTTTTAAATATAAAAATTCATGCCTAGTGATTGTGTTTATAGAGCAGTAATTAGGACAAAATTTGTGAAAATTCCAATTAACACTCCAATTTTAGGTAAAGAAGAACTTTCAGCAGTAATTTCTGTTGTAAAATCTGGAGGCCTTACATCAGCGTCAAAAGATGGAGGTAAAAATGTTCAAGAATTTGAAAAACTTGTAAGAACTTTCGTAAAAACAAAATATGCGGTATCAGTAAATTCTGGAACTGCAGCATTACAGGCAGCACTCTATGCACTTGATATCAAAAAAGGAGATGAGGTAATTGTTCCATCCTTTACATTTGTTGCTAGCGCAAATGCCGTTGCATCTACTGGAGCAAAACCTATTTTTGCAGATATATTGAAAGGAAATTTTACAATTGATCCTGAATCTATTGAAAAAAAAATTACAAGAAAAACTAGAGCAATAATGCCCGTACATTTGTATGGTCATATATCCTCGATTGCTAAAATTAGAGATATTGCAAAAAAATACAATCTTTCAGTAGTTGAAGATGCAGCACAATCTTTAGGCTCTTCCTTTAAAGGAAAACAAACAGGAACTTTTTTTGAAGTTGGTTGTTACAGCCTTTATCCTGGAAAAGTAATTACCTCTGGAGAAGGTGGAGTAATTGTCACAAATAGTAAAAAACTATTTGAAAAATTACAGATGATTAGAAACCATGGAATGATTAAAGGATATGATTCTAAAGTATTTGGATTGAATCTAAGACTTCCTGAAATTAACGCGGCAATTGCTAAAATTCAAATGAAAAAATTACCTAAATTTATTGAATCTAGAAGAAGAAATGCAAAGATACTTTCAGACCTGTTATCTGATACAAAAATAAAAATTCCTATTGAAGCAGATGGTGAAAAATTCAACTGGTCTTTATACACTATTGCAACCAAAAATAGAGATTCAATTCTTAAGAAATTAAATTCAAAAGGTATAGGTGCTGCAGTGTATTATCCAATACCTGTTCATAAAATTCCCATTTATGCTACAAAATCAAAATTGAATAATACTGATTGGGCATCAAAACACGTAATGTCACTACCGGTTCATCCAAAAGTATCTGGAAAAAATGTTGAGTATATAGCAAAATCTGTGCGTGAATTACTAAATGAATAGTCTTGGAAACATTATCGGAGAAATTTGTAAGGTAGTTTTACCCATAAAACAAGAATTTTACGTTGGAAATCCCAACTCTGAAATTGCAATATGTACGCTATCTAGTATTTCATTGCTTGATAATTTGAAAGATTCAGGTATGTTATCTAGAGTAGCAATTATTGGTAGATTATTTTCAGAAAATAAAGGAATTGATAGTATTGTTGAATATGTTAATCAAAATAACAAAATAAAAAAAATCATTCTTTGTGGAAAAGATGTATGGGGACATAAATCTGGTCATTCATTATTACAATTACATAAAAATGGAATTGATGAAAATTTTAGAATAATAAATTCTCAAAGTCCTAATCCTTATCTCTCAGTTTCAAAAGAAATGATAAATTATTTTCAGAAAAACATTACCCTAATTGATTTGATTAATGAAACTGATGTTCAAGTACTTCAAAATAAAATTAAAATTTCTTAATATCCATTTTTCTGTCTTTCTCTATTTATCTGATTTTTCTTTTTATATTCCGCTACAATATCATCTGGAGTAAGATGCAATTCCAGTGATGCTTGAACTACAAAATGCCAAATATCAATTAATTCTTCCCTAGCTTCAACTTCATTGAATTTTGTTGGGGTTTTCCACCATTTCCAATTGGTGGTTCTTTGTAATTCAACTGCTTCATGCATGATGGCAGTGGATAATGCAGAAATTCTACCTTCAGAATCTTTTGGATATCTGTCTAACTTCATCATTTCAGACAATCCTTTTTGAAGTTGAAAAATAGTATCTAATCTATCTTCATTTACTTTCTGTGGCAATGACAAAATAATTTCAGAAATTATTGAACTTAAGTCTTTTTAGAATCTAATCATTTTTTCATACATCTTGATTCTTTTAGTGATATCTCCATTTTTGATTTTTAGTAAACCGTCTAATCCATATTTTTCAACTGCAAATGAACCTAGAACATTACCATAAACTACTGCTTTTTTGATTTCTGAGAGACTAGTTGATTTCTTACTTGCAAGGTAACCAATCATGGCACCTGCAAAAGAATCTCCTGCACCAGTAGGGTCTACAACATCCTCTAATGAGAACCCTGCTGTTGGAAAAATGACGTCATCATAGAACATTAAAGATCCATGTTCTCCTTTTTTAATAATAACATACTTCGCTCCCCATTGCATCATCTTTTTTGCACATTTTATCAAGTTGAATTCTTTTGTCAAGAGTTTAGCCTCTTCATCGTTGATTACAACTGCGTCAACTGATTTGATCATCTTAATTACCGCATCTCTTTTTGTAGAAATCCAAAAATCAATTGTGTCACACATAGAAAATTTTACTTTATCAAATTCTTTAATTAATCCGGTATTTTGCTCTGGGTCATTGTTTGCCAAATAAACAAATTGAGACTTTCTGTATGATTCAGGGACTACAGGTTTGAAATCTTCCAGAACATTAAGTTCTGTTTTTAATGTAGATCTTGTACTTAATGTATCGTCATACTTTCCATCATAACGAAAAGTTTTTCCATTTTTTATTGATAGCCCTTCTAAATCAAGATATTTCGAGAGTGTTTTATGGTGTTGTTTTGGAAAATCTTTTCCCACTACAGCAATTAGTCCTGTATCTACAAAATTACTTGCAGAAATTGCTGCAAAAGTTGCAGCTCCTCCTAATACATTCTTGAGAGTTTTTTTAGGTGTTCTAATTGTATCAAGTGCAGTTGATCCAAAAACTGTAAGCATTTGTGGAGAAATTAATCTTGATGTATAAATTCTCTTGCTTGCTCTTCTGTTGGATAATATACAAATGGAATTTCAATTGATGCTATAATTAGATCATACTTTGTTACCCCTGTAATTTTTACTGATTTTGATTTTTCATTCTCTAAATTCTCATGATAAATTGCGTTAACAAAACTACTATCTAGAGGGTGAAGAGTGAATGCCTCTAACTGACCTTTACCCACCAAACCTTCATCAGCAATAACAAAGAATTCAGTTTCTCCTGACGTGAGCATAAGTAATGATGGATTTTCAAACTTTAACTCTATGTTGTATTCTGATCCCCTTTCATTTTCATTCAATAATTTGCTATCCGTAATACTTACTCCTATTTGTGATGCAGAAGCATATTGTGAATAGCCAAAAATACTCATGCTCAAAATGAGAATAATTACCAATCCACCTTTTTTTGATGAATTCATGAGTAATTTTATGAAAATTACATTTTAAGATAAAAGGGAAAAAATCCCAATAAATTGTGTAAAAGTTTTGATCTACTCTTAAAGCTCATTAGAGCTAACAAAATAAATCAAAATTCTATGGTATTTACTTAATGGCTAGAATAAAACTCAAGTTAGGCGAGAATGAGATTGAGGTTGATTCTAGAGATTTCTATGTTGATAATCAAACATTAGGAGAAATTATTGAAAGTTTGTCTAATCATTTACCTGAGAGTCATGCCACAGTTGTTTATGAACCTGAATCTGTACAAACATCCATTGAAAGTCCTATCCCATCTGGATTAGAATCACTTGACAATGCAGAAATTTTTGAACCAGAATTTAATGAACCTACATACATTGGTCCAAATGAAGTAAAATCAAAATTACGTATTTTGGAAACGAGTAGATTTTTTGATTCTCCTAGAACAGTTACAGAAACTGTTGAACAATTACGTGAATATGGGTGGTCTACTAGTCCCCTAGATGTATCAAAGGCGTTGGCAAAAATGGCTTCAAACAAAGAAATTTTGAAAAACTCTAGTGAAAATAGGACTCATTACTTTGTAGAAGAGGCTCTAGTAACTAACTAGGGAAGTTACATTTTTCACAATGTGAAAAGATCTCACCATCTAAATGATCAAAATGTGTATTACATTCATTACATGTATGATGCATATCAAAATACCCGTCTTTTTCTATTTCACCAATTCTATTAGATTCCAAGTTTGTACTCTTACAATTAATACAATGGCATCCACATTCAATTTTCATTATTTTCTCAGATAATGTTTGTATAGTTACAACACCTATACAAATTATTGGAAAAAAAACGAGAAATCCCAATAGAAATTGATGATCATTTTAGATTATTTGGAAAAGAACCCTGGGAAGTAGATTATGGTGAGAAATGTCCTGTATGTGATGTTCGAATTGATGAGTATGGGTTCTGTTCGTGTGGATCTAGTGGAGACTAAATTTTTTCATAAATGGCAATACCAGAATCATCAAAAATCCTATTGCTAACGGTGCAATAATTGGAAATTCTGGCACTACTGTAGTTCCTATTATGTTAACTTGACCTGATTCATCTGGATTGATAATGAGCCAAACATGTGTTCCATTATTGATGTGTTGCCTAGATGGAATTTCTTCTTCATTGAGAAAAACTGTATAAGGTTCCCACAATAATTCTAAAGGAATTATAGTTGTAACAAATCTATTTTCTCCTTTGGTATCAAATGTAATACTTTTTGAAGGCTGATCAAAAATCAATTGTTCAATTCCACTTTGACTTCTTATCTCTAGTAGAAATTCTTGTTCTTCCCACTTTACATTTTCATAAATTTTTGATTCGTTAAGAGAATATTCTAAAAGCATTTGACATCCATGACATGTAATTCCTTTTTGTTCATTAAGAAAAACTGGTCGTTCATTTACAAATAATAAATCAACTTCTTCAGGTAAAATGAAACTGGTTGATTCAAGATACAAAAAATTCCATGTCCAGAGATTATTTTTTTCATATAGTCCATCTTTAAGATCATATGTAACATAAAATCCTCCTTGGTTAGGAAGAATTACAATACTTTTCACTCCATCAGCTTCTGGAACCAATTCTTCAATGCCTAACTTAACAAATTTTACGTTAGAAACATTTCCCTCAACAAAAGTTAATTGTTTTGGATCTTTTGAATTTCTAAGTTCGTGAATTACTTTTACATTGCCATCTATGTCAATCATAATTACTACTGATTTTTGCTCTATTTCCTCAAATGATTGTGCAAAAACCTCTGGTGTAAAAATTAGAAAAATAAGAACAAAAAAACCTAGGAAGATTCTTTTCATTATCTAGTTCACTGTAACATTGATCATTTGAGCCTTTTCCAAAGGACAATCATTGCCATCTCTATCAAGATTTACAATCTTATCTGCTACATCCATGCCTTCAGTCACTTCACCAAAAACCGTGTATTGTCTATCTAGAAATGTACTGTCAGTAGTTACAATGAAGAATTGTGAGCCTGCACTATCTGGGTCTTGTGCTCTAGCCATTGAAACAATTCCACGTAAATGAGATCGAGAACTGAATTCTGCCTTTACGTTATATCCTGGACCTCCCATACCCCATGAATTCTTGTTATCAGTTTTTGTATTTGGATCCCCACCTTGAATCATAAATCCTGGAATAACCCTGTGGAAAAGAGTCCCGTCATAGAATCCATCTCTAGCTAATTTTTCAAAGTTTCTGACAGTTTCAGGAGCTAAATCTGGTAAGAGTTTAAATGAAATCTTTCCAAAATTTGTTTCAATATTTGCTGTAGTCATTAAAAATACTCTAAACTATTATCATAAGAGTCTTTTGTGAAAACAGTACCATTATTCTTAGAGTTTGAATATGAAATTTGAAAAATCTATATCTCAAAGTACGTTTTTCGTTGACAAATTTAATTTTCGTAGACTTAGAAATTTTTGTTAGAGAAAATCAAAATTTTCATAAATCATAATTTTCAAATTTGAAAAGTAATAGTGTTATATAGAACAATTAAAATTTAGAATTCGTTGAATCGCACAAACCAAAGTACGATCATTAAAGAAGCAATTAATTCTTATCTTGACAAAGGGGTTACAGACAAACAAGACATCTACACTAAAGTTGTTGATGAGCTTGGAGTTCCAAGACCTACTGTCAGAAGAGTTGCAAGGGATCTAAGAACTGAATTACTACAAAAAATCCAAATTCTACAATCTGATATGCCTAAAGCAACAACTGTTTCTGAAGAAGACGAGTAATTTCGACTCTTTTTTCTTTTTAATTACTTTTATTCTCTGAATTTCACCATTACTATTATAAATAATGAATTTTTCTCATGAATTATGGGATACTTGGGAAACCATTTGGCAACTATCACTACAGGTGTTTTTGCAGCCGTCCTCACTGGACTATGGCCATACTTTGTAGACTTTGCACCACTTTTGAATTTTGTATTCATTATGGCAGTACCAATTACTTGGTTCATGGTGATTACTTGTTGGTTATCCCAAAAAAGTGCTGATTATGCACACAAAAACGCTCATCACTCTCCACAACCAAAGATGGGAAGCAGACAAACAATTCAAACTTTTGAATCAACTACTGAAACAACACAAATGAGTGTAACCGACATTAAAGAGGTTCAAGCAGAATTATCTTCTGAATTAAATGATTTAAAAGAATCTGTAAAACTCAAAGATAGTGAAATTGAAAGATTAAATCAAGAAATTTCCAATCTTCAAACTCTTGTACAAATTGAATCCCTGAAAACTGAATTAGCTAATTTGAAAATGTTAGCATCTAAAAAGAAATAATTCAAAACTTAATCCTTACAATGTGCACACACAATTCCGTGATTGCTTTTACAACCTGGACAGCTTTCTGCTCCACCAAAATGACATTTACATGAACATAACTCAGTAGGATCTTTTTTCTGATTCAATTGTATATTTTCTATATTTTGTTAGTATTTGACTTTTTAGAGTTCTTACATCAACTAAAAATTCGATAAACTTTGTAATAGTTTAATTCTAAAATAAATTTTAAGTCTCGAAAATCATTATTTCTGATACTTGAAATAAAAATAAATTTTTTCTCAAATCAGACTTTGCTATATTGAAGATTTTTCTTAATTCCGAAAAATTCTAATTCAATCTCTTAATTTTTTTGCCAACTTCAAAGTCTCATCAACCATTTCTCTTAATCTGTTTTTTCCATCATCTGAAATATCATTGTCAATAATTGATTCTGTAGTTAGAAATACTGCCTTTGGATTCGTTATCACTCTGAAATATGATAATAGTTGAGTAATTAAGGTCTGTACGTCTGTAAATCCAATATTTCCTGCAGCAAGAATTGCCATTCCTGCAACCTTACCCTCTGTTTCTTTGTAATTTACGTACTCAAAGAGATTTTTGAGAGCAGAACTAAAAAATGAATTGTAAATTGGTGAGCCTATTAGCCAAACATCTGCATCCATAATATCCTGTGCAGCATTCTTTGTTGCATCATTGTATTCCTCCTCAGGTCCTCTGTAACAATCAATTTGACCTTCTGATAGATTGATAAATTTTGTATCTTGGTTTTTTGATTTAGTGTAATCATAAACATATTTCATGAGAATCTGCGTATTTGCATTTTTTCTTGGACTCCCAGAAATAACTACAACTTTCATATTTCAAATCATTTGTTTTTCTATTTAAATTTCCATACAAGAGATAAAACGGGCTTGGAGGGCTTCGATCCCTCGACCTGTAACTTAGGAGGCTACCACGCTATCCATGTTTCGCGTCAAATTGACTCTGCGCCACAAGCCCAGCAAAAAAAACATTCTTAATTATTTAAGAGTATCAAGATTATCTTTGATCAATTTTTGGATATTTTTCCAATTAGTGTTTTCTTGATTATTCCATTTCTCAAAATATACAACATCTTTTAGTTCTAATCTTGGTAACCAACCTGCAGTTTCAAGATCTGGCTTATCTGCAAAATCATCTACATATCCTAAACACAAATACGCAACTGGCACTACGTGCTCTGGTAATTCTAAATTTTCTCTAAGAGTCTCATTTGATAGAATGCTCACCCACCCAAGTCCAATACCTTCAGTTCTTGCAGCTAACCACAAATTTTGGATTGCACAACATACACTGTATAATCCTGCTTCAGGTATACTTGATCTACCAATTACAAATGGTCCAAATTTTGATGGGTCATATGTGACACATAGATTAACTGGAGATTCTAAAATTCCTTCTAGCTTGAATGATAGATATTTTGATCTCTTTGGTTCTTCTACTAATTGTGAGGAACGATTTTTCTCTTCTTCAAATGATTCTTTGATGTTACTTTTTGTTTCAAAATCTTTTATGAGTATAAAATTCCATGGCTGTGAAAATCCTACAGATGGTGCATGGTGCGCTGCATGAAGAATTTTTGATAGAATTTCGTCTTCTATAGGCTTAGATGTAAAATGAGATCTTACATCTCTTCTTGAGTATATTGCTTTATAGAATCCTCTTTTTTCTTCTTCGGTAAAGTTATCTTTCAACACATCCACGCCTTTCTTACTTTTATTCATCCTCGCATTTGTTAAACGTTAATAATGCCACAATTTAGTTTTGTATTTCAATGGGCCGGTAGTCTAGCTGGTTAGGATACCGCCTCGACACGGCGGTGATCGTGAGTTCGAATCTCTCTCGGCCCACTTTTTAATTAAAAACCAGTGCTGAATTCTTTATCAATAGTACTCCATGAAGTTTGAGTAGTCAGGATACCCTTTGCTGAAAAACTATTGATTTTATCATTAATCATATCTTCGTAAATTTCTGGATTTATATCAGATTTTGTTAGAACAAAAATACTTTTCAAAGGAATTTGATCTCCTGAAGAAAATACTGCTCTTCCCGGAAGCGCAACATCCATTGCAGAATATTGTCCAGAACCTAATTCAACTCCATCAGAAAAAAGTTGGTAATCAATAATTCCAACTGTAAACGCTTTATCACTGGGATTTTTCACAAGAAACGTAACATCAAACTTTGCTTGGTTGTTTACATTATCAACATTTATCAATTCGACACTGAACAATTCAATTTCAGCTTGTTCCAACTGAGCATTGTCTAAACTAGCATAGAAAACAATTCCACCCATTAAAGCAAGAACTCCTGCTATGGCAACATAAACTGTCATTCTACTCTGAAGTGCCATTTCAATGTATCAAATTGCGTACAACTAAAAAAGGTTGTCAAGATGCAAATACATAATATTTCACTCAAACAATGATTAACTATGACTGCAATAGAACAAGCAATTCTAACTTGGATTCATCTTGTTGCAGCTGCCATGTGGGTTGGAGGTTCATTATTCATTGGTATAGTATTTTCTCCACTTCTTAAAACTATGACAAACTCTGTTGAAGAAAGGATGCAAATAATGATTCGTGTTGGTAGAAGATTTAACAAAGTAGCTGTTCCATCTCTGATAATTTTAATGGCAACTGGATTGTATAGTTCACATGTATTGTTAGCCAAACCAGATCTCTTAGTGGCAACAAGTTATGGAACATTTCTTATTATCAAAATACTTCTTGTAATTGCGCTAATCATCACATATGTTGTACACGTTAGAGTTATTCGAAAAGATGTTGAAGATAAAATAATGTCTAAACAAATGCCAGAACCTGAAATTCAAAAATTAAGAAAAAAGATCATTATTCTGGGAGAAATAACTGTAGTTATATCGATAGCAATATTGTTCTTTGCAGCATTACTTGATGCTGGCGTATGATATTCCTTCAATTATTATCTCAAAACCATCAAGAACTTTTCCAACTCCGTATTTACAACCTGAAATCTTTGAAGTGACAAACAAATTAGTTTCCAAATGTTTTGTTATTTTTTTTACTTGAAATCTAGTTTTACCCTTTGCCAAACTTGCTGGAACTATAATCATATCTGCTAGATTCTTGTCTACTGAAAATTGATTTTCTAAAAATTCCTCAAGATCTAAGTCAAATTTCTGCGTATTTTTGTTAAATAAACCATCAATTCCTATGATTGAATTCTCATCTATACTGGAAACTAGTATAGATGCACCCGAATCACGTGATTCTTGTTCTTGAATTTTTGATTTAACAACAAAATTATTTTCAATTAATTTTTCTTTAATCTTATTGATCTCATTTTCAATTTTTTCATGTGATATATTTGAAAACGTACATGTGATATTAGCTTGATTAGTGTTTCTTTTTGTTAAAAAAATTGATTTTATCTTTGAAGGATTAACGACTAAATTTATTTCTCCACCTCCTTTTGGATAATACCCTCTTTTTTTTATCTCTAATGAAAAATTAATTCCCATTCTTGAATAAACTTCTTTCAAAATATGTTGAGTGAAATTCATTGTTGGACTCCATAAAACATCTGTACCTCCTCTAATGTTGATCTCAAGTTTTTTTTGTGAAATTGCTACTATTGGAATTAAAACTTGTAGAATTAATGGTATACTTCCTGCAGTTCCTACATCTTCAAATATTTTTGAACTTTTAATATCTCCTGGAATGAATTTTAATTCAGTAGAGCCAATTTTATCTCCAATAACTATGGAATCTGAAATTTTTTTTAAAATTTTGATAGCAGTAAGATGTTGTGGTTTTAATCCTTGAATCTTTCTATTTTTTCTAATATTTTCAATATGTACTGGTTGTTTTGTAATGCATGAAATAGTTAGTGCAGAGCGAATAATCTGACCTCCTCCTTCACCAAATGCTCCATTAATTTTGAGAAAATCCATGATTCTTTCTATGTAAAACTCCTTATGATAGTTTTTTAAAAAGAAATTATCTGTAATTTTGTATGAATGGTTTGTTAATAGGAAGATTCCAGCCTTTTCATTTAGGTCATCTTGAGGCATTAAGATTTGCTTTATCAAAAGTTGACAAATTATGGTTAGGATTGGGAAGCTCTAACAAATCTCCAGAAAAAAATAATCCCTTTTCTGCCGAAGAACGGAAAGAAATGATTCTATCCTCACTAGATGATTCAATGAAGGAAAAAATTTCAATTTACTTTATCCCTGATCTAGATAACCATGTAAAATGGATTGAAAAAATTGATACCATTGTACCGAAATTTGATATTGTTTTCTCTAATGATGAGCTTACAAATCATCTGTACTCAAAGCGAGACACTCAAGTTGTCCCTATTCCTTTTTTAAAAAGAAATGAATTATCTGGCACAAATGTGAGGGATTTGATTATTAGCGATCAGAAATGGGAACATCTTGTACCTATGGGAACTAGAAATTTTTTAGAAAAATCAAATACTAAAGATCGACTCAAAATTCTTTAATTATAAATAAGACCCATCAAAAACTCTCTCTGGAGATAATATATGGAATATTTAGTAATGCTACCCGGACCAACAAATGTCCCAGAACGAGTAACTCGTGCAATGATTACTCCCTCAATTAACCATCGTAGTGATGATTTTGTAGAACTTTATGAGGAATGTGTCAATAATACAAAGAAAATTTTTGAAACAGAAGGAGATGCAGTTTGTCTGTCTGCCTCTGGTACTGGTGCAACAGAATGCTCAGTTGTCAATTTAGTAAAAAAAGGTGATAAAGTAATCATTCCAGTAAATGGTGAATTTAGTGGTCGTTTAGCACAACAAATTGAATGGGCTGGAGGAGAAGCAATTAGAGTTGAAACTCAACCTGGTGTAAACGCAACTTTTGATCAAATTAAAGAAGCATTTGATAATAACAAAGATGTCAAGGCATTCTATTGTGTATGGAATGAAACTTCAACCGGAACTATGTTGAACTATCTTGATAAAATTAAGGATCTTACATCTAGAAACGATTCTTACTATGTCTTAGATGGCGTTTCAATTGTTGGTGGTGAAGAACTTCACATGGACAAATGGGGAATTGATATTGCAATGACCGGTGCACAAAAAGCATTTGCATGCCCACCAGGAATTTCACCAATTTGTATTAACAAAAGAACTAGAAAATACATGGAAGATAACCCTCCAAATACCATGTATTTCAATTTACCAAGATACTTCAAATATTATGATGAAGCAAAACATACTCCATTTACACCTGCTTTGCCAGTACTTTATGCTTACAGAGAAGCTATGAGAATTATCTTGGAAGAAGGAATGGAGAAAAGAATACATCGTCACAGAGTTTGTTCTGATGCATTATACTCCGGATTATCTGCAATAGGATTAACTCCATTTGCTGATGAAAATTCCCGCTCTACAGTTGTCATCGCATTAAACTATCTAGATGGATTAGAAGACAAAATCTTCCGTGATACCTTGGCTAAGAAATTTAGAATTTTAGTAGCAGGTGGTTTTGGAAATCTCAAAGGTAAAGTTTTCCGAGTTGGATGTATGGGTGAAGTAAATCAATACCATGTTATGAGAGCAATCTCTGGTATTGCTTCAACATTGGCAATGATGGGATATGATACAGATCCACAAGCAGGACTAAAAGTTGCTGAAGAAAAACTAAAAGCTCTCTAAACCCTGTTAACTTAATATAAGGAAATTCGAGACCGATCACATTGACTTTCGATAAAGGTTCACTCATCCTAGTTGATTATACCGCTAAGGTGAAAGATAGTGAAGAAGTATTTGACACAACAATTGAAGAAGATGCAAAAAAATATTCTATTCATGAAGAAAATGTGAAATATCAACCAAAACTCGTTTCAATCGGAGAAGTTTCATATCCTGTTCTAAAAGGACTCGATGAGGCACTTTCAAAAACAGCTGTTGGTGACAAATTAACAGTTGAAGTAACACCCGACAAAGGATTTGGTGAAAGAGATTCTGGTAAAGTCAGAATGATTCCAATTAGGAAACTAGGTGAGGATGCAGAAAAAGTTTCAGTTGGAGATACTATAGAAGTTGATAATAAACGTGGAATTATACGATTTATTGGTTCTGGAAGAGTTCAGATTGATTATAACCACAGATACGCTGGAAAAACAATACTTTTTGATGTAAATGTACTCAAATCTTTAGATTCACCAAATGACAAGGTTGACGGTATTTTAAAAACTAGACTACCTGTAGAAGATTCAAAAGTTTCATTTGATTTGAAAGATAAAGATCTAAGCATTACTATCCCTGAAGAAATTCTTCGTGCAGATGGCTTACAAATAATGAAACACTTTATTCAATTAGATATTTTCAAATTTGTTCCTACTTTGGAAAAAGTAAACTTTGTTGAAACTCATGTCAACAAACAAAATAAAGAAAAAAAATCTGAAACTAAAACAGAACCTGAACAAAAATCAAATTAAATTACTTTAGTACTTATTGCAAGACTTCTTGCCCTTCTTTCTGTCATTTCAATCTCTTTTAGAATTGTGTATCTTTCAGGTCTCAAATCTTGTGCAATAACTAATGCATCAACTACTTGTTCTTCTGTTAATCCAATTTGTTTTGCCTTTGTTGGGGCTCCTACATCTTTTAGTGTTCTAACAATTTTTTTCCAATCCTGCCCTTGAAGTTTTGCAATCATAATGGAACCAATTCCACATTTTTCTCCATGCAAACCCTTACCTGGTGCAATTTTATCTAACGCATGTGAAAAAAGATGTTCAGCACCGGAGCATGGTCTACTACTACCTGCAATACATGATGCGACACCTGCACTAATCAGAGCTTCAATTATTACTCTAGCATCTAAACCGTTTTTTGCATATTTTCTTGCATTATCCACTACCATCATTGCACTCATCATAGCTAATTCTGCTGAATAAGTTCCATAATATTCACCAGTTTTTTGATGACCTAATTGCCAATCCTTTACAGCAATGATATTTGCTATTAAATCTCCACATCCACTAGCAAGTAATCTTGTTGGTGCTTTTTTGATAATGTCTATATCCACAAAAACTCCTAGCGGTGCAGATGCAACAATTGAATGTGGTTTGTCACTTTTTACTGAAACAAATGGACTTGATACTCCATCATGTGATGCAGCAGTTGGAACACTGACAAATGGAATGTCTAAATTAAACGAAATGAGTTTTGCGGTATCTACAGATCTTCCGCCGCCAATTCCAGCAATAATGTCGCTATGATCTTTCTTAACTTCTTTTTCAATTCTACTTAAAGAACTGATTTGATTATCCTTTGATGTGTGCCATACAAACTTGATATTTTTATTTTTCAATGATTTTTCAATTCTCTGTTTAAGAACTTTTTTTACGTGAATTCCTGAAATTAGAGAGATTTTTTTTGGTTTTGTTAAATTATGAAGAAATTCGCCAAATTCGCTAATATTCTTCTCACCCACAACTATCTGCCTAGGTAATTCCATTGTGTGTGATTTCATGCGATCTTGATTTTTTGTCATTATTTATGATTTCCAGAGATCAAAAAGTTATTTAAAAGGGTGAAATGCCATTTACTTTATCTTAATAGGTGTATTTTTTGTCAAACAATGTTGAAGAAAAAATTCTGCACGGGACTACCACTGTAGGTATCAAGGCAAAGGATGGTGTAGTCTTATGCGCCGATATGAGAGCAAGTGCTGGATACTTTATTGCAAACAATAACACCATGAAAATCCAAAAAATAGATGATCATGCGGGACTAACTCTAGCAGGTGGTGTTGCTGACGCACAAAACATTGTTGATATTTTACGTTATCATTCAAATCTTCATAGGGTCGAAAAACATGGACCAATCTCAATCCATTCCCTTGCAAGACTTTGTTCATTGATTTTCCATCAAAATAGAGGCTATCCATTTATGGCTGATATCTTAGTTGGTGGCTATGATGCAGAAGGTCCTGCTTTGTTTAATATTGACATGTTTGGTTCTGTTGAAAAGAAAGCATATGTTACAACTGGTAGCGGTTCCCCTGTAGCTTATGGTTTGCTTGAAGAAGAATACAAAGAGGATCTAACAGTAGAAGAAGCAAAAAAAATTGCTTTAAGAGCTGTAAAAGCAGCAATAGTTAGAAACATTGGTACTGGCGATGGAATTAACATCGCAATTATGGATAAAGATGGATTCCGTCTTTTGACTGAAGAACAAAAGAAAGCAGTCATTGAACTTTAGTGATTTAATGCAAAGAAAACAACAAAAAGAATTACTTCCTAGCAGCCAGAATATAATGGCCACCATACTGCAAAGTATTCCCAAAGAAGCAAATGTTACAAAAATTGAATATGAGGGACCTCGAATTGCACTATACACAAATTCTCCTCGCTATTTAATGGAAAATAATGAAACAATCTCAAATCTTGTTAGTGTAATTAAAAAACGAATTGTTGTTAGAACTGATGAATCCATCAGGAAAACAGAGGATGATGCTAGAAAAATAATTGCCAGTATGGTACCTGAAGATGCAAAATTACAGAATACTCTTTTTGATACTGCTACCGGTGAAGTATCCATTGAAGCAAAACGACCTTGGTTGCTACAAAGAAATGCAAAAGAATTCAATCATGCTGAAGTAACTGAAAAAACAGGCTGGAAAATACGTGTAAGAAAGGCAACAACTGTTCCTTCTCGTACTATTCAAACCATTAATGCCACTCTCAAACAAGCATCTGCTGAACGAAGTAAACAACTTAAACAAGTTGGAGATGAAATTTTTAGACCTAGATTAACTCAAAGAACAGAGGTTTCACTTTATACTCTGGGAGGATTTGGTCAAGTTGGACGTTCTTCATTATTATTATCAACACCGGAAAGTAAAATTCTCATTGATTGCGGAATAAATCCTGGAGCTCGTTCTCCAATGGATGCATTTCCTAGATTAGACTCCTTGAATATTACACTAGATGATCTTGATGCCATCGTGATTGGCCATGCTCACTTGGATCACACTGGTTTCTTACCTACACTATGTAAATATGGATACAAAGGACCAATCTATTGTACAGAGCCAACACTACCCATGATGAATCTGATACAATTAGATGC
This sequence comes from Candidatus Nitrosopumilus sp., assembly GCA_021268355.1. Taxonomy (GTDB): domain Archaea; phylum Thermoproteota; class Nitrososphaeria; order Nitrososphaerales; family Nitrosopumilaceae; genus Nitrosopumilus. Next base: position 26,117 of record JAJETY010000005.1, on the reverse strand, counting down.
AATCAAAGTTGCAGCGGCTCAAGGAAGAACTCCTATCTATTCTGAACGTGATGTCAAACAAATCATGAGACAAACAATTACTCTGCCTTATGGAACAGTAACTGATATCTCTCCTGACATTAAATTAGTTCTTGCTAATGCAGGTCATATTCTAGGTTCCGCACTGTGTCACTTTCATATTGGAAATGGTGATCATAATTTTGTTTATTCTGGTGATATCAAATTTGGAAAAAGTATTTTGTTTGAAGCTGCAAGCTGGAATTTCCCTAGAGTTGAGACATTACTAATTGAGAGTACTTATGGTCTTAAAGAAGACATTCAACCTAGTAGACAAGAAGTTGAATCCGCCTTCATTAATGCAGTTAACAATACTCTTGCAGATGGCGGTAAGGTTCTGATACCAATTCCTGCTGTTGGACGTGCACAAGAAATTATGATGGTAATTGATCATTATATGAAATCTGGTGAAATGATTGAGGCTCCAGTATTTACTGAGGGAATGATTTCTGAAGCATCAGCAATACACGAGTCATACCCTGAATACCTTGCCCGTGAACTAAAACAAAAAATTCTTGAAACTGATGATAATCCATTTGATTCTGAATATTTCACAAATATTGAACATGCAGATGCAAGAGAAGAACCTATGAGAGAAGATTCACCTTGTATTATTTTAGCAACATCTGGAATGTTAGAAGGTGGACCTGTTCTAGAATATTTCAAAAATATTGCCCCAGATAAAAAAAGTAAAGTTCTCTTTGTTTCTTATCAAGTAAATGGAACTCTAGGAAGAAGGGTTCTTGATGGATCAAAACAAGCAACGATGTTGGGAAAAGAAGGAAAAGTAGAAGTTGTAACTATCAATTGTGGTGTAGAGAAACTTGATGGATTTAGTGGTCATAGTGATTATAATCAACTAATGTCATTTGTACAAAGATTGAGACCAAAATTACGAAGAGTTCTAGTTAATCATGGTGAAAGATCAAAATCAGAAAATCTTGCAATGAATATTAGAAGAATGCATAGAGTTCCTGCTCACTATCCTCAAATTCAAGAAGCAATAAAATTATTTTAGATCGTATTCTGGTTTCCAGATCTTAATATTAGATGGAGCAACAATTATTCTTTCTTCACCCAATCTTGCAATATCTGCACCAGCACTTTTTGCAATAGAATACAACTCTTCAACAACCTTTCGAAGTTGTTCAACATCTTTCTGAGCGAGTGGTGTAACTCTTAAAATTAAGATCATTTCTTTTTTGATATCTTCCTGAATTGAATGTACATCACTGATATCTCTGATGGTTATCGCCTTCAGAAATGTCGTATTTTCTTGTTTCTGCATTCTATCTAAAAATGCGATCTACTCCCTCAAAAACTCTTCCTTAGTTCTAACTAATTTCTTAAAAAATCCACGCCTAAATTCTAAATTTATTGTAATCTTCTTCTTCTACACTTTTAACACTAATTTCTTTACTATTGTCTCCATTGATTATTAGCACAATTTCTTCTTGATTTTTTGGAGCATCTGAATATCTAAGAGTAATTGAAGATGCAAACTTTGTATGTTCTTTTGCATTTTTACCCCTAAGAATAGATGTAGGTCCAAAATGATCTTTTGCCTCAAGTAAGATATCATTTGGTAAAGCAATGGCTTTGATCATTTCATTTTCATCCTTATTTCTTCCAACAACTAATTTTGTTTCTTCATCTAATCTAAAATGTCTTCCAATCTTTAACAAATCAATATCATTTATTGTTGGATCCTTTACATGTTCAAAAAGATCTTTTGCCTTAATTCCAAATACAGGCTCTGTTAGTAAACATCCTCCACCAGCATTTGGTGGATTTTCAATTCCATATTTCTCTGCCATATCTAATTGATTTCTTCTAGTTCTACCTCTAATCATTCCTAGGTTTTCTCTTTTGATTAATCCTTCTTTTTCAGGAATTGTTTCTGGTAGTAATCTGGCAGATAATGGTCTTACAATTTTCCCTTCTAGCCCTGATTCCTTTTCAATTAGTTTTAACGATGGTGCATGCTGACTCATTGGTCGTTGACCTAAAACTTCTCCTGAAACAATAAATTCTGCACCAATTTCTTCCATGTGTTTTTTTGCAGCTTCAAACATCATAGTTCTGCAATCAACACATGGATTGAATCCTGCACCAATTCCGTGTTTTGGATTTTTTAGCATTTCAATGTATTCATCACCTAGATACACTGTTTTCAAATTTACACTAAGATCATCTGCTCTTTCTCTAATTTCAAAACCACAACCCCTTCCACAATCAAAATCACAAAATGGAGTCTTTATCGCAACTGCAGAGACATCAAAACCCTGTTCTTGCATCATTCTGACGGCTAATTGACTATCCAACCCTCCTGATAATAATGCAACAACTTTCTTCTTCTCTTTTTGTTCGCTCACAGCGAACAAAGGTATTTTTGTATATACAAACTTTGCATCATACATAAATTGAGAATCAGTTATTTTTGTTTGTGAAACAACGTAGAAAAAATCTTCTAAAAAATGCTCATAAGATAGATTGCGATACTCTAGTTACGTTTGAGCCTGAAAATCTGTTTTACATGACTGGGTTTTGGGGTGAAGCAATAGGTTTGTTAGAAAAAAATGGAAAAACCACTATTATTGCTCCAGAACTAGAGGTTGGAAGAGCCAAAGATGAATCTGTGGATTGCCAAATAATTACTGCGGAACGTGGAACTGGTCTCATTTCCTCACTGGTCAAAAAAATACAAAAAAATCGGGTTTGTACTGATTGCCAAAATTATTCTACTGTTACATCTTTGAAAAAATCTATTCCAAAAATAAAAGCCTCTACGGAACCATTTTACAATTCTCGTATAATTAAAGATGAAAATGAGATCAAAATTCTCAAAAAGGCATCAAATATCATTGACGAAATGTTTGAGATTTGTTCAAAAAAGATCCGAGTTGGTCAAAAAGAATCAGAATTGCAAACAATTTTGATGACTTATGCAATGGAACAACAAATGTTTGACACTGGATACAAATCAACCCTTAATCCTCTGATAATTGCCGGAGGTCCAAATGGAGCTTTACCTCATGCTCAAGTTACAAATAGAAAATTCAAAAAAGGTGATCTAATTGTAGCTGATCTTACTCTTAGATACAAGGGATATGTTTCCGATGCAACAAGAACATTTGCAATAGGAAAAATATCATCAGAAGCAAAAGAAGCATATGAAATTGTTAAGGAATCTCAAAAACTTGGATTAAAAGCCGTAAAACCTAATGTTAATTGTAAGGATGTTGATCTTGCATGCAGAAAATACATTGATGATAAAAATTATGGACAATACTTTATTCATTCCACTGGACACGGAATTGGATTGGAAGTTCATGAACTCCCTACAATTTCATATCGAAGTGAAACAAAACTTCAAGAAAATATGGCAATCACTGTTGAACCTGGAATATATATTGAAAATAAATTTGGAATAAGAATAGAAGATTCTCTCATAGTTAAGAAAAAACCAATTGTAATGCACAAATTTACTAAAGATTTAGTTACAATTTGAGCCTAAGAAAATGTAACTACGTCAATTACATATTTTGATTCCGGATTATTTGATGTAATTTCTTGATTTTCTATATTTACATTCCAATCAAAATTCATTTCTCCTTTGTAAGATTTAAAATTCAAAATTACATTATATTCATTTGAATTAACATTTGTAACTGTCAAATCTAGAGCAGTCTTCTTATGTCCGTAAATCTTTTCATCTGGATACTCTTCATCAATTTGATTTTTGATTACTTCCTTTACCGTCATTTTGGATTCCACTCCTGCATTATAGTTAAACAAAGTATCTACAACCATTTGTTCTTCATCTGATAATTCAGGTATGCTATTCTCAAAATTTTTTTCCGATAAAACACTCTGAGCTGAAATTACTATCAACGCAACTGCTGCAAGATAAAATGGTGCTCTTTTTTTAAGAAATGCCTTGAAACCAGCTTTTTTTGGTTTCTCTTCGTCTTTCTTTTTCTTATCTTTGACCATTTCTTTCCTAATTTTCTAGTGTTTTGCTGTTAAAATTAAAACTTCCCAAGGAAATTGTATAATTCCATCACTTTTTGTATATGGTTCTGTATTTTCTTTTACCATTTGTTTTAACTCTATTCTTTGGGATCTTTCCAATGAATCGAGTTTTTTTCTAATTGGTGTTGCTACATATCTTAGATAATTATTCCAATATTGGTCAAAAGTACCTGGACTATATGGAAAATTGTAATCCTTCACAGTGATTTTCCTAAAACCAGCTTTTTTTATCTCATCTCTGAGTGCCTTTTTTGTTCCAAATCTATCAAAATCAGGAGTTCCTGGTGGAACATAATTTGGAATAAACCTTGTTACTGCATCAAAAATGCTATCAAAATATGGAACTTTATCTGGGTGTCCATGTACCGATATTCCTAATTTTCCTGATTCTTTGAGGCTATCTTTCATATTTTTTAGAGCCTTTTGGGCATTTGGAAAGAAAAACAGTGCGTATTGACATGTTATAATATCAAATTTTTCTATAAATGAAAAATTCTCAGCATCAGCATTTACAAATAATAAATTGGACGATTTATTGTTCCATTTTTTGGCGACTTTAATTGCAGTAGTTGCAGTATCTGCACCAATCACAAATCCAGATTTTCCAACTTTTTGGCTCAATAATTTTGTCACTACTCCTGTTCCACTTGCAACATCCAGAACATGATCTCCTTTTTTTACATTAATTAACTCAACAAGTTTTTTGGAACTTTGAAATGGTCCCTTTTTTGCTGTTGCCCATCTTTTATGATATCTTGGAGCAACTTCATTCCAAACTGATATGTTTCTTTTTTTATATTCAAATGACTTTACTTTCAATTTTCTTTATACTCCTTTAGATCTAAACTTAATCTTCTTCCTGTCTCATGAAAATATTTATGTTCAATTTCTTTTAGTTTTTCAACTAATTTAAAATTATTAGTATGTTTTTTTATTAATTTTTTTTTAATTTCCTTATACTGTGATACAAGTTTTCTTAATTCGGAATTTTTCATTTCATTTTCATTTCAATTTCTTTTCTAATTATTTTTACAATCTTTTCTTTTTTCTTCCAACCTGATAAAACTGCTTTTTTATTATCTACAATAATGATCTGATTATTATTTGGATTTTTTTGATATTTATTTCCAATATCGTTTGCAATTATCAAATCCGCATTTGATTCTTTTAATTTTATTCTTGCTGATTTGATCAAGGCTGATTTTGAAAGATTTACTTCTGCTTTGAATCCAACTAATATGGTATTTTTTTGAGATTTTTTTACCTGATCAATGATTTTTGATGTTTTTTCAAGCCTAATTGTTAGTGATCTTTGATTGCTCTTTATTTTGGATTTTGATGTCTTTTCAGGTTTATAATCTGATACAGCTGCTGCCATAATCACAACATCATATTTTTTCTTGAGTTCTTTTTTTGTTGCATCAAACATCTCTTTGCTAGTTGTTACGTTGATTATTTTAGCACCTTTAGGCGGTTCTTCACTTCCTGGACCATAAATTAGTGTGACTATAGCACCTGACGCTACTAATTCTGATGCTAATAATACTCCTGTTTTTCCTGAACTAAGATTTGTTATTACTCTAACAGGATCAATATGTTCGATTGTAGGTCCGGCAGTCAATAGTACTTTTTTATTCTGTAATCTTGATGAAAAACCAAATTTCTTTAATACAAAATCTAAAACATCTTCAGGTTCTGGTGCTTTAGCCTTTCCTTCAATCATTTGTGGAGAAATAAATTGAATTTTATTTTTTAAAAATTTAATATTTTTTTTAACAGCTAAATTATCATACATTGATTCATGCATTGCCAAACACATCAAAATTGGAATTTTAGAACCAAATCCTACAGTAAGGACAGTTGAGATTGGAGTATCATCAATACCATTTGCAAGTTTTCCTAATGTATTTGCAGTTGCCGGATATACTATTAGTAGATCTGATTGATTGTAATCTGCTAATTTTATGTGTTCTAATTTGCCTGTAAGTTTTGTAATTACTTCATTTCCTGTAGCCCATTTAAAATAATCAGGTTGTATCAGTTTTGTTACTGCTCCACTTGCCACACATGTTACATCTGCACCATGTCTCATAAGCAATCTTGCTAGCTCTATTGCTTTGTATGCTGCTACACTTCCTGCTACACACAAAACAATTCTTTTTCCTGTTAATTCAACACCATGTGAAGACACAATATCTAATGATGGGTGATCATTTGCTTTCTTCTTAACTGCCAATTTGCTCACGTAATTTTTTTAATTCTTCAGGATCCATTGAAAACCAATTTTCTTGTGTTGGAAATTTACTTGATTCTACATCATTTTTGTAATCTTCAAGAGATTTTACAATATCTTCAGATAGATTCATGTATTTTTTGACAAATTTTGGCTTAATCTTATCATACATTCCAAGTAAATCCTGAACCACTAGTACTTGACCATCACAATTTACTCCTGAGCCGATACCAATTGTAGGAATACTGACTGTTTCTGAAATTATCTCGGCCACTTCGTGGCTCACCATTTCTAATGCAATGCTGAAAACTCCTGCTTCTTCAAGCGCCTTGGCATCCTGGATTAATTGAATTGCAGAATCTTTTGTTCTGCCTTGAACCTTGTAACCTTGTGAGAGCATTGTGGTTTGAGGTTGTAATCCAATATGCCCCATAACAGGAATCCCTACATCAACAATTCTACTAATTGTTTCAGCCATAATGGAACCTCCTTCTAATTTAACAGCATCAGCACCTGACTTGATCAATTTTCCTGAATTCTTAATTGCATCTTCTATACTTGCCTGATATGACATAAATGGTAAATCTGCAACAAGTAATGCATTTTTTCGAGCATTACTAACTGCTTCAGTAAACATACACATTTGATCCATTGATACTGGAATCGTATTCTCATAACCTAGCATTACCATCCCTGCACTATCTCCAACTAGTAAGATATCAATTCCTGCTCTGTCACAAAGTGATGCTAATGTGTAATCATAACTAGTAATAACTGAAACTTTTTTCTTTTCTTTTTTCATATTAATGATATCTTGTACTGATTTATGCAATTTTTGCCCTCCTAGTTAGATTCTTTTTAATTTGAATTATATTTTCAGTTAGATTTTTTTTATTATTAAAATCTGAAATTATTTTTTGAAGATTTTTTTCATTTTTACCTGCTAGTTTTTTTACTTCAGAAGATAGCAGTTCTATTGCACGTGTAACATTATCTACAATTGTAATGTTTGCAGTCTGTGAAGTTCTTGAAAGCGGATTTAGATCAAATGTAATGACTTTTTTTCCTGCTTTTCTTAATGCCATCGTTCTATCACCATCTTCTAATGGAACAACTACTACGTCTGCAGTAAAAATTCCATTCTTATCTACAATTCTTCTTGCTGAATCAATTCCTTGTAATCTTGTAGAATTTTTTGGATTTGTTCCTAAGATCTCCGTCGCACCATTTTTTTTGAGAACTTTAATGATAGCTTGTTTCCTCTTTTCATTAGTATAAAAGAGATTTACCTCAAGTTTTGCTTTAATGTGTACTGACAATTCTATTATCTCCTTTGGACATAAGGCTGCTACATTTCCATTTATAGAGATTACAGGTCTTTGAGCCTGAAGTAATTGCGCTGCTGCTGCCTTTATGGCACGTTTTGCAGCCTGATTTGTCTTTTCTCCTAACAAATAGTCAAATGCTTCTCCTCTTCCTTGAGCCAAAAGTCCCTCCCTAGCTACCAATCCTTTTTCAAAACCGTTGACTAGTTTTTCACGTATAAAAAGTGATTTTGCTCTTGGATGTGACTTTGGAATTAATGTCATGAGGCTTCAATTAGTTATTTAGAACTCTTGCTCCAATATCATCTAACTCTGAATTAATAATAATTCCATCAGGATATTTTTGTAAAATTTCTAATACTTTATCTTGGTCTTCTTTTGGACCCATTGAGAAAATTGTTTCACCAAAAAGTGCAATTCCACATTTTATATTTTCTTGAGTTAATTCATTAACTATTTTTTCCATTCGTGGAGTCATAACATCTACATACTTTGCAAATTCTAATGACATATCTTGAAAGTGTTGATAATCTTTTGATTTCAATAATTTGTTAACCATTTTTCCACCAAGACCGTTTATTTGAAATAGTCTTTCTTTGATGAATTTATTAGTAGAAATTGGTGAAAAACAAATCATAATAACTGAAATTTTTTCCGTAGAAATTTTTTCAACTGTTCCAATTCCCGGAGCTCCTGGTTTAATTCGAACTTCAAATCCACCGTGAAATGATGCTAAAACATCCCCTAATCCAGTTTTACAATTTACTTCTGCATTATGTGCAATTTTTCCAATTGTATTTCTATCTAATTTTGTATTAAGGGCTTGATCCAGTGCAAATGATAGTGATAATGCAACTGCACTACTAGAACCTAAACCATATCCTACAGGAATTGAAATTTCATGTTCAATCTCAAAGAATTTATCTTTAAAATTACCCATTTTTAGAAATTCATTTAATACAAATTCTGAAACATCTGTTTTATCAGACTGATACCCTTTTGTTGTTATTCTAAAGTTTGAATCTTGATCACTTTTTTTATCAATTGTAACTCTAGTTGTTACACCTTGTTTGATTGAAAAACCTGCCCCCATTGAACCTAAATTTTCTAGACCATCTTGATTATTCTCCAAATAAGCCTTGAAGAAACCTGTAATGTGAGCTGGACAAAAAGCCATTCCCTTCATTGATCTGGGTTTAAATTTTACACAAAATATAAGAATATGGCTTAAATTAATTAAATTAGTATAAATTGACTAAATTTGTTAGACGCCTACAAAGGATTGGTAGTAGTATTCTTGTATCTCTCCCAAAGGAATGGGTTGATGCAAACAAACTAGACAAAAGCAGTCAGGTTGAAATTGAAACTGGTCAGGACAGCATCTCAATTTCTGCAAACAAAGAAACCCGTCCAACAAAAGAACTTGTAATATCATATCCATTACCTAAAGAAGAAAATATTGTAGCTGACATCACAGGAGCATATTTGTTGGGATATGACATTATTGAGATAACTTCTGATTCAATAATTCCAGGTGAAGACCGAGAAAAAATTCGTAATTCTATGAGACGACTTGTTGGAATGGAAATAATTGAAGAAGATTCATCTCATATTAACATGCAGTTTCTGTTAGATTCCACTACACTTAATCCTGAAAAAATCCTCAAACGTATGAGTTCTATTGCAATTGGAATGTATGATGATACATCTAATGGATTAATTGCAGATGATAAATCAAATTTACAAACAATTTCAAAACGTGATGCTGAAGTTAATCGACAATATTTCTTACTTGTAAGATTAATTCGTAGTACTCTTGTTGATAGGAGATTGGCAAATGTATTCAATTTAGAAAATATTGATGTACTTGATTATAGAGTTGCAGCAAATCTTCTTGAAAATGCTGGAGATTCTATTGTGGAATTATCAGATTTTATCTATAATTCTTCACTCTCAAAAGAACAATATAAAAAAATTTATGATATTGTAAAAAACTTCAATAAATTAGCAGAAAAATCAATTGATGCTTTTACAAAACCTGATAGACTTTTAGCAATTGAGGCCATATCATTACATAAAAAATTTGAAGAACAACTTGGAAAACTCAGAACATCATTTGGTAATAAAAAAGAAATCCCAATAGATTTTCTTGACATGTTGTATATGTTTGAAAGAGTTGCTCAATCTTGGGCTGATGTTGCAGATCTTGTTCAACCAATATATAATGAATAATTAGTATGTCATCTTTTTTGTAGCGTATGTTAATACTGCACAGATTGTCTTTGAATCTTGGATCTTTCCAGATTTTATCATATTGAGTAGTTTTTTCATATCTACTTTTTCAACTGAGAGAATCTCATCTTCATCAAGTTTCAAATCTGCAATTTTCTTCAATCCTGACGCTACAAAGCAATGTATTATTTCTGTATTGTAACCGATTGATGGATAGAAGGTGATTAGAGGCGTCATTTTCTTTGCTCTGTATCCTGTTTCTTCTTCTAATTCTCTAAATGCACACTTGATAGGTTCTTCTCCTTTTTCTAGAGTTCCTGCTGGTATCTCAAGAACATACCCATGCGGAAATCTATGCTGTTTAACTAAAATCACTTTTTTATCTTCATCAAAAGCAAGCATCGCAGCAGCGCCTCTATGTTCTATCATTTCCCGTTTTACTTTTCTACCTTCAATTTTTCCTTCATAAACACTAAGACCTAATATTTTACCGTCATAGATCTTTTTCTTCTTCATATAATTTTCAAGAAATTATTATTATTTAATTTGTTTGATATGTTAGATGTAATTTTGGAGATTTTTTAGATTCTTCAATTAGTTTTTTAATCCAATTTGTATAAAATGAGATTTTTTTAGGAATAAAAAGATCAGCTGATTTTATATTTTTAGTTGTTCTTACTTTTTGTGTTAATTCATCCATTTTGAATATACTATCACTATACAAAAATAAAACAATTTGATTTTTTGCAATAAAAGGAATTTGTAAATATGAATCTGAAAATGTATCATTCAACTTTCTTAATGTATCTTTTAAATCTCCATTTATCCATAATAGTATTGCATGTGGAATAAAATCTTCAATTTTTGTTGGGTCATAATTTAAAGTAAATTGAAAACCTTCATTATCATATAATTTTTCAATACATCGTGTAATGGTTTTAGTTGATAGATCTGTACTCTTTGCAATTTTTTCAATTTTTTGTCTTGGTTCTTTGATTAATTCTTCTAAAATTTCTAAATCAGTTTTTGTTAAATTGGAATTAAAATCTGAACTTTCAGCTTCAAAAATTGATAATACTCTAATATCTTTCATTAATTTTTTTGCTAGATCAATTTTTTTATCTAGATTTTCTTTAATGACTATGCCACAAACTGTTACTCCTCCAACACATGGCACAACAATGTAGGGTTCTCCAACTAAACTGACCTGTTCTAAAATTTCTTGAATATTTTCTCCTGATATTACAAAGTACAAAACACCATTTCCTAAAACAGGGGGTTCAATTTTTAGGAAAAATTTTTCAATAACTCCACTTTCTTGCATTTTTTTTATTCTTACTCTTACGGCTCCTCCAGAAATTCCTAATTCTTTTCCAATTTGTCTGTCTGATTCCCTGCAATTATTGAGCAATCTACTCAAAATTTTCATGTCTAAATTGTCCAATTTATCATCTCCAACGCTTTTCTGCAATTCATAAAAAACTGATATCATATAAAATTGTCTGTAATGTTACCACTATATACAATAGACATTAAATATTAGACTTTTTGATAGTTCTTGTGGAATACAGACTTAGATTAGCAAAAAGAATGCTATTCAACAAAAAAGGGAGTCTTATTGGGGCAGTTTTAGCTGTGACAATTGGAATTTTAGTAATTCATGTAAATTTTGTAATATTTCAAGGATTGTTTGATGCAATTGTTAGAGACATCAGTGATTACAGAAATGGTGATATTCTTGTTACTGATGAAGTAGACTATATCGATAAATCAGATTTGTCCATAGTCTCCTGGTTTGAAAGAATTCCATATGTAGAGGCGGCTACACCGCGGCTTTCATCAACTGCTGAAATGAACATGACAAAAAATGGAAAATTAATTGAAGAAAGCAGGGTTCCAATTGTTGGTGTAGATCCATTTAGAGATATTAGAGCATCCACTGTTCATGAAACAGTTGCAGATGGAACTTATGTTTTCTCTAGAAATTCAATTGTTTTAGGTTCTAATGTAGCAAGAGACCTTGGAGGAGCTCAAGTTGGAGATAGTGTTAAAGTTCTAGTTAAAGATAGATATGGAGAAGATCAAGTTAGGCGATTTACTGTTTCAGGAATTGCAAAATCCCCTGGAGGACAAGGATTTGATTATACCGCAGTGATTCACATTGATACCTTGCGTGATATGATGAAAAGACAGGGCGATACTGGATCTTTTATGGTAAAACTCAATGATCCATCAAAGGCATTGGAAGTGAAAGAATTTTTCTTACGTTCCTTTCCTAATGATGACTTTTTAGCTGAAACTATAGAAGAATCTGCAGAACAACAACTAGCTGGATTTAGATCTGGAATTGCAATGATTAACATGATTGGATACTTTGGAATGATGTCATCTGCTTTTGCAATTGTTACAATACAGATGATGCTAGTTAATGGAAAAACCAGAGAGATTGGAGTAATGAGATCAATTGGTGCAAAAAGAAAAGATATACTAATAATTTTTATTTTTCAGGGTATGATAATTGGAGCAATTGGTGCATGTGCCGGAACTGCAGCTGGATTATCTTACACCTTCTATGCCGATGTGACCAAAATGTCATTTAACAACAGTTTACCTCTAGAAGTTAGTTATGATTGGGCTAAAATTTTTCAAACTGCCTTAACATCATTCATTTTAGCAATTATTGCATCCCTTTATCCATCATACAGAGCAACGAAGTTACTACCTGTGGAGGCGATGAGATCTGTCTAAAGTACTTGAAATAAACAATCTTAGCAAGATTTACGGAGAAGGAGAAAACAAAGTAAAAGCTCTTGATAATGTATCCTTTTCAATTAATCAAGGTGAATTTGTTTTAGTTGTTGGAAGTTCAGGTTCAGGAAAATCTACTTTACTTAACATGATTGGATTACTAGATCGTCCAACAAATGGAAAGATCTTCATTGATGGCACAGATACAACTAAACTAAATGATAATCAAATATCTTCATTTAGAAATAAGAAATTAGGTTTTATCTTTCAATTTTCTAATTTACTTACAGATCTGTCAGTTTTAGAAAATGTTCTTTTGCCAAGACAGATTGGTGGTACAAACAAAACAGCTGAAAAAGATGCAAGAGATTTACTAAAAGCAGTTGGACTAGAGGATCAGATTAGCAAACCTGCCAATAAAATCTCAGGAGGTCAGGCACAAAGAGCTGCAATTGCTAGAGGGCTAATCAATAACCCTTCGATTGTTTTAGCTGATGAGCCAACTGGAAATCTTGATTCTGTTACATCTGATACAATTGTTCATTTAATGAAATCAATGGCAAAAAGACTTAATCAAACATTCATTATTGTAACTCACGACAGACAACATTTTGGAGATGTTGATAAAGTCATTACAATTAAAGATGGGAAGGCATTTGAAGGAGATCAACCATCCATGGAGGTCTTAGCAAAATGAATCCAAAATTACTTTTACCTTTGTTTGCAATTGCTTTGTTTCCACTTGTTTTTGGAAACTCCTATGGTCAAATTGTTTCAGGAGGGTTTGGTAATTCTCCCTTTGAAAGAGACTTTGGTGATGTCAAATTCTTAGATGCATACTTTGGTACCCTTGATCAAAAAATTGAAGTTGAAGCAGGTGATAGTAATGTACCATTTACCGTTGTATTTGCAAATGTGGGTACTCAAGATATTACAGGAATTAAGGGACAACTGTCTTTGCCATTTGGTTTTTCTAGTTCTGATGGCCCAGGTTCCATAATCAAAGCTGATAGTGATTCAAATTCTTTAGCAGGGAAAAATTTTCATTTAACATTCTTTGTTAATATTGATAAAAATATCAATATTCAACAATATCCAGGTACAGTAAAAGTTGATTATTCGAGATTGAGAGAATCTGGTGTTCGAACTGCATTTGAAGACTTTCAGTTCAAAGTTACTGGTGACAGTGTCATAAATGTAAGAGCTTTAGAGCCATTTCTTACATCTCTTAGAACAAACAATGTAGTAATTGAAATTGCAAATGATGGCACAGCACCTATTTCCAGTGTAGACATTGTTTCATCTAACACACAAACAGAACGTGTATCAACAGCATCATCAACAACTAACGTTGAAAACGTTGTAATTTTGGAATCTAATTGGGATGTTGGAAATATTGATCCAAAATCATCTAGGTACCTTACTGCTACAGTCTATGTACCTGAGGGATTGAAAGATGACACTCTTAGAATTCCTCTTTCGATATCATACTACAATGCTCATGGTGATAAACAAACAATTTCAAAAATTGTTGATTTTTACATCAAAGGCTTGATCGATCTTACGCTTTTCAATGTTGATGTAATTGAATTATCTGGTTCTCAGATGGTAGTAGGAGAGATAATCAATGAAGGAAATGAGGATGGATTATTTGGATTTGTTACAATTAAACCAAATGGTAATTCGAACATAAAATCAAACACTCAATTTATTGACGAAATTGAAGTGGATGCACCTGTACCATTTAACATTCCAATTGAATTTGATGGAGATCCTAGATATGGTGAACATGAAATTACAATCAATATTAGATACAAAGATGGTGTCAGAGACGAACTCTTTCTAACAAATGATGTAACAATCTTTGTTCCAGAACCTGAAAAAGAGGATGATTCTGAACCCGATTCTACAGTCATAATTATTACAGTTGCAATTGCCATTGGTGTCGGAATTTACATTATGCGTAAGCGCAAAAAAGCTGCAATTGAGGCCAGCAATTAAATTTTTAATATTTAATTTGAGATTTAAAGTAGTTTGAAAATGAGATTAAGCATTATTGTTGTCATAACAGTTTTGATAATTGGAAGCGTTGTAGCAATTTCAGGTTTTATAATCAACCAGGAACCCATAGAAATTTCAGAAATTACTGATATCTCCCAGCAATATGCCAAATTAGAGAAATACAAAAATGAATTAGAAAAAATTAATCAATATAATCAACAAATTCTTGTTGACCTGGAAAATCAAATTAAAAATTCTGATAATGAACAATTGGAACAAATCAATGAGGAAATAGAAGTTGTAAAACGTGTAATCAATGATAATAAAGAAGAACTAGAACAAGTTATCCAGAGGTTATCTAAAATAGAATCTAATCCTTGATCACAAAATTAACTCTAATTTCTGTACCTTTATCATAATTGATTAGAAACTCCATCCAAAGGTAATTTTTCTAGATAGTATTGTTCTATGTTTAATTAGTACATAACTGATTTTTCTAAATTCATATAGTAACTATGAAAATCATGAATAGTGGAAACTCATAGAAAACTTACAATTATTGGATCTATTTTGTTAGTTGTAACATTTTTTATTAATAATTATCATCAAGAAACACATCCTGAAGAATTCAATTATGCATATGTGACTGGTATCAGCATGCTCATTGCATTTGGAATTAGTTTTGTAATTTTCACAAAAGACAGGCTCAAAGATTAATTGAGTATTGCATTTTTTACACTAAAAATATAAGCAATTACTCGATCTTGCGATCATGCCTGGTGAAGAGATTGAAGTTCCAAAAGAATTACGTGAATTTATGATTACAGGAGCTGAAGAAACAATCCTGGGTCAGAAAAATGGTGCCCAAAAACAATATCGTTATGGAAATTTACACATTAGAGAATATGATGATAAATTTCTAGTCCATACTGATAGAATTGATCCAAGAAAGGATCCAATTGGTCATTTAGTTTTTGATGCGCCTGAAGTTTTGATTGGTTTAGCTTGTGCAATTTTTGGTAGTTCTAAAATCGCAAGAACTATTTTAAATAATAATTCAAAAAAACTCTCTTTAACATCCGGATTGACTTCATCAATTCTTTCAGGATATATTGGATACATTGCATCAAAAAAGATCAAAGACTATTTGGAGTAACTCATGTCTGCTGGTAGAACAATTTATGTGCTGATCAAACTTTTACCATCTATTTTGGCTCTACGTAAAGATAGGAAAAAATGGACACAACAAGAAAAAAACACAATTGATTCTGAACAATTCAGAAAAAATGCAAGAAGGGCTCTTGATACTTTTGTTTCCTTAGGACCAGTCTATATTAAATTGGGACAATGGCTATCTTCTCGAGCAGATATTCTTCCTCAACCATATCTTGAAGAACTTTCCAAACTACAAGACAGTGTTCCTTCAGCACCATTTGAGCAGGTAAAACCAATAATTGAAAAAGATCTAGGACCAATCAATGAAAAATTTGATGATATTGATACAAATTCTATATCTGGTGCATCTCTAGGACAAGTATATCGTGGCTCCATTTCTGGACAGCAAATTGTCATTAAAGTGAAAAGACCTGGTATTGAAAATGTAGTACGCGAAGATCTTAAGGTCTTAAAGAGAATTCTACCGTTAGCTCTGAGATTTGTTGATCCTAATCTTAGATATTCTGCAAAGGCAATGCTTTCACAATTTATTGAAACCATACGTGAAGAGATGGATTATAGAAATGAATCAGAAAATCTCAAAACCATCAAAAAAGATATGGAGAATTATGATAAAGTAATTGTTCCAGAAGTTTATGATGATTATTCCTCAAAAAATGTTCTAACTATGGAATACCTCCCTGGAATCAAAGTTACAAACGTTCAAGCACTTGATGAGAAAGGTGTAGATCGGGAACAACTCGTAATTGATGTTCACAAGGTATTTTTTACAATGCTTTTGAAAAATTCACTCTTTCATGCAGACCCTCATCCAGGAAACATATCAGTTACTGATGATGGTAAGCTGATTCTATATGATTATGGAATGGTTGGACGAATAAATAATGAAACTAGATACAAGCTAATTCGACTTTACCTTGCACTAGTTGAAAGAAATCCTCCAAGGGTAGTCAATGCAATGGCAGAATTGGGAATGCTCACTCCTGGATATAACCGTCAAGTCATCGAAAAAGGAATTGAATTATCAATAGGTGCAATGTATGGACAAAAGCCTGATGAAATGGAAGTTCAAAGCTTAATGGAACTTGCAAATCAAACAATGAGCAAATTTCCTTTTGTTTTACCAAAGAATTTGGCTTTATACATGAGAATGGCATCAATAATTGAGGGAATTTACAAAACACATGATGTTGATTTCAAATTTATCAAAGTTCTAAAAAATATTCTTCAAGAAGAAAATATGATTCCAAAAGCTTACGTTGACGAGTTAAAGATATCCTTTGACAAGTTTTCAAAGTCAATTGAATCTGCATTAAGATTAGGACCTGAAATGGAAAGATTCATGGATGAAACAAGAGTTTCCATGCAGAAAAGAAGGCCTATGGTTTTTCTTGGCGGTAGTATTTTTGCATCTGCAATTTTTACTGGCTCAGTATGGTTATACCAAACAAATGAAGTATTTGGAATATCTGGAATGATTACATCTGGTTTGATAATGGTTTGTTCTGCAATTTTTAGAAAATCTTAGTTTATTCTATTGGGATATCTTTTCCCTTCTTAACAACGGGAATTATTAGAGTTAGAACACCATCTTCATATTTTGCTGAATCTATTTTTTCTTCCCCATGTTTAATGTCAATTGGAAGTCTTATTTTTTTATCAATGATGTTTGGTCGCTGTTTACATACTAATGATTGATGTTCTTTATCATTAACTTCCTTACATGCTTGGATTGAAAGAATATCTCCAGTTAACGTGAGTTTGATATCTTTTTTTGAAAATCCGGGAATGTCAATAATTACTTTGAGATGATCTGAACTAAGATGCATATCCATTGGTGGTAAAACAAACTCGTAAAATTCTCTTGATTTATTTCCAATCTCTTTCATCATTTCTTTTACTAGTCCCATTTCGAGTTATGTGACAAATTTTTAGTTATAAATCTTGAGAGAATTGTTCCTAAAAAGAAAAAATTTAGGATGATCTTGAGCCTTCTAAAAGTCCAGAATCACCGTGAATTCTATCAATATGCTTTGAAAGATCATCTTTGCTCTCAAAAATTGATTCACAATAAGGACATGAATATTCTTCAGCCATATTTTGATTTTTTTTTGAAGATATTAAACAATTCGTAAATTCCAAATTAACAATTTTGATAGATTTTTAATCGATTAATTTCTCTGTTTTGGTAACTTATGATAATTGTAATTGAAGGTGGAGATCAGGCAGGAAAATTAACCCAATCTACTATGTTAGAAAAAGCACTCAAAAAAAGGAAAATCAAAACTAAATTATTTCATTTTCCAGATTACAAAACACCTGTTGGAAAAGAAATTCGGAAATATCTTGATGGTGAAAGAAAATTCCCACCACAAGTGATTCACTGTCTTTTATCTGCAAATAGATGGGAAAAACTAGATGAAATAATTGCTGCACATGAAAAAAATTCTGTTCTCATTATGAATAGATATTATCATTCAAACATAGTCTATGGTTTAGCAAATGGAATGAAGGAAAAATGGCTCGAGAATTTAGATGCAGGATTACCTAAAGCTGATCTTGTAATTCTACTTGATGTAACACAAAAGGAATCCTTCAAGAGACAAAAAACCAATCGGGATAAATTTGAGAAAAATGAAGAATTTTTCAGAAAGATCTCTAAAATCTATAAAAGTACTGCAAAGAAAAAACACTGGAAAATTATTGATGCATCAAAATCTAAAGTAGATGTTCATGAAGACATTATGAGAACATTTTCAAAGAAAATAGGATTATGAAAAAAAATTATCTAGACATAATAGATCCGATTCATGATTTTATTAGAGTCTATGATCATGAATTATCTATCATTGACAATCCTATTTTTCAGAGATTAAGAAGAATTAGACAATTATCTGGTGCACATTTAACATACCCCGCAGCTCAACATACAAGATTTGAACATTCACTTGGAGTCATGCATATTTCCAGCCAGGCAGGTATTGCACTGCGTGAAAAAGGATTTGTAAAATCTTATGATATTGAGATTCTTAGATTAGCAGGACTCTTACATGATATTGGTCATGGTCCATTTTCACATCTTTTTGAAGAGATCATTCAAGAAAAGAAAATCTCTCATGAAGATTTTGGGAAAGAGATTATCTTAAAATCTGAAATTGGTGACATCCTGGAAAAGAATAGTTTTGACAAGAAATTGATTACGAAAATTGCATTCGGAGAATCAAAATTTCAATACCTAAATGAAATTGTTTCAGGCGCACTTAGTGCAGACATGATGGATTATTTGCTTAGGGATGGTTACTTTACAGGAGCAGAACATGCAAAAATTGATCATAAAAGAATCACACAATCCCTTGATGTTAATAAAAAGAAACTTGCTTTAGAGCGTTCAGCTCTTTATTCTTTTGAATCAATGATGCATTCCAGGTATCAAATGTTCAAAGCAGTGTATTTTCACAAAACTGTTAGAGCTGCAGAAGTAATGTTACTTGAAGCACTAAGATCATCTGATGATGAATTTGGATTTTCTACTTTTAATCTCAATGAATTTGTAAAACTTACAGATGAACACATTCTATCATCCCTAATTTCATCTAAATCCTCCAAACTAAAACAAGCAAGAAAATTTGCACAAGACTATCAAAATAGAAAATTGTTAAAATGTGTATTTGAGAGTATTTTGACTAGTAGAAAAAACCTCAAAAAAATAAAAACAGATGAAATCAGAACTGCGATTTCTAAAAAATCTAAAGTTGAAGAAACTGAGATTTTTGTTGATAGTTCAGTAACTCCCTCAATTCCACTGGCACCTTCAAAAAACGAGTCCAAATCTGTTATCTTGACTACACATGAAGGCGGCAAATCTTCGGCAATTGAGATGCCAATTTCTAAAATTCCTGTAGTTTCGGCAATTTCAGGCTTCATGAATATTCTTCGAATCTATACCCATCAAAAAAATAGAAAAAAAGTTGAAATTGCCGCAAAATCAATCATTGGTGAACTAGAGTGAAAAAAATAATTGTAATCAAATTATCTGGTAGAGTTTTTGCCATGGATAATGTTAAACTTCTAAAAGACTGGGCAGAATTTTTGGTTAAGCTCAGCAAGGTTTGTCAACCAATAATTGTAGCTGGAGGCGGAAACATTGCCAGGCATTACATTAATCACGCAAGATCCTCTGGTGCGGATGAGTCCACTTTGGATGAATTAGGAATTGAGATTTCAAGATTAAATGCAAAACTATTGATCTATGCCTTAAAAAATAAAGCATATTCTCATCCTCCAACCACTCTTCAAGAAGTTAGACATGCCGTTGATGATGGATTAATTGTGGTTGCTGGAGGACTTCATCCTGGTCAAAGCACTAATGGGACTGCTGCACTAATTGCAGAAAAAGTAAGGGCTGAACAATTTCTTAATGCCACTGATGTTGATGGAGTTTATGATATGGATCCAAACAAATTCAAAAATGCAAAAAAATTCAAACGAATTGAACTGAAAAATCTCAAAAATATGCTGGTTCATGAGGATTCAGTAGCAGGGGGATATGATCTGATGGACATTGTTGCACTAAAAATTATTGAGCGTTCAAAAATTAAAACAAGAATTCTTAAAGCTAGTCCTAAAATCATTGAAAAAGCCATCAAAGGTGGCAATTTGGGAACAGAGATAATTATTCCAACAAAATAATTTTATGATTCATTTTGAATTGTAGGTCTAGTTTGAGACCAGATCTGAATCTCTTTTCCTTCATATTCGTCTATTCCTGATTCTCTGAGTTTTTTGTAAATTGATAGAGCCTCTTCTTTCTCTAATGCTTTTGATTGAGCTTTTGTGTATCCATCTTTGTCCACAATTATGGCAACGAATCCTTCTTCTGAATTGATTACGGCAGTAAAATCCTCTTCCCCTACTGGCTGAAAGTTACCATCTACTTTTTTTGTAGTCAATGTCAACATTCCAAATCCTGCGACTTCAAACATCTTCATTTGAGACTTGCCTGCTCTTTGTTTGCCTTGTTGAACTGCTTGGAAATACTGCATAATTTTTCTCCCCCCCAATGGTATAATAACTATCTCAACATTTAAGAAATCTAAGGAGATAGAAAAATCATGAATCCAAAAATTTTCGTCGGCGTTGCAGTAGCTGCTCTTGCCGCAGTATTAGGCGGAATTTTGATAATGGGACCTTCCATTGATCTAGAATCTACTACACAACCTTCTGCAAATTCGGAAGTTTCAGAAATTAGACCAATTGAAATTGAACTAGAAGAAATTAATGTCTCAAAAATATCAGAACGTTCAGCAACAATTGATATTGCATTTGAAATAAAAAATCCAAATGATCGTTCTATGATTGTAACAACTATGGATTACCAATTGTATGAAACAGGATATTCTCAATCTGAACAACTAGGAGGTGGACAAATTGGACATAGAGCTGAAGGAATGGTCGAATTTGGCTCAAATTACTATACTCTGCTTGGTGGAAACTCTATCATTTTACGAGATGAGATTGTTTTAAGAAATTCTGGAAACACTCCTGAACTATGGTCTAATTTTGAATCAAATACCAATACTTGGAAAGTTTCAGGTGTTGTGTTTTACAATTTGAGTTCAATGACTAGTGGTCAGGAAAATGAGCTAGTATTCGAGTTTACTCAATAGTATCATAAAATTACAAAATTATGATATTTTGTTTTTAAGAGAAAAATATTGGCAAAATTATAAAAGCGATTTCATTTTCATTTTATCAAATGGCAGAAGCAGGAATGGCCGCATATGGCGCAGCAGCAGGAGTCGCAATAGCACTAGCAGTAGTGTGTTTCGCTCTTCGTGGTAAAGGACACCCAGAACCACTAGATTAAACAAAAAGGAATTTTTCCTTTACAATATTTTTCATTTATCTAACTAGTCTTGTTTGCCAAGTCCTAGCATTTCAGCAAGAGATGTCTGTTTAGTGTTTTTTCTCTTTGTGTAACATCTCTCATAATATTGACATTCAGTACATTCTGCAGATGGCTCTAAGATGGGTGTTTTTCCCTCTTTGAGAAGATTGTTTAAAACTCGAACCCTGCGAATAGTATCTTCAAACATCTTTTTGTTACGAGTTAGTGAAAATGTTGATTCTTTTCTATCTCCTGTGATGTAGACAACCATTCCATCTTCTTTGTCATATATCCACATGCATGCATTAAGATAAAGTACATCACTAGCATGAGGATTTTCCAATTCTTCAGTTGCTGATCTGAATAGGAGAATTGCATCATCTACAATCATATCTGCTTGTCCTCGAAGTTTGATCTCGTTGATTTCAAAATCCTTTGGATTGCTACCATACTCCAATTTTCTCAATAATCCAGAAAGAAGCTCATTGAATCCTCTCCTTTCAATTTCTAGAGGTTCTACTCTGTCATAGTATGAACGTCTCATACATCTAACTACTTCTTGGAGATGGATAGTTTCAAAGTTCTTAGAATCTATGTCGATTTCTAATTCGTTTCCAATTGATTTTATGGCGTTTTGAATAGTTGTTCGAAAATCTCTATCTCCCATCATGGTATATCACTTTGATTATTCGATCCTTATAGGTTAACTCATTATGTTGGTCAAAAATTTAGAGATTTTACCTGCAAATGCTAATGTTACAAAATGTACTCCAAAGCCAACTACTGCGCCTATGACTAGTTCACCTGCCCAAAAATAAATTCCCAAAAACAGTGCTAAAGGTGGCAATGAGAAAATCATGGCCATAAATGCACTAACCCAAATAGTATTGATTACTGTCTCTGTTGTTATCTCGTTTTTCTTCTTTGGAAATCTAATCATTTTAGTTCTATTCTTCTTCAAGAATCAATTTTGACATTGTTGTCTCTGTAGGGATTTTTTGCTCTACTGCATATGCAATTGCAGCCAAATTCCTTACTTCAAATCCTGTTAGTTTTGTGATTCCAATAATTGTTGCAAAACTAAACATCTTGGTAAATGCTCTAGCAGATGAATGGTAAATGCTCATCTCAAATGCCCTTTCAAATGCGGCAACTGCATCTAACTCATTATCCATCTGTGGAATCATGTCTTTGTATTTGGTTGTGGCAAGCTCATTTAATGCATCTCTGACTGAACCAGTTGTCATCATTCTTCCAAGAAGTTCTCTTGGTACTGTTGGAGTTTGAGTCACAATCAAATCTAGAATTTGTGATTCTTCTAATCCCCAGAATTTTCCTCTAATTACACTAAGAAGATTGTAAAAGTCAACATCCATTCCAACTATCTTTATGACATCTCTGTCTCTTGTGTTCTTTAGAGCACGTCCTAATTGTTGGTACAAAATTTTATCAAAATATGTGTCAAAGACCTGAATGTTCTTTGTTTCATTGTATAGTGTTGCAGCCTTTGCAATCTCATCTCCAAATTGAACTGAGTTTAAACTTGCAACTGCTTCTTCAAGATCTTTTGCAACAAGAGATTTGATGATGACATCTCTTTGTTTGACTAGTTCTTCTGCACGAAGATTGATGTGACTCTCAATCTCTTCTTGTGTTTTTCCTAAGACCTTTCCTTTGAGAATTAATTTTAGATTTGAGATAATGAATTTCATATAATATGCATCAAGAATATCAGAGTCTCCTGCAGTTTTTGCTATGGAGTAATGAACATCGGCTAGTTGTCCTCTAAGGGCTGATTCTATTCCCTGTGAAGTGTATGGTTTTTGAACATCATTTATTGAATCTCCGTAAACAGTATTTTTTATTCTGGTCATAAATTCATCAAGATCTCTTGATTCTGCTAGTGTCTGAAAATCAGCCCTATTGAGTAATTTTCCTCTTTGGCTGTATGATTTCACTGATGCGTAGACGTTCTTACCCATTTGAAAATCGTTTAAGAGTAACGGATTTTAATGTTTGGCGATCTAGGCAGGAACAAATTCTAGGTAATTTTATCCAGAAATTTGATGGCATCTTCTTTTTCTTGCTTTGAGAGTTTGACAAAAGCTACCAGAATCTCCTTTTGAATAGCCAGTGATTCATCTGAAATATCCCTCAATTTTGTGAGATCAAATGGGAGCAATTCCTTGATCTTATTATCACAAAATGCCTTGACATATTTTTGGAAAATAGAGTATGCAAATTTTGGACTATTTTCTAATAGACTAGATAGGATTTTCTCAAATTCTTTTTCTCCAGATTCTGATTTTGAAAATAACTCTTTTAGCAATTTTTCTCTATTTTTGATATCACTAATTGAAAGAGCGATCAAAACCCCTTTTTTTGTGAGATGATAATATGGAATCCCTTTCTCTTGAAGAGCTTTGGGACCTCTAAGTAGAGGTAACCTGCCATCTTCTTCAGCTATTTCCATTGGTAGAAGTATTTCATCTAGGTCTCTGAAAATTCCTGAATAGATATTCTTCCATGGAATACCTTGTTTTTTAGCCATTTTTTGTGAAATTCCTGTTCTGGTTCTTTCAGCAGCATTTGCGTCACTTGCAAGAATTCCAATAATTGCTCTTTGTCTTTGTGCCTCTCCTGTAAGCTCTTCATCCTTTGTCTTGAATGTATCAAAAATTGCTAGTTTTGTTTCTGACTTACCCATTATTCACACCTATAACATAATTCCTATATTTTATGATACTATCAGAATATACTAAAATATAATAATTTTCATTTATAATGATTTTTTTGTCTCATACCCTTAAATAAAATCCACTTTCGATAAATTCAATGAATTCTAGGAACTACAAGTATGCTCTATTACTTGTAGCCGCAGTATCCATCACAGCAGCAGGTGCAATGTCTCAGGCATATGCACAAAGTGTTGAAGATGGTATGGACGGATATGTAAAAGGAACCAGTGGAATTTACACTGGTAACCCTAACGAATGTTGGATTGATAATGGCGATGGCACTTATCTACCATGTCTCATTGACACTGGTGATACTGCCTGGATGCTTACAGCAACATCATTCGTACTCCTTATGTCTCCAGGTGTCGGTTTCTTTTATGGCGGTTTAGCCAGATCAAAGAACATCGTCAACGTTCTTGGTATGACTCTCATTGTTATGGGACTCATGTCAGTTCAATGGGTACTATGGGGTTACTCACTAGCATTTGCACCAAACGCAGATGAAGGCGCAAACAATTTCATGGGAAGTCTAGATTATGCTGGATTTAACATGGTTTCTCACTATGCACCCTTGGGTGAAGTAGGTCCATGTGGTGATACATGGTCAGCAGCCTATCAAATGCAATCGATGGTAGATGGTGAATATTGTAGTCAAGGTTGGCCAGGAACTATTCCTCACCAAATGTTTGCAATGTTCCAAGGAACTTTTGCCATCATTACACCAATTCTTATCATTGGTGGTTTGATTGATAGAATCAAATTCAGTGCACTAGTCATATTCGTACTCTTATGGGGTACCTTCGTTTACGACCCAATTGCACACTGGGTCTGGGGAGGTGGTTTCATAGGAAACGGGGCATTAGACCTTGATCCAGACTTGTCTCCATCGCATGCATTAGACTTTGCTGGTGGTACTGTAGTACACATTTCTTCAGGATTTGCAGCATTGGCTGGAGCCTTAGTCCTTGGCAGAAGACTTGGATATGGCAAAGTGCCAATGGAGCCACACAACATCCCAATGGTGGTACTTGGTTCAAGTATCCTCTGGTTTGGCTGGTTTGGCTTTAACGCAGGTAGTGAAGCAATGGTAGACGGCATTACCGTCAGCGCATGGACTGTTACAAATACCGCAACTGGTATGGCCGCAGTTACTTGGGTCTTGATGTCATGGGCACATACAGGAAAACCAAGTATTGTTGGTGCAGCATCAGGTGCAGTAGCAGGATTGGTAACAATCACTCCAGCTTCAGGTTGGGTAGGTCCAATGGCTGCAATCATTATGGGAATTGCCGCAGGTACAGTTTGTTATGCATGTGTAGCATTCAAGAACGCAAGAAAGTGGGATGACGCATTAGATGTATGGGGAATACATGGAATGGGTGGTCTTACAGGTGCAATCTTGACTGGTACATTAGCAAGTCCACACATTTGGGATACCGGAGACGGTATTGGTGCATGGACTGGAACTCCAGAAGGAATGGAGCAACAAGCAATCAGTATCATTGCAGCTGCAGTCTCAATAGGATATGCATTTGGTGTAACCATTGTAATCCTCAAAATAATGGATGCAGTATGGCCTGGCGGAATCAGAGTCACTCCTAAAGAAGAGGAGATTGGTCTCGATTTAGCACAACACGGCGAGAGAGCATACGTCAACGAATAGAAAAAACCCTTTTCTTTTCTTC
>JAJETY010000034.1 GCA_021268355.1 Candidatus Nitrosopumilus sp. | reverse complement strand
TTCTTGCTGGTTTCTTTTTGGTTGCTTTCTTTTTAGTTGCAGTTTTTCTTGCTGGTTTCTTTTTGGTTGCTTTCTTTTTAGTTGCAGTTTTTCTTGCTGGTTTCTTTTTGGTTGCTTTCTTTTTAGTTGCAGTTTTTCTTGCTGGTTTCTTTTTGGTTGCTTTCTTTTTAGTTGCAGTTTTTTTCTTTGCCAAAAATTCTTTTAATTTTGACGATGCCTTTTCTAAAGCATTCTTTGCAGATTCTTCAGCTTTTGTCCTTATCTCTAATTCTTTTACAAATTTTTGAGCATCTTTTTTACTTGAAACCATAGTATCGCGTAAGGATGGTTTTGATTGAGACTGCTTTTGAATTTTATTAGAAATCTTAGATTTTATGGTATCAAATTTGGCAACATCTTCAGTAATTTTTTTTGCAGTTTTTTTTCTACTGGCGATTTGAGCAGTCAGTTCTTCTACATGGTCTTTTAATGAGCGTAGTCGAGATTCAGCATATTGTTTTTCTTCAGGATTTTCAGAAAATTCAATTTCATGTTCTGTTTGCTCTATAGTCTCTTTTTCTCTATTAAGACGTTCTTCAGCAGCATGAATTAATCTTTCAATACTTTCTAATTGAGAATTTTTTTGATTCAAAATACTTGAAACGTCGGAAACATCTTCTTTCTCAGATTCAATTTTTCGATCAATTGTATTAAGACCAGATATTGACCTTCTTTGGGTTGAAAGAACTTGTTTAAGTTGATTTTCTGCTTTTTTTCGTAGTTTTGTTGCTTCCTGTTGTTTTTTACGTAATTGTAAAACTGTATTTTCTAATGATGCCAATAATTGATTCAAATCAAAAGAGCCGATTAAGTTGTTAATATAATCATGATTTGACTTACCGGTTAAGAAAATTAACTTACATTGATCGCAAATAATATTTTTTTAAAAAATATTAGTCAAGAAATATGACCAATAATATGGATTTTCACCCTAAAGACCTGCCAGTTTCAAAAACATATGATCTAAAAGATGAAAAAGATGCATACATGGCGGTGGAGGAAATGGTTAACAAAGGATTTCAGAATAAAAAAGACGGGTTTAGGGTTTTGATGCCAAAAGATTCTAAAATTGCGAAAAGAATTGGATACGCCGTTACAACAGGTGTAACTCATGGATTAAGACAAAAAAATGAGATTCGAGATATAAGATATTGGACATATCACCACGATGATGAACATTATGCTATTGTTTTGATTAGTAATTCAGCTTTAACAGAATTAGGTTTTTGATTTTTCAAAAATTTTGTAAAGTTTTGTTCTGTTAGCCATTACACCGGCGAGCATTATTCCAATAACAGTTCCACCTACCACATCCATTGGATAGTGCTGCAACACATACATTCGACTTAGTGAGATGAGGAGTGGATACAAGAACATCAAATATGCTCCTCTAGGGAATCGCTCAGACAGGGCATATCCCAAGATAATTCCAAATATCATGGCTCTAGCAGCATGACCAGATGGATATGATGCATCAAACCCACCTTCACAAAATAACGCAAAGGTATCTTGGCTAATTGTTACAGGAAATTCTACGCCCTCATAATCAAAATCAGGTCTTTCTCGGTCAATTCCACATTTTATGTATCCAGTAAGCAGGGTTGACAATACAATCAATATCATAAGAGTAATTCCTATTCTCCTCGTTTTTGGAATAATCAACATAATAATTCCAAAAACCATCATGTTGAAGACATCGCCACTTTCTGTGATATACTGCATTAGGATGTCTAAGGTTGGATTTCCAACACTTTCAGAAAAAAATAATATTATGATTTGATCAAAACTTTCAGTGATTTGATAGTATACTAATGCAGTTAGAATCAAAAATAAAATTGTTAGGAATACAAATGAACGAGACCTAATATCAAATAGCCAGCTTTGCAATTAATCTAACTCCATACATGTATCTTTTAATTTTTGTTAATAGATAAATTTTAGAAATCAATTTTAAAAAATAAGGTTTAGTGAAAATTCTGATCGGCTCAAAGAATTTAACCAAGTGTAGAATAGAAAGGTCGTGAAGGTGCTCACATTAGATGATTTTGACTTAAAGGGTAAAACTGTTTTTTTGAGAGTGGATATGAATTGTCCAATAGATCCTGAAACAATGGAGATTTCAGGTACAAAAAGAATTGAGGAAGCCATTGAGACATTGCAATCTTTGAAAGATGCCAAAGTAGTTGTTGCTTCACATCAAGGAAGAGTTGGAAATAATGATTATACTGGGATGGACAAACATGCAAAAGTTCTAGAAAAATTAATGAATCGTGAAATAAAATATGTTGAAGATGTAATTGGAGAAGCCGCACAAAACGCAATCAAAAATTTACAAAATGGAGATATTTTACTTTTAGATAATCTAAGATTATGCGCTGAAGAAAACTATGAGTTCACTCCAGAGAATGCCGCAAAAACAATCATGGTGTCAAGATTAGCAAAATTGTTTGATCTCTGTGTTTTAGATTCTTTTCCAAGTGCACACAGATCACATCCATCTATTGTTGGGTTTCCACAAGTGTTGCCTGCATGTGCAGGTAGAATTGTAGAAAGAGAAGTTAGAAACCTTGATGAAATAATGACGGTTGCAAAAGCACCTCATGTGATAGTTTTAGGTGGTTCCAAAGTTCCAGATAGGCTAGAAGCAATCAAATTACTTATTCAAAATGGAAGAGCAGATCATGTCTTACTAACTGGATTAATCGGAAATGTGTTCATGCGCGCACAGGCAAGGATCAAATCTTCACTAGGTATTAAAAGAGAAGAAGAAGTTGTTGCAAAAGCTCACACATTGATAGGAGAGTATCCAGATGTCTTTGCAACACCAGTAGACATTGCAATTGACAAAGATGGTGAAAGAGTAGAAATGGATGTCAGAGAGATGGGAAAGGGAGATAAAATTTTTGATCTGGGTCCAAAAACAGTAGAGTATTATTCAAAATTAATTGCAGGTGCAGGAACCGTTTTTATCAGTGGACCAGCAGGTTTTTTTGAAAAAGAAAATTTTAGATACGGAACAAAATCATTACTTACAGCAGTAGCAAATTCAATGGCAACAACAATTGTTAGTGGAGGACATCTGACTACAGCACTTAGACAAGAAGGATTGGCTGAAAAAATCAACCACATCAGTACTGCAGGTGGAGCATTGGTACTATATCTAACAGGTGAAAAACTACCAATGATCAAAGCACTAGAAGATGCTGCAGTTAGACAAAGATCAAATAGTTGATTTACAAGAAGAGTTAGGACAAGTTCTTTCTTCAGATTTTCCAAGATAAGCATCATGATTACACGAATTACAATGTAGTTTTTCAACAGTATCAAACAGTTTTAGATGAATTGTTGTAAAATTCTGAGCAACATTTCTTGCAAGTCCAGAATCACATAGTTCATTGACAAAACTTTCAATGTCATCAATAATCCATGACGGATCAATATCGCCATTTTCTTTTAGGATTTCAAATATTGAATCGTTTGTAAAGACATTATCAACTTCATTAAATTTTTCAAAAATTATTTTTCGAATTTGTATTTCAACTGGAGTTGTAGGCGTAAAACTCATGTTAGTACAGATTGGCTGCCTCTTCTTTCAGTTTATCAACATCTTCTGAATTTTCAAGATGTTTTCCAATGTAGGTGTAAAGAGCAGATTTCAATACTTTGAGAGAAAGTAAGGCACACTTGATTCTAACTGCTTGTAAGTGTTCTAGTCCCAATTCACTTAGAACATCATTTTTTTCAATGTTTCGAACATCTTCAAGGCTTTTTCCTTTAGTGATTTCAGTTAAAACAGAAGAGCAAGCCATGCAAATTGCACATCCTTTTCCATGGAATTTAATATCAGTTACTTTGTTGTCGTCAATTTTCATATCAATATCTATACTATCCCCACATAATGGATTTGAATCATGAAATGTTACATCATGATCTTCTATTTTTCCATAGTTTACAGGATTTCTAGAATAATCTACAATCATTTCATGGTAAATGTCAGCATTACTACTCATAACTTGAACACCTTTGCCACGGTATTTAATGAATTTACAAGTATATCAATATCTTCTTTAGTATTGTAAATGTAGAAACTAGCTCTTGATGTAGCTGCAACATTTAGTCTCTCCATCAATACCTGAGCACAATGATGACCAGAACGAACTGCAATTCCTTCTTCATCAATTATTTGTGCAACATCATGTGGATGTACATCTGCAAAATTAAATGAAATGACACCACCTCTTTTTGCAATATCTTTAGTTCCGTATATTTGAAGTCCTTTGACATTAGATAATTTTTCAATTGCATATTTTGTTAATTCAATTTCGTGTTCACGAATGTTATCCATTCCAATTTTAGTTAGATAATCAATTGCAGCACCTAATCCAACAACATCTGCAATGTTAGGAGTTCCAGCTTCAAATTTGTAAGGAAGATCATTCCAAGTAGTCTCATATTTGTGGACTTCTCTAATCATATCACCGCCACCATGAAATGGACTCATGGTATCAAGTACAGTTTTTCTGACCCATAAAACACCAATTCCAGTTGGACCAAGCATTTTGTGACCAGAAAACGCAAAGAAGTCACATCCTAAATCTTGGAGGTCAACTTTCATGTGAGGAACAGCTTGGGCCCCATCAATTAAAGTTGGAACACCTGCAGCCTTACATTTTTCAATAATTTTTTTGGCATCGGTGATTGTACCAAGTACATTTGACATTAGACTAAAGGTAACAAGTTTTACCTTTCCAGATGCCAGATATTTATCAAGATCTTCTAGAATTAGTTCACCATCATCATCCATTCCAATATATTCTAATTTGGCATGTTTTTCTTGTGTAAGAAGTTGCCAGGGTACAATGTTACTATGGTGCTCATATTCAGTTGTGACAATAACATCACCTTCATTGATATGAGTTCTACCCCATGCATAAGCTACAAGATTAATTGCTTCTGTAGTTCCTCTAACGAAGATTATTTCTTGTCTATCTTTTATGTTAACAAAGTTTGCAATTTTATCTCTAGTGCTCTCATAAGCTTCAGTTGCTTCTTCTGCAAGTGCATAAACTGCTCTGTGGATATTCGCATTATGATTTTGATAATAATCAGTAATTGCGTCAATTACTTGATTTGGTTTTTGGGTAGTTGATGCATTATCGAGATAAACTAGGTGTTTGTTATCCCTTACAGTTCTCTTAAGTATTGGGAAATCTTTTCTCAAATTTTCAAATGATGATTGAGTACTTTGCAATGTCTAATTTCTCCTTTCATCTGTATTTGTAATGTTGTTCAATTTCAGCATCTTCATTATACCTGGTTTCTTCGATTTCTACAAATTTGGCAAGTTCTTCATCCGTGTTAATTGTTAATTCGCGGTTCTCCCACTTTGATTCAATAAGATACGAAATCCAAGCTCTTACTTGAAAAGACATTTTTCTTGATAACGGTTCTAAAAAGCCTTCAACAATGGTTCTTTCAGCTTCCTCATGACTCAAACACCTAGTCTTGAGATAGAAAATTTGTTCCTCATCTATTTGTGCAACTGATGCTGAGTGGGTTGCTTTGACATCATTTGTAAAAATTTCCAGTCCTGGAATGGCATCAGATTTTGCATTCTTATCTAAGAGAATAGAGCGTCCAGACAAGAATGAATTTGATTTTGCGGCGTTTTCTTTGATTCTAATCATTCCTTTGAAAAGAGATTTTGACCTGTTTCTGAGAATAGATTTTTCTACGACTCTTGCTTCAGTAGAAGGACTTTGGTGATTCATGTTTGTTTGAATATCAAAATGTTGATCATTATTTCCAAATACAACTTCAGATTCGTTTGATGTAGCTCCAGTCCCATTTAGATAATAATCTATTTTATATCGGGACAATACAGATCCGAAAAGACCAGAATACCAATTAACTTTGGAATCTTGTGCCATATCTGTTCTTCTAGTGGAAAAGTTGACAGAACTTTGATCCATCATTTGTAGAGTAGTAATGTTTAGTTCTGCATTTGCAGCAACATTTGTGTTGAGTAACTCAAGATAAGCCTGTTGATTTTCAGATTTTGATGAGTACAATTCTTGAACAACAGATGCTTTACTGCTTTCATCTGCAAAAATGATATTTCTAGAGATGGTAGATAATCCATCATCAGATAAACAAGATAGGAAGTGAATTGGTTTTTCAATGACAATATTTTTTGGAATATGAATGAAAACACCAGAATTAAAAGCTGCATTGTTTAGTGCTGTGAATTTATCATCATTGGAATTTGATGATTCTAGTGCTTTTTTTACTAGTTCAAAATTATTTTGAATTGCATCAGAGATGGAGGATATCACCAATCCTTTTGATTTTAGATCATCAGGAAGGTTAATTCTGTGTATGTTGGTACCGATCTGAATAATACAGATTTCATTTTCTAATTCACTCAATCTTCTTTGAAGAAAATCAGGAATTGTGTCTTTTGTTGAAGATGCGATTGAGATTTTTTCAGGATTTAGTCTTTTTGCATCAGTGTATTTGTTATAAAGTGGAGATATCTCAATTGGAAGAGTTGCGTAAATCGAGAGAGAGTTTTTTCGGTAGTTTTTCAGCCAATCAGGTTCATTTCTTGATGAAGATATTTCATCGATATGAGATTCATCAATTTTAGATAGTATTTCTTGAGACATTTTACCACATACATAGACTCTATCCTACAGAATCATCCATCTCAAGTTTAATCAAACGATTTAACTCAACTGCATATTCCATTGGAAGTTCTTTGGTAAATGGTTCCATGAATCCGTTTACAATTAAGGACAATGCCTCTTCCTCAGTAAATCCTCTAGTCATCAGATAGAAAATTTGTTCATCACCAATTTTTCCAACAGTTGCTTCGTGAGTGATTGTTGCATCTTCTTGATTGATTTCCATGTATGGATAAGTGTCAGTCTTTGATGTATCATCAAGAAGCAGTGCATCGCATCTTACAGTAGATTTTACATTGGTAGCGCCTTTTGCTACATTTAGTAATCCTCTGTAGGTGGAACGTCCATCTAATCTACTTACAGATTTAGAGGTAATCTTAGACGTAGTATTTGGTGCCATGTGAACCATTTTTGCACCAGTATCTTGGTGTTGACCTTTTCCAGCAAATGCAATAGAAAGAGTTTCACCATAAGCACGTTCGCCCATAAGGTAGACTCCAGGATATTTCATTGTAAGTTTACTTCCAATGTTTCCATCAATCCATTCAACGGTTGCACCTTCATATGCATAAGCACGTTTTGTTACGAGATTGTAAACGTCGTTACTCCAGTTTTGTATTGTTGTATATCTCAGATGTGCATCTTTGTGTGCAACTAGTTCAACAACTGCAGAGTGTAATGACTCTGAAGAGTAAACAGGAGCAGTACAGCCTTCAATGTAATGTACGTCTGCACCTTCATCAACAATAATCAGTGTTCTTTCAAATTGACCAATGTTTTCAGCATTAATTCTAAAATATGCTTGAAGTGGCATGTCTACTTTGACACCAGGTGGAACATAAATGAATGAACCACCACTCCAAACTGCACTGTTGAGTGCAGCAAATTTGTTATCCTCTGGAGGAATAACTTTTCCAAAATATTTTTTGAAAATTTCAGGATGTTCTTTTAGAGCTGCATCAGTATCTAAAAAGAGAACACCTTGTTTTGCCAAATCTTCTCTTAAGCTGTGGTATACAACTTCAGATTCGTATTGTGCACCTACACCTGCCAAGAATTTCTTTTCAGCCTCTGGAATTCCTAATTTCTCAAAAGTATTTTTGACATCCTCTGGAACATCATCCCAGTTCTTTTCTGCTTTATCAGAAGCTTTTGCATAATAATAGATATTTTGAAAATCTATGAGACTAAGATCTCCACCCCAAGTTGGCATTGGTTTTTTCATGAAAACTTCATAAGAACGTAATCTAAAATCAAGCATCCATTGTGGTTCGTCTTTCATTTTACTGATTTCGATTACGGTGTCCTTAGTCAGGCCTTTCTTGCTAAGGTGGACATACATTTCTGTAGAGTCTTTAAAATCATATTTTGAATAATCCATGTCAAGGTTTTCAGTTGCCATGAGCAAAATAACCCCGTTATATTATAAATACATGAGGAAAAATAGGCGGAGCTAAATAGGAATAGCTAAATCATCTGTTCAAGATTTTTACTTCTTGGATTTTTTCTCACCTTTCTTCAAATCCTTTTTGGTCACATCTTTCTTCATGTCTTTCTTTTTCTTATCTTCGATTTCGATCTCGATTTCAACCTCAGTCTCTATGGGATTTTCACAATGAGGACAAGTGATATGGATCTTCTTTTTAATTTCATATTCCATAATGTGAAGTTAATTTCAAAGTATTAGAATTTGATCATTGGTTATGCAACTGTTAATGTATTTTTCATTGCTTCAAATGCACCTGCAACCGTATGAACTTGAGATACAGTGTTTTTGACTTTGAATTTTTTCAATTCATCTGAAGTGAATGGTCCAATTGAAACTACTGATAGTTTTGACAGATGTTCTAGGAGGGAATTTTCATCATAATCTTTATTCATTATTTCAAAGAATCCTCTTACTGAGGATGCGCTGGTAAACACTACACCATCAATTTTGTTTTCGGAGAACATTTTTCGAAATTCATTCCATTGTGAAGTATCCCTAAATGCACAAACATCATACAAATGAATTTCAAATACATCAATGCCAATTTTGTTTAGTAGTTCTTTGAGAAATGGGGTTGATGCACCGCTTCTAGGAACAATAACTTTTTTTCCAACTGCATGAAGTTGTGTGAATAGTTCACCTACACCAACAGAGGAAAATGTTTCTGAAGGTTCATGATTTACTTTGATTCCTTGTGCTTCAAGAGATATTGAGGTTTTAGGACCGACTGAAATTACAATTGTGTTTGCAATTGCTAATTGGAGAGTTTCTAGTTTGCCTAATTGCTTAGCAGTATCAAATAATAATTTCACAGCTTTTGAACTCATAAAAACAGAATAGTCAGGATTGTATGTTTTAACAGAGTCAAGAAATTCATCAACGATTTTCTCACCTTTGCTAACAAGTTCAATTGTTGGTAATGCCATAGGTATCGCATTGTTTTGATTGGCAAGTGAAATGAATTCAGCAGCATCGTCTTGCGAACGTGTGATTGCTATAGTTTTTCCATCAAGCATCATTTCCACCCAATAGTTTCTGACAAATTAACAACATTTCCAATTATAATGTTAGTAGGAGGGGTTATTTTATTTTCTTTGACTTTTTTTCCAATGTTTGTAACAGTTCCTTTAATCATTTTTTGTTTTGGGGTAGTTCCGTTTTGAATTACTGCAACAGGTGTTTTTTTATCCATTCCACCTGCAATTAGTTGTTTACAAATAATATCAATTCTAGACAATCCCATCATAATTACAATAGTATCAACAGACTTTGCAAGTCGTTTCCACTTTACAATCTCTTGTTTCTTTTCAGGATCCTCATGACCAGTAACAAATACCACTGAAGATGCATATTTTCTATGAGTGAGAGGTATTCCAGCATATGTTGCTGAACCAATACCAGAGGTAATTCCGGGAACAATTTCATATCTTACCTTATTTTCTTTTAGAAACTCTGCTTCTTCTCCACCACGTCCAAAGATAATAGGATCTCCACCCTTTAGTCTAACAACATTCTTTTTTGATTTTGCATATTTTACCATCAAATCATTTGTAGTGTTTTGGTGAGTGGTATCATCACCTACTGCGCGACCGACATAGATTTTTTCTGCCTTTTTTGGAATCATTGAGATGATTTTTTTGCTTACCAATCTATCATACAAAACAACATCTGCTTTTTCTAATAGTTCGATTGCTCGAAGTGTGATTAGTTTGCTATCTCCCGGTCCAGCTCCAACAAGATACACCTTTCCTGTCATGTCTTATTCCATTCCTCCACTTTTTCTCTCCAATTTAATGCAAGATCTTTTACTCCTTTCCTACGAAGTTCTTCGCCTGCACTTTGACCAAGAGATTTAGGATTATTTTTGTCTCCCGTTTTACATACATGAAGAGATTGTTTTCCATCAACAGAAAAGGCGGTAACAGTCAAAGTCATCTCAGAGCCATTGGATTTTGCATATGCCCCAACAGGGAATCGACACCCAGAATCAACATAATCAGATAGAGCACGTTCAGCCTCTATTTCCAAACGGGAGTCAGAATCTTCAATTTTTTTGAGCATCTCAATTGTTTTAGAATCATCAGCTCTTGCAACAATGGCAATTGCTCCTTGACCAGGAGACGGAGAAAAATCATCTGTTGACAATTCAGTATATCTTATATCTACACCCAATCTACTAATTCCCGCCTTTGCCAAGACTATTGCATCATAATTTTCTCCAGATGTTTTTTTAATTCGAGTTTCAATGTTTCCGCGAATTGGTTTAACTCTCACATCAGGTCTTTTTCTAGAAATTTGTACAGCCCTTCTAAGAGAACTAGTTCCAATTATAGAACCAGGTTTAATTGAATCAAGTGTAAAGCCATCTGGACAAATAAACACATCATTTACAGTTTCTCTTTTTGGAATGCAAGCTAAAATTAAGTTATCATCCAATTGGGAAGGAACGTCTTTTAGACTATGAACTGCAAAGTCAACTTCTTTTAGAGCTACAGCCCTATCAATCTCTTTTTCAAAAATTCCTTTTTGATCAATTGTGAATAGTGGCCTGCTATCAACATCTCCTTTTGTCGTGATTGTTTTAATTTCATATTCTGCATCAGGGTTTGCTATTTTTAATTCCTGAATTACCAAATTTGTTTGAGCAACTGATAATTGACTTCCTCTAGCTCCTACAACATACTTCAATTTTTCACCGATTTTAGTGCCAAGTGATATGCATCAAGTGTTTTGTTTAGATCATTTTCTGTGTGAGCATCAGACAAAAAAACTACTTCATACTGAGAAGGGGCAATGAATACTCCTTTTTTGAGTAATGTTTGGAATAGTTTTTGGAACTTCTTTGCGTTTGCTTTTTTTGATGTCTCATAGTTTGTGACAGGTTTGTTTGTAAAGAAAATCTGGAACATGGAGGCTGTAAAGTTGATTTGATGAGGAATATTCATGTCAGTTGCCATATCATCGAGAGTAGTGGAGAATAGAAGATTAAATTTCTCAAGTTTAGAATATAGTTTGTTTTTGAGTTTATTGAGTGTCTTAATTGAGGCAAGGGCAGCACTTACTGAAATAGGATTTCCGGCAAAGGTACTAGCCTGGTATACTTTGCCTCCAGGAGAAAGTAAGTCCATTATCTCCTTCTTACCTCCTACTGCAGAAATAGTAAATCCACCACTCATGGCTTTTGCAATTGTTGTGATATCAGGTTTTATTCCAAAATGTTCTTGTGCGCCACCTGGGGCAACTCTAAACCCAGTTACTACTTCATCAAAAATCAATGGAATGTTATTTTCCTGTGTGACTTTTCTCAAGTCAGATAGAAAATTTTTCTCAGGTAAAATTAATCCCATGTTAGCAAGAATCGGTTCAACAATTACTCCCGCTACATCTTTATTTTTTTGAATTGTGTTTTGTACATCTTCAATGTTGTTATACTGAACTACCAGAGTATTCTTGGATACCTCATCTAATCCACCATCAGAAACAGATATTCCATTATGTGCAGAGCCAGAACCTGCTTTAACTAAAACAGAATCATGAGCTCCATGATAACACCCTTCAAATTTGATAATCTTTTTCTTTTTTGTAAATCCACGCGCCAATCTTATTGCAGTCATTGTTGCTTCACCACCAGTATTCATTAATCGAACTTTTTCAATTGATGGAAAGTTTCCAATGATTAGTTTTGCAAGTTCGGTCTCTGCTTCTGTAGGAGTGCAATAAAGAGTGCCTTTGGTGAGTTGTTTTGAAACAGAATCAATGATCTCTTTTCTTCGGTGTCCTAAAAGTAGAGCGCCATAACCATTACAGAAATCAATTAGTTTTCTATTTTCAGCATCCCAAATGTATGCACCATTTGCTTTTTTTGTGAAAAATGGGTATGGTTCAAAGTATCTTACAGGACTGTTTACACCTGAAGGAGTTACTTTTTTGGCCTCTGAAAATAGTTTAGAATTAGTCAATATTTGACGTTAGTTTTGGTCATTATTATTCCTAATTTGAGGCTCTTTGGGCTTGAAATTTTCCACGAAAGACAAATGCCATAATGATGGTTCCCACAAAGGGGGCTGACCAGTAAAGCCACAAGTTATCCAAAGTTCCAGAAAGCAATGCGGGCGCTAATGCTCTAGCAGGGTTCATAGAAGCACCTGAAATGAACGCCAAAAATAGAATATCCAATGCAACAATACCTCCAATTGCTACACCACTAAATCCTCTGAGTCCTTTAGTGTATACTACATAGAAGATAACACCCATGAGCATTGCAGATGCCAATACTTCAACTGGAAAAATCAAACCTAATGAAAAATCATGGTTTGGTGCATTTGCTCCAAGATTTGCTTTTTCTCCAATAACTTTCATGACAAATAGTGAACCTAACAGTGCACCAATGATTTCAGCTGCAAAATAATACAGAATCTGAATTTTTGTTATATGTCCTGTGATGTAGTACCCAATTGTTACTGCAGGATTAAAATGTGCAAGAGAAATTTTACCAAATGAATAGACACCAATTAGCAACGCAACAAATGGTCCAACTGCTGCAAATGTAATTCCTAATTGTCCATCAAAAAACTCTGCATCATAAACAATAGAACCAGTTGCAAAGATTACAAGAATAAAAGTTCCAATTAATTCCACAATAAAAATTTGTAAATTTGAATAAGACATTTTTATTTCTCAAAGGATTCAATTAATTGTAAAACTTTTTTTAAAATTTCATCACGAATTTCTCTCACA
>JAJETY010000052.1 GCA_021268355.1 Candidatus Nitrosopumilus sp. | reverse complement strand
TCCGCGTTTAATAACGAACGGGGTCGTTAGTAATGTTGCGTGGCCTCCAACTTGGAACGTGCAGAACAAGTCTCTTTTGAATGAATCTAACAATGCAACTCAATCAAATCCAACTACGTTTGGTACTGATATTGGTTATCCTTCTTTTGGTGCGTTCTATCAAAACAGAGCTGTGTTAAGCGGAGACCCTTTTGCGCCTTATCGTTTGTATTTCAGTAAGCTGTTTGACTATGATGAGTTTGGTAATAACAATAGTGGAACAATCAAGCGTGGGCCAAGTTCCAAATTGGAAAATTATGGATTTGATGATACTGCTAATGATTCAGAAAGATTAACAGAGTGATTTGTTCCTTGTTTTTCTTCAATTGTGGTATTGATTTCAGCAGTTTCAGTTTCAGGTGTATTTTCAGAGGACATTCCAAAAACAATACCAACTGCAATTATTACCGCAACAACACCTGCAATAGCAATAATTTTTCCACTGGCCACGTCATACTATGCAGGCATTAAACTATAAACTTGTTGTAAAGATTGAAATAATTTTGTTAGTCAATAAAAATTCATGAAATCAATTTTTGCCATATTAATAATTCCATTTTTAATTCTTCCCATACATGCACAAGAAGAATTTCTCTCAGATGAACAAACCTTACTAATAACAGAGTCTCCCGATATTGATAATGTAGAATTTGATGGCAAGTGGTCATTTGTAACAGAATGGAAGAAAAGTTCTTGGGAGCAAGTAAAAGCAGATGATGGATTTACATATCATTTACGTTATGCACATCAAGGGGAGTACATCTATTTTCTAATTGATGTACAATCAGATACAGAAACAAACTTTGATGGTGATAAAGCAGTTATTTGTATTGATTCTGATAATAATAAAACTAAACTAATAGATGGTAATGATTATTGTTTTGTTACGAAACTTAGTTCTACAGATTTATTTGGAAGATTATTTGGTCAACAACACGGTTTGATTCTAAATGGAATAGACACAGAACTTTTTGAAGAATTAAAAGAAATTAAACATTCAGAATTTATTGGAATTGGAACAGTTTCAGATGATCAAAATAGATATAGTAAAACTCCACATTCATCATATGAATTTAAAATCCCAACAGATTTGGTTGGGCGATCAGACAACTATGGAATTTTTGTTAGTGTTTATGATTATGAATCTGATTCAGTTTATTCATGGC
Organism: Candidatus Nitrosopumilus sp.; assembly: GCA_021268355.1. Lineage (GTDB taxonomy): Archaea > Thermoproteota > Nitrososphaeria > Nitrososphaerales > Nitrosopumilaceae > Nitrosopumilus. Next base: position 5,586 of record JAJETY010000052.1, on the reverse strand, counting down.
CAATTGGTATTCAATCAGATGTAGAAAAAATTCCCAGTCCTTCAACTTGGGGAAATCTGGTCTCACCAGACAAGTCTCTCCCCGAATTCGATATCCCATTGCTAATCATTATTTCTGGTCTTTTGGCAGTTACCTTGTTTAGCAGAAAAATTTCATTCCCGAAGATAATTTAGATTTTAAAATAAAAAGAAACGACTGACGTCTTTTCCCTAACTACTCAAAGGTAGAAGTAGAGGTTCCTGACGAAAGTCCGGTTGAAGATGGTACAGATGGGAATTTGTCTCCAATCTGTTGTTCAGCTACTGCAGATGCTTCTTGTAGGATTTTCTCAGTTTCTTCACTAGAAACGTCTGACTCCATGTTGAAAGAGTCTCCTGCAAGTGAATCCATCATTAGTCCGTTGAGCGTCTGAGTCATGGTATTCAATTCTGAATCTGCTTCTGGCATGAATCTTCCAAGCGATGACTTCAATCCCTTCATTGTAGACATTGCTGGTCCAATTGCAACCATTGCATCACCAAGATCATGAATAGTCGTGAGTCTTAGCTGGACTTGTTCTAATGACATTCTTGCGTTGCCGAGCATCTTTGTAACTTTACGAATTTCAGCTAATTCGTTGGACAAAACTCTACTTGTGCTAGTATCATGTTGCTGCATTGCAGTCACGACTCTCTGAAAGAGTTGCGCATCTCTTTCGTGCAGTTTACCTAACATAGAGTCCATCTTTGAGATTTGGACTTGTAGTTTGTTTACTGCAGTTTGAATTCGTGGTTTTAATGCACCTTGAGGCTTTACTGCTTCACGGAGTTTGCCAGTTACGCTTTGGGTCTCTTGTCGAGCCCAAGTCTTGTCGAAGTTTGGCATGACTTGAATTTAGAAATTTAGTCTTAATATCGAGTGTAAATTTAGATCAGTTTTTGGGTAAAATTAGCTAACAAACTATTATGCCTGTTATTACTTTTGTAATTTGTGGCTAAAATTGCAGTCTTTGATTCAGGGTTAGGCTCATTATCAATTATTCAGGAAATGCAAAAATCATTCAAGTCTGAAATCATCTACTTTGCTGACCAACAAAACTACCCTTACGGAAAAAAATCTCAGGCCCTATTAGAGAAAATCATGCGTAAATCAATCAGAACTCTAGAAAAATTTTCGCCAGATTACATTGTTGTTGCATCAAATACTCCAAGCCTAATGTTGGATTTGTCATCATCAAAAATCTTTGATGTAAAGCCACCACTCAAAGAAGCAAAGAAACTCACAAAGTCAAATAACATAGGAATACTTGGAACAGAGTCAGCAATAAGGAGTAAAGGTTTGTCAAATTACATCAGAAAAAATGTTCCAAGATCTTTTAAAATTTTTAAAATTAACGGTTCAAAACTTGTGGATTTAGTTGAATCAGGAAAATTTCATACACAAAAAAATTATTGTGAAAAAATTATAAAAAAAGAATTACAAATTTTAAATAAAAACGAAATTGATGTTGTTACATTATCTAGTACACATTTACCATTTTTAAAAAAATATTTAGAAAAAGAGTTTCCAAATGTACAGTTTATAGATCCAGGAAAAATTGTAAGTCAAAAAATTTATTCAAAAATAAAAAATAAGCAATCAAAAAGAAATACTCTGAAAATTTTTACTTCTGGAAATACAAAAGAATTTGAATCTAAGTTATCAAAAATTGGAATTAAAAATAAAGTTAATTTTTTGTCTTCTTAGCTTTTCTATAACCATGACTAAACTCTTTATCATATAATTTTGAATATTCGTATGTTTCAGAATCAATTACATCACTAATTATTACAATAGCGGTTCTAGTGATTTTTTCTTCTTTGAGTTTCTTTGCAATATCGCCGAGTGTTCCTTTGATGATTTTTTGATCTTTCCAGCTTGCTCTATACACTACACCAACAGGGGTTGATTTTTTGTATCCACCTTCAATTGCTTCTTTGACTAGATTGGAAATCAAATGAACACTGAGATAAAAGATCAAAGTTGCTTTGTGTTTTGCAAGCTCTGAGATTTTCTCTCTTTTTGGAACTTTGGTTCTAGATTCTGCTCTAGTAACTATGATTGTCTGAGTGATTCCCGGAAGAGTCAACTGAGTTCCGAGTGCTGCAGCTGAGGCTAAAAATGCAGTAATTCCAGGCACAACTATAGATTTTATTCCTTTTTTTGTAAGATTATCAATTTGCTCTTTGATTGCTCCATAAATTGATGGATCCCCATCATGCAATCTAACAACTAGTTTGTCTTTTTTTGCGTTTTTGTACAATACATCAAAAATTTCTTCTCTAACCATTCCGGCGGCATCATAGAGTTTTCCTTTTTTACATAACTTCAAAATAGGTTCTGGAATTAATGAGCCAGAATAAACTACAACATCTGCTTTTTGAATTAGTTTTTTTGCCTTTATCGTTATTAGTTCTGGATCCCCAGGTCCACAACCAACAAAAAATACATCAGACACGTTTTACCACCAGTATAGAGAAATATTTTGTAGTTAGAGTATCATCATTTACTTCACCTAGAGTCATCTTTCTAATTATTTCATTTTCAGTTCCCAAGTCTTGTCCAATTGCAAAGATAGAATCATCAGGGAATCCAGATTCCTTTAGAACATCAATTACTTGATCAAAGTATCTGCCATCTTTGAGAAATATCATAGATTCAGAATTTTTTGCAATCTCTTTAACACTACTCAAGTCATAACAGGAAGGAATGATTGCAACTTTTTCTGCACCTTCTGCTATACTTACTCCAACCTTTGATGCAAATGTAAACATTGAAACAATTCCAGGAATAACGCTAATATTCATTTCAGGATATTTTTCTGTAAGATCTTTGTGCATGTATATCCATGTACTATACAAAAATGGATCACCAACAGTTAGATAGACTACATTTTTTCCAGATTGTACAGTTTCAGCCATTATCTTTGCATTTTTCTTCCAAGTTTCTTCAAGAACGTCTTTATCTTTAGTCATTGGAAAGATTAGCTTTACAATTTCCTGGTTCTTTGATTTGTCAATAATTGGATCAACTACAGATAATGCAATACTAGGTCTGTCTTCTTTTGAGGCAGGACACATGATAATATCAGCATCATGAATTGCCTTTACAGCCTTGACTGTGAGAAGTTCAGGATCTCCTGGTCCAACACCAATTCCTATCAATCCAGGCATGAATTGACTGATTTGAATCCCAATTAAAAGCTAGATTAGGCTTTGGTTGCAGAAATTATGGTAACGGGGTTTCTTGCAAGCATCATGGTTCCCGTGGTGGTCTTTCTGCTCTTAGAAATTGTCACTTGAGTGATATCTACGTCCTCAAATTGCAACTTGTCCATAATTTGCAACACTGAATATAATGTCTCAATGAGGATAATTCCTATCACAATTCTACCCCCTTGTTTTAGTTTCTTTTCTGACAACTCTACAATTTCTTTGGTATCACCTCCGGTTCCACCAACAAAAATTGCATCAGCTTCTTCCAACTCTGAAATTTTTTCTTTGGCATTGCCAAAAATGACTGTAACATTTGAAAGATTAAATTTTTCCAGATTCTTTTTTGTCAAATCTACTGCGTTTTGATCGTAATCAATTGCAAAAACTTTACCAGAGGACTCAATTTGGAGTGCTGCCTCGACAGAAATAGAACCACTTCCACAACCAATATCATGGACTATTTGTCCGGGTTTTAGACGAGCCTTACTAATTTGAATAGTTCTGACTTCTTCTTTTGTAATTGGAACTTTTTCTGTTCTCTCAAATTCCTCATCAGGAATTCCTGGCGTTTTGTAATTCCACATTAGAACAACACCTTTCAAAAATTTCTAGATGTTAATTCCACTGGAAACAGTTCCAGAATGAACTAGAGTATATGTTACAATCCACGTGAACAAGTACAAGAATACATAGCTACCAATTCCTTGTGTAACAATTTTCTTTCTATCTGCGGATGGTAACTGCATCTTCATTCCTTTTGCTACAATGATTGATGCAAAGAAGACTATAATCATAAATCCAATAGATGCCCATCTTCTTTCTTCACCCTCAATATCTTCAAACATAAACGTAGTAGCAGTACCTGCAATAACTGCAAGAGCGATACGTAACCAAAATAATTTATTTAATTTTCTATCTTTTTCACTTCTTTCTACCTCGCTGATTTGAGGTTCTTTTGATGGTTCTGGAGTTGGTTCAGTTTTTTCTGTTTCAGGAATATCAACTGGCTCTTCTTGAGGAGATTCCTTCTTAGAGTCCTCAGGCTCAGGTGTTGGTTTTGATTTTTTCTTTTTGAATTTGGCCAATTAATTTTCTAGCGTGTCTCAAGCAAACCATGTTTAATATCTTTGGTCAAAATTGGAGTAAATCATAGCAAGGGTATAATTTTAGATAGAAAATATGGTAGGCATGACATTATCAGGAATTGAATTACGTTATTTGGTTGAAAAAATTTCAAAACAAGTTGAGGACTACTATGTTAGCAATATTTACGGAATAACAAAAGATAGCATTCTCTTCAAACTACACCACACTGAAAAAAGTGATCTATTCATGATGATCTCCACATCAGGTGTTTGGTTAACGGAAGTAAAAATTGATCAAGTTGAACCAAACAAATTACTAAAAAGATTACGAAGTGACTTGCTACGATTAAAATTAAAAAAAATTGAACAGATTGGTGCTGAAAGAATTGCATATTTTGTTTTTGAAGGTTTTGGAAAAGAATTTGTCCTAGTTGGAGAATTTTTTGGAGACGGAAATATTTTACTGTGTAACAATGAGATGAAGATTCTTGCACTTCAACACTCAATTGAGGTAAGACATAGAAAATTAGGTGTAGGGTTGGAATATACTCAACCTCCACAAAGTGGACTAGACATTTTTAATTTGTCAGAAAAGGATTTTGAAGGTATCAAAACTACAGAATTAGTTGCTGCAAAATGGTTTGGACGTACATTGGGTTTACCTAAAAAATATGTTGAAGGAATATTTGAAATTGCAAATGTTGATCCAAAAAAAATTGGAAATCTTCTAAAAGATGAAGAAATACAGACAATCTATCAGACAACTAGGAAAATTGTTTCAGATATTGTCTCAGAAAATCATGATCCTATAATTGTGACAAATGAAAAAGTCGAAGTTCTTCCAATCCAACTTGGAAAAATTGAAGGAGAAATTACCAAAGTAAATAGCTTCATTGAAGGTCTTGATGCAGTTTTTACACAAAATATTGTGGACAAAGGTAAATCTATTCAAACAAGTGGTTCAGACAAGAAGATAAAGGAACTGGAAACACAAATTTCTGAGCAGGAAAAAGCCATTCAAACAGTAAAAGACAGATCTAAAAACATCACAAATGTTGCAAACTCTCTATTTGTGATGATTTCAAACGGGATCATGTCTATTGAAGATGCTTCTGCCCAAGAAGTTCTGGCAACAAACAATGCAAAACTAATCTCCGAAAAAGGAATACCATTAATGGTAATTCAAGATGAAAAAATAAAGATTAACACAAAGGCATCTTTGCAGTCAATTGCATCGACATTATTTAATGAAGCAAAAAAGCAATCAG
>JAJETY010000009.1 GCA_021268355.1 Candidatus Nitrosopumilus sp. | reverse complement strand
GAGATAAATCCACCAAAGACCTGCTGTTCCAAAGACGTACGGATATGGTTCAAATTCTAATCGAAGAAAGTATTTTTTCAGAGGATGATTTGAATTCTACCCTTTTTAATCAACTAAATTTAAAAATATCAAAACACCAATCTGAAACTATTGAGAATTTAATGGAACAGCAATTGTCTGATGCTAAACAATTATTTGAGGAGCAGGAATTAGAAGCTAATCGTTTACTTGAATCACAACATACATCTGCTCAAGAATTATTAATTAAACAAGAAAAACTAAACCTTACAGATGAACAAAAATCTATCAATCAGGCTGCTGCAAAATTATTATCTGAACAAAATAAAGAATCTGCAGAATTGTTAGTTAGACAAAATAAAGATGTAGCAAATTTATTGGTTGAGCAAAATCGTGAACTAACTGATGCTTGGATTGCTCAGAATCATGAACTGTTAATTTCGGTGAAAAATTTCTTTATTGACACTACATAATATGCTTTTAAAGATTTGAATCTAAATTTAAGGGATATTTTCTAGTATTCTTTAAGCAAATTACTTTAATTTTGTGAAAAACAATCTCCAACTTAAGATTGGAAAATGTTTTCCGTGGTTGCTTCTCATGATTATGCCTATCCGTACATTGATTTTTCAATGGTCTCATCAGAATTTGCTTGGGCTGAAAAACCGCTGAAATTTGAACGAAGAATTTTTTGAATATGTGCTGCCACTCTGGCAACATTATCCCAAGTATCATGAAATGACACTCTGTCTAGAATCTGTTCATCTACATGTGAAAAAATTGCCAGACCTGCAATGTTTTCTTTGTCTTTAACCCATTGATGTCCTACATCACAAACTGTACATATTTCGCTGATATCCATAACTGCTTTTGAAAATGATGGGTTTTTCATCACCAATAATTTTGAATCTTCTGGCGGAAATCTCATGTTAACATTCAAATGAATTCTGTCTGTCCTGTTTGCATTTTTACTAACTATGACATTTGCCCCAACACGAAACTGCCATTCAATCAGACTACTTTTTTCTCTGACTTTTTCTGTTTGGTCTTCATAGTTGATGTTAGTTACTTTGATGAATTCTTCAACAAGATTTTTCATTTCATCTGAAGTCTTTGTCATGAAACCTCTCACTATATGTGTAATATATTCATGTAATAGAAAAAAAGGATTTAGTGGCTGTGTCCACAACCGCAAGAGTCATGTCCATGACTACCTTGTGACTCTTCTCCTGCACATCTAGAACATTTATCTGAACCGTGTGGTGAGAAAAATCCTATTCCGCAAGAGACGCATTTTTGATTTGCCATGGATTTGATCAAAAATTGCTGTATTTATTGAATACTGATTATGCGCTTGGTCTGGCGCTACCTACTTCGCCTTTTTTCTGGAATTCCCTATATTCGCCAATTACGCCATTGCATTTTTCACAGACATATTGACCTCTTTCAATTAATATCAAATTATCTGCCACTTCTTCATTTGGACTTTCTTCTAACTGAATTTTTGGCGGATTATCAAATTCTGTTTCACAATTATTACAATAATGCTTGTGCATTTTTTCAGTCTCAATTTTTCCAATTGGGGCCAAAAATAATTTTCCAACACCCAAGTCTGCTTTTTTAGCTTGTTCTTCAGTAAGGTCTGCAATCACATAACCCCCTGAACCTTGAACTTTTAATTCTGTCATTTCACATAGTTCTTTTTTTAGTTATTAAAATACTATTTGTGATGTAACTCTGGTTTTTTAAAACAACGAGACACACGGAAAGCGTGTTTTAAACTAGGACGTTGACCTAACATGAGACGCTTTCCATACCATTAATCTACGACGCAGAAAAACGGTTTTCTCGTTAGTAATAATACGTCAAAATGATATTTAAAAATGATCTTGATTTTCATCTGATGCCAACATTGCATAATTATGAGTTGATGAATACTTTGGAGTTTGATATGGTTATCATTTCCACCATCTCAATTGGAATTTCTTCCTTCTGAGAAATTAATAATAATTGATTTTCATGCTCACCCCTCAAATGTTTAAGAAATTCTATCTCTTCGATATTACTCTCTTTAAAATTACATTCTGGAAAGACACAATTGAAATTCAATTCTTTTTCTCTAATTCTTTGATTTTAGCCTCAAGATTTTTAATTTTTTTCCGTAATTCTATATTTTCATCACGAAGTGAGTCTATTTCTCTTTGATGAATTTCAGTAAGATCCATAACTGTTTTCATCTGGCAGTAAACTTAAGCATACTGATTGAATTATCAAAACATGGATGATCTAATTGTTTTTGAATAATATCCTGTGCAAAGTATTTTTGATATCTACCGTGAATACACCTGCATGAAAGATGATTCCAATAACAATAGGTTTCAAGATATGTCAAATAATGAGGAAATCTCTAGTTCTGAAATTATTAGAAGCGTAATTCAATATAACATAAAAGCCAATGATGAGTTCAATGAAGATAAACCCGTTGAACCAACTTGTTGCTAAAGATAAGGAAACATCTGAAATTAAATTCATTTTTGATTAAAATGGGATAGGGTACATCGCACCCTATTGGGGATAATGGATTTTTTAGCTATTACTTTTTCTTTTTATCCAAGGGGTTCACCGTGGGCTAGTTTTTTTGATAAGATAAAGAAATGATGTTTTTTTCATTCACGTGGGGTTAATGCAACTCATTTATGCCTTAAATTTAAGATTCGTCAGGTCTTGATGCCGTCAAAAGGTTTGTAGGCAAAACCAAGTTGGCAAAACACGGAATGAAAAACCTTCCCATAAAGGAATTCTGTAAGTACATTCTTTTCTTTAGTGACTTCATTTGGGCATATGCATCTCCAGTCACTATCTTGAGTATTATCTTAAAGGTCAACAATAAACCATAGATTCTTATCTAAAATTTTTTAGCAAAATTTATGGATAAAATTAAACAAAATTCTCCTGTATTATTCTACTTTAATCATTCAAAAAAATGGCTTGTCAAAATCTCAAAAAAGGATTCTCTTCATACTCATATCGGCGTAATCAAACATTCTGATGCAATTGGAAAAGAGTATGGCTCTAGATTAATCACCAACAAGGACAAGTACGTCTATCTTCTCAAACCCACAATGTATGATTATGTAATGAAAATTCAGCATGGAACTCAGATTGTTTATCCCAAAGATATTGGTTACATTATTGCAAGGGCAGGCATTGAAAGTGGTCAAAAAATTCTAGAGATTGGAACTGGGAGTGGTTCACTCACTTCATGTGTGGCAAGTATTGTAAAACCCCGTGGACATGTTTACACTTTTGATGTTGATGAGAATTTCATGAAGATTGCCGAAAAAAATATTGAAAAGGCAGGTGTTTCAAAATATGTTACACAACATAATCAGGACTTAAAAACAGCAAAGAAAATGCCGCTTAAAGACATTGATGTTGCGTTAATTGATCTTGGTGATCCATGGGTAGTAATTCCACAAGTTCGCGAGATGCTAAAAGGAAGTGGTTCTATCTTTGCAATATGCCCTACAATGAATCAATTGGAGAAATTAACTATGGCTCTAGTTGAAAATGAGTTTACAGATATCGAATCAACTGAACAAATTTTGAGAACTATTGAAGCTCGTGAAGGAAAAACAAGACACTCTTTTCAAGGAATTGGTCATACAACATACCTCTGCTTTGCAAGAAAAGCATTTTTTGGAAGAGAGTCAAACAAATCCTCCTCCAAAACTAGTAAACCTCATTCTAACACTAGTAAGAAGAATGCGAAGAAAACAAGCGAGAAAACCGCATAATTGTCAAAACAAGATTTATTCATCTATTCTTTAGGGGTATCATATTGGCACAAAAAACACTAACAACTACACTTGTAAAAAAATTTATTCCTGCCAGAAAGTCCAATTCAAGAAAAGGTGAGAATGGGATTGTTCTAGTTGTTGGTGGCAGTTACATTTACCATGGGGCACCAATATTGTCTTCAATAGCTGCATTACGTTCTGGTACTGATTTAGTATACACATCTGTTCCAAAAATCAATGTGGCGTCTACTCGTTCTGTTTCTCCTAATCTAATTGTAATTCCTCTGGTAGACCAAAAATTAACTCGCGGGGCTGTAAACAAACTCTTAGGTGCATTGCCAAGAAAACTTGATTCTGCAACAATTGGAATGGGACTTTCGATTCAAGAAAAAAATGCTCTTTTACATCTTGTAAAATCTCTTTTAGATAGAGATGTAAGATTGTCACTAGATGCTAGCGCACTAATTCCCGAAGTTTTACCTTTACTGACAAACAAGAATGTAGTGGTCACTCCACATGCTGGAGAATTTAAGCGATTATTTGGACAATCTCCTCCAAATTCTAAAACTGAGAGAATCAAATTAGTAGAAGAAAAAGCAAAAAAGTTTGGTATTACAGTTTTGCTAAAAGGTTCAACTGATGTAATATCTGATGGAAGAACTACCTATCTTTATGAGAAAAAAATTCCTGCCATGACTGTAGGTGGAACTGGCGATGTTTTGTCTGGATTAGTTGCTGGACTTTTATCTAAAAACAGAAAACCCCTGGAATCTGCAGCTGCTGCTGCCTTCATTAATGGACTGGCAGGAAAAACAGTACAAAAGAAATTAGGATTACATATGACTTCGATGGATCTCTTATCTGAGATTCCACTCGTGATGAAACCCTTTGATAAAATAGTGTGATTACATGAATCCTCTTAAACACGTTGATACTCACATGGAAAATCTAATTTCAGATCTTCAGATGTTGATAAGACAACCTAGCGTATCTGCAAAAAATGAAGGAATTGAAGAATGCGCAAAACTGGTTCAAAAATTATTAAAAAAATCTGGTGTAAAATCTGAAATTTTAAGATTGAAAAAAGGTGTGGCTCCAATTGTATTTGGTGAAGTGAAATCAAAACAAAACCCAAACAAAACTCTGATGTTTTACAATCACTATGATGTGCAACCAGCTGAACCTTTTGATTTGTGGGATTCTCCACCATTTAGTGGAACTCGAAAGGGAAACAAAATCTTTGGACGTGGTGCGACTGATGACAAAGGTGAATTAATTACTAGAATCAAAGCAGTTGAGGCTTGTCTGAAAACAACGGGGGATGTTCCATGTAACATAAAATTTGTAATTGAAGGTGAGGAGGAGACTGGTAGTGCACACATTGAAGACTATCTGAAAAAATACAAAAAGAAATTTTCATGTGATGGTGTAATCTGGGAATTTGGATATGTTGATGCTAAAAATAGGCCCATTATAGGACTTGGAATGAAAGGACTACTTTTTGTTGAATTATCTGTAAAAGAATCCATTAGAGATGCTCACTCTAGTTTGGCAGTTTTGATCAAAAACCCTGCTTGGAGATTAATTGAAGCAGTTCACACTTTACGTAATTCTGATGGAAAAATACTCATCAAAGATTGGTACAAGGAGGTAACTCCATTATCCAAACAAGATTTGAAATTAATTCAAAGTGAACCATTTGATGAAAATGATTTCAAAAAAGAGTTTGGCATCAAATCCTTTGTTGGAAATAAGAAAGGAATAGATGCAAAAAAAGCCCTAGTAGGAGGTGCTACCTGCAATATTGCAGGATTTGTGTCTGGATATACTGGCGATGGTGCCAAAACTGTCCTTCCTTCAGAATCTATGGTAAAAATTGATTTTAGACTGGTTCCTAAAATGGACCCAAAAAAACAAGTCTTGCGTTTGAAAAAACATCTTAAATCAAAAGGATTCTCTGATGTTGCAGTTAAGGTGTATCATGGAGAAGCTGCAGCACGAACAAGTTCTTCAGACCCATTTGTTTCTCAGGTTAAAGACGCAGCTATGAAATCATATGGAAAATCTATTCTCAATGTATCTAATGCTGGTACTGGCCCTATGCATCCATTTGTTGAAATTCTAAAAGCTCCCTGTATTTCAATTGGAAGTACCTACATGTTTTCAAGAATTCACTCTCCAAATGAATTTGCACGAGTTGACTTACTAAAGAAAATGACAAAATGCGCATGTATGATTATGGAGAATTTTGGAAAATCCTAATGTAGGCATCTTGGAATTTTTTTGATTGCCTGTGAGAATGAAATTCTTCCTGGACCTGCAATCATAATTATTAATGATGATGCTAGCAAAATCAAATCAAATTCTACTCCACCATCTCCTGTAATACTCTGTGCACCTTTCACATGGAAAATTGCTCCAACCATTATAATGGATAATAGTGCTGAAGAAAATCTACTAAGAACACCTATGATCAACATAATCCCAGGAACTAACTCTGCAAGTGCAATTGGAATTTGCATCTCTGGAGGTAATCCCATATTTGGCAGAGCATTTGCAAACCCTGGATTGAATTTCATCATTCCATGAAGTATGAAAATTACCCCAATTGCAGATCTCAAACCCATAAAGACTACATCATTGAGAATTTTTCCTTTAATCTCGCTGGTAGTCATACGGATACCATTTTTTTTCAGTATAACTATTTTGCTCATGGTTTCTTTGCAGAATGTAGAAAGCCCTTTATTATGCTGTAAAATTATTTGAAATATGTCCATGTATATGCCAGGAGCAACTGCTGTTGGAATTACTTTTGATGGTGGCGTAGTTTTTGCCAGTGAAAAAAGGATCGCGTTTGGAAATTTTTTGGTAAGTAAAACCACAAAAAAGACATTTCCCATAACCCCTAAAGTTGGAGCAACATGTGCAGGTCTAGTAGCAGATATGCAGATTCTATCCCTGCAAATTTCAGCCCTTGCCAAAATTAGAAAAATGGAACTAAAAAGAGATGTTCCTCCAAATACTGTTGCTAAAATGATGTCTAATATGATGTATGAAAGAAGATACTTCCCATTATTGACTCAGGTTATTGTTGGTGGTGTTGTTGATAAACCTATTATGTATACTCTTGACCCATTAGGTTCTGTATTGCCAGATGAATATGCTGCAGTTGGAACTGGAGCTGAAATGGCACTGGGTGTACTTGATCCTCAATTCAAACCTAACATGAGTAAAGATGAGGCAATAGATTTAGCAAAACGTGCAGTACGAGCAGCATCTCTTAGAGATTCTGCAAGTGGTGATGGATTGGATGTTCTTGTGATTACCAAAGACGGTACTGAAGAATTTACAGAAGAAATCAAATAAGATTTCTAAAAGTAATGCTGTTTTACGTTGATGGAATGCTTGGCAATGTTGCTAAAAAATTAAGATTGCTGGGATATAATTCCGAATATATCTCTAGTATTGATGATTTAAAATTAATTAAAAAATCTAAAGATGAGAATAGAATGATCCTCACAAAAGATAACGAATTACACATTAGAGCAAAAAAACATCATGCTTCATCTCTTCTAATTACAAAAGACAATGAAATTGAACAAATTTTGGAAATTTTTTCTAAAACTAATTTAAAATTAAATGATGTCTCTGGAGATATAGCCCGATGTACCAAATGCAATTCACTAACTAATCCAATTGAAAAATCAATGATTATTGAACAAGTTCCAAGTGGAGTTCTCAAAAATAACGAAAAGTTTTGGAAATGTACTAAATGTAAAAAAATCTATTGGGAAGGAACCCACATCAAAAACCTTCGGGTATTTTTTAAAAAATTAAAAAATTAACTTAATCATAAATGGTTTTTCCAGTTTCCCAGAATTTGTCTGAAATGTAGTGAATGTTCTTTAAAATCTCACCCTTGTCCATTTTTTCAGCCTCTTCGCTAGAAACAAGTGATTTTCCTATTGCCAAAAATTTGTGCTGAGACTCTTCAATAATACAAACTAGTTTATTTTTTTCAAATTCTGTAAATGATCTAATCCCTGGTCGCATCAAATTTGCCCCTTTACACATGAATTTAACAGCGCCCATGTCTACTGTGACACTAGGGAATTTTTCAAGTGTTTCTGTTTCTGATAAAAACGGTAAATAGTCATCATTAATTTTAAGTATTTTGATTCCTTTTCCTGTGATGATTTGAGCATCATCTAAAATTTGATGTACCTTGAGATTTTTAATTTTAGGAAATTCAATTCCCCATTCTTCTGAAACTGTTTTTAAGAGTGCAGATGTCTCACTCTTTGAAATTAAATTGGATTTCAAGTTCTTGCAATCTCTTGTCTAATGTCTAGCAAATCTCTTAGTATGGAACTTGCAGTCTCCATTCCACCTGCACCCCTACCAATAATTGTCTGTGTACCTGAATGTTCTGATGTAAATGCTATAGCATTGAGTGTACCATTAACACAAAGTGGATCATCATTAGGAACTTCTTTTGGTGAGACTATGAGATCTTTGTTGCATGATGCGATAAGTTTTACTGAACAATTGTTTTTAGCCGCCTTTTTGATATCTTCTGTTGTTACTTTCCGAATACCAGTACAATCAATGTCTGGCATTGTAACTTTCATTCCCATAACCCAATTTGCCAGAATTACTAATTTAGCTGCAGCATCCAATCCGTCCAAATCTAAAGATTCATCGGCTTCAACATAGCCCTTTTCTTGGGCATCTTTTAGTGCTTCCTCGTATGAAATTCCTTTTCCCATATTCGTTAGGATGTAGTTTGTAGTTCCATTAAGAATGCCTGCAAATGATGTAATTCTCTCACCACTAAGGCTATTTTTTGCATAATCTAGAATTGGAGTTCCACCACCTACCGTACCACTAAATTTGAACATTACTTGATTGTATGTTGCAAGTTCCATTAGTGAAGGAAATGCCAATGCAAGTGGACCTTTGTTAACCGAAATAACGTGCATTCCTTTTTTCATGGCAGTTGTAATGTGGGTCATTCCTGGTTCTGCATCTTTATAATTACTAGCTGTAGTTTCAATCAGTACATCGGCTTCAACATTTTTGAGCATCTCAATACCTGACATTGAATTTTTTGAATTTGAATAATTTTTTACTGTTCCAAATTTCTTCTTAACTTCAATGAGTTTGTTTAAATCTAATCCAGAATTATCAACTGCACTTCCTTTACTATCAAAAACTCCAACAACTCTAGGCTTGAGGCCATACTTTGCATACAAGTCCTCAGCTCTGGAATCAAACAGCTTCACCAAACTTTGACCAACAACGCCAAATCCACATAATATGATTCTCAAATCACTTCATTCCTGGTAAGATGATTACTATACATTTTCTTTTTCATTAGATTTTATTATGATTAAATGTGTTTTATTAATTATTTTTGAAATTATTGACCATCTTCATCTTTTTCATGTTGCAAAGAAATGGAGTTAATACAATATCTTTGATTTGTAGGCTTGGGACCGTCATCAAAAACATGTCCTAAATGAGATCCACACTTATTACAATTTACTTCGGTCCTAACCATTCCATATGTTGTATCTGAAACATATTCGATTTTATCTTCGGAAATTGGCTCCCAAAAACTAGGCCATCCTGAACCTGAATCAAATTTTGCATCTGATGAGAATAACTCCTCACCACAACATGTGCATTTGAACTTCCCTTCAAGTTTTGTATTGTTATATTTGCCTGAAAAAGGTGGTTCAGTTCCATGATTTATGCAAATTTCGTATTGATCTGGTGTTAGTTGCTCTTTCCACTCATCTGGTGATTTTCTGATTTTATCTGACATATGTTAATCCCCTTCTAAAATTATTTGAATATATTCTATTTTAACTTCTTTCTTTTCTCTTCTGTTCTTTTTTCTGATTCAAATCGTTCTAATTCATATTCTTTCATATCTACAAACTTCATTATTTTACTCAAGTTTGGATGAATTTTGTTGATTTGTTGAAACATTTGCTGTGCAACTTTTCTGTAATCAACATGTCCTTGAGGGACTGTTCTTAATTCTAGCAAATGACATGCTTCTCTTAGATTAAATTTCATAAAGTATGGATAATTGTATGCAAAGTTTACAACATACTGTCCTTGTTCAGGATATTTTTTTCTAATTTTATCAAACGTATCTTTTGTTTTGTTCATACAATCTTTAAAGTCCTTCTCAATTCCAAGAATCTTTATCTCCTTTGGGATGTTGTATCCGTTATCAGTTGTAAGTAGTTGTCTTTCTAGTGTCAGTGCCCTATGTCTGTGAAAATCTCTGAACATTCCAAAATTATTACACAAATCAAATGTATAATAGACATTTTCAAATGCACGTGATGGTCTATGTCTTCTATTTGTTCGTAGTTTTGTAAATTCATCTATAATTTTTGATTTATCTATCATTGACATTTTTTTAACATGTAGAAAAATATCTTGGTAGGATGTACTAGGTGATTGCTCATATATTATACTAGTAATTATTTTGTCTATTGCATTTTTCTCAGATTCGTAATCTACAAGTTTTGTTCTAGTACCTTTTTTTGGATTTGATTTGATTTGTTTTAACGAAACTGTTTTTGATTTATTTTTAACATCTTTGAGATATTTTTGAAATGCTTTTCCATGTTTGTCATCTGCTCTTCGAACAAATGATTTGATGATTTTATCGAGTTCTTTTTTAATTTTTGAGGCTAAATCTTGCTCTTCTTTGAGGTCAGACGAGGCTAAAACAGTTAGAAGGTACTCAAATGCTCTCCCATTACCTGTAATTCCAACGTTTGTCAAAGTAGATGCAGGTAGCAATCCTCTCAGAATGTCTAGTGCTTTAGCTTTTGTTGAACCCCTGTAAATCAAATTTGCAGATTTTATGTCACTTTCATTTTTTAATTTTGAAAAAGATTTTTCTTTTCCATCTTGAGAATCTTTGAAATTGTATTTTTCTATCGGATATTTTTCTCTAACATAATTTATCATTGGTTCTATATTTCTTGAATAAACATCAAATGAAAAATTACATGTTTCTTCATAAATATCTGCAAATTTTGATTTCATAATTTCTGGATCTCTGAAAAATCGGTATTTTCCATTTTCTTTTTTATTCCATGCAACGTATCTTGATGATTTTTCTAAATATGATAATCCAATTCTTCTATCTTCAATCTTTTTTACTGCAATATTTGATAATCCTTCAATTGCAATTTGTGCTTCACCGAGCTCTGCCACTGAGTCATCTCCATACTCTAAAAGAACTCTATTGTAAAATTCTTCACCTCTGTTTTTGTTTTTAAGAAATTCGTCTAGGAAAATTCGTCTCATACTTTTGTCAGTTCTACTATATCTTGACATCAATGCACCACGATCAACTTGCTGTGGTGTGGTAATTGCAAACACATCACCTTCAGTATTTGAAAAATGATCTGAAAGAATCTTTTTTTCATCAACTGAAAATTCTGACAATAATGATGTCAGGTAATTCAATTATTAATAGTCTATTTCTTTTTTCCAATTTGAATTAGATCGGGTGCTTTGTCTTTGTCACTATCTTGACCTTTTGCTTGCCATCTTAGTAATACTTCTTTGAATGAAGCTGCATCAGCTTCATTTTCCGTATACATCAAAGTGGTTACCCAATAGCCCTTGTTAGCAGTTTTTCCTCCAACTGAATTCATCCAGAAATCACTCGGAAGATTCTCCATAACTTTGCTATCTTTTTCTTTAGCGACTTCAGACCATCTACTTGACACAAAATTCAAAATTTGTTCAAGTTCTTCTCTTTGAATCATATGACTACTAATTAGCCTCTAAATTTTAAAATTTCTACAAAATACCGGATTTTTTAGTTAGTAAAAATAATCTTACCAAAACTAAAAAGATTACTTACACTTTGTCGGTTATACAAATCTCTTAAGTTATTGACATGACCCACGACGATATCGAGATAATCGGTAAAAACGTCAAAGACATGTACGGAACATTCATGGGTAAAGTCGCAGGAACAATAACTGACATTGACGGAAGTATTCAATCCGTTGGCGTTGACTGCGGTTCTCAAGGATTACAGCAAATCCAATATGAGCAACTAGTAGTTCAAGGCGATGTAGTTATTTTCATTCCAAAATGGAGACTAGACTCACAAAGACTCATTCGAGAAAAACAACTAACTCTACGTCGTCTAAAGGCCTTGATTGATATTGTTTCAGAAAATGATGACATGAAAGAAGATGCAGAAATAATTCATGAAAAATACAAGTCAAAACTTGTATCATTAGATGAAACAGAAAGTGAAATCAAAGCCAAACTTGAGGCAAGATTGACTGAGTTAGATGAACAAATGAAGTCTGCAAAGATGTTATCATTTGATGCAAAAGTACAATTCAAGAGCAATGAAATCTCTGAAACAACATTTGAAACTGTGAAATCATGCACAACTGAGATAATTGAGCATGTAACTCACGAGGTAGCAGAAATTGAGAATGTTAAGAGTAGAATTGCAGACTTGGGATTAGAAGTACAAGAGATAACAGCCCCTCCTACACCAGACATCCAAGAATCAGCCGTTTCATATCTGGAGACAAATGAACCACAACAAGTAGTTCAAACAAGTCTTCCCGTAGCACCAACAGAACCCGTTACGACACATTCAGAACCAATTGCGGTTAGAGCATCCCCTGTGCCAGAACCTCCAACAGAATCTGAAGTAACATTTGCATTTCCAGAACCACCCCAACAGGTGACAGCAGAGACTTCTAAAGACGACAACGATAATGATTGGCTTGCTAGAATGGAAGCACAATAATTTTTTTAATTATTTTTTTAACATTTAGAAAGATCATAGCTCATAGACTTTTTGATGTCTGATACATACAATATTGGGCTTGGAAATAATGATACTGATACTCGACAAAAGGCTGATTCAGACTTTGTCTCTTTTTGGGATGATCAAGCAAAAAACCTATCATGGTTTTCTCCTTGGGAAAAGACCTTGGATTGGAATCCTCCCTTTGCAAGATGGTTTGTTGGAGGCACGATTAATGCCTCTTACAATGCACTAGATGTCAATCAGGACACAAAATCTCAAAAAGCGGCCATCCTATGGGAGGGTGAAAATGGAGATTCCAGAATTATTACATATGGGGAAATGCTAACTCATGTCAAAAAATTCTCAAATGTACTCAAATCTCTTGGTGTAGAAAAAGGAGATCGTGTAACTTTGTATCTCCCAATGATTCCTGAATTACCCATTGCAATGCTTGCTTGTGCAAGAATCGGTGCAACTCATACTGTTATTTTTTCCGGATTTAGTGCAACATCCATCCGAGACCGAGTTGATGATTCAAAATCCAAAGTAATTGTTACTGCAGATGGTGGTTATCGTCGTGGAAAGATTGTAAAACTTAAAGAAGTAGTTGATGAGGCAATTGAAGGATTTGATTTTGTTAAAAATGTGGTGATTGTTGAGAGAACAAAAAATGAAATCATAATGAATTCTAAAGATAAACTTTGGATTGATTTGATGAATGATGCATCTGAGAATTGTCCTGCAGAAAAATTAGACAGTGTGCATCCTCTTTACATTTTGTATACTTCTGGAACTACTGGAAAACCAAAAGGCGTTTTACATGGCACTGGTGGATATCTAACTCACCTTTATTCAACTTTCAAATGGGCATTTGATATTAAAGACACTGACGTTTTTTTCTGTACTGCTGATATTGGTTGGGTGACTGGACATAGCTATGTTGTATATGCCCCACTGTTACATGGCGCAACCGAGATAATGTATGAAGGTGCACCTGATTTTCCTGATGCCTCAAGGATGTGGGATATCTTGGAAAAATACAAAGCTACAATTTTCTATACTACTCCTACTGCATTGAGAATGTTTATGAAATTTGGAGATGACATTCCAAATTCATTTGATCTTTCTACATTACGATTACTTGGAACAGTTGGTGAACCAATCAATCCTGAGGTTTGGAGATGGTATTACAAAACTATTGGTAAAGAAAAATGTCCTATCATCGATACTTGGTGGCAGACTGAAACTGGGGGTATGTTGATTTCCCCTCTACCTGGTTTAGAGACGATTCCTCTCAAACCTGGTTCTGGAACCCGTCCCATTCCAGGCGTAAACATCACAGTTGTAGATGAATATGGAAATGATGTTGAGCCTAACACTAAGGGATATCTTGTAGTCAAGAATCCGTGGCCTGGAATGCTTTTGACATTATGGGATGATGATGAAAAATACAAGACAGTCTACTGGTCAAAATACGAAAATTGCTATTATCCTGGTGATTATGCTCTAAAGGATACAGATGGATATCTTTGGCTACTTGGTCGTGCTGATGATGTTCTAAAAGTTGCAGGTCATAGAATTGGAACTGCAGAACTTGAAAGTTGTATTGTATCTCATGATGATGTTGCTGAATCAGCTGTATGTGGGATTCCTGACGAATTGAAAGGGGAGGTTATCATTGCATTTGTTGTTCTAAAAGAAGGTGTAGATACTGAAACCAAAGTTTTAGAAAAAGAAATTGTCGAAAAAATAAGAACAGATATTGGTGCCATTGCCACACCAAAACAAATCTACTTTGTATCTAAATTACCAAAAACAAGAAGTGGAAAAATTATGAGACGTTTACTAAAGGCAATTGGAAATAATGAAAAGATTGGTGATGTCAGTACTTTAGAAGATGGGGCTGCTGTTACCGAAGTACAAACTGCTTTTGATGAAATTCAAAAATCGATCAAAGAATCAAACTAAATTTTTTTCAAATCAATTGTGGACAACATCTCAAACATATCTTTGAGACCATCATATTCTGATTTTGATTCTTCATCTAATTCTTTATACTCTTTTTCTTTAATTTCATCTAATCTGTTATTTGCATCTTTGAAAAATTGTTCATATTCTTTTATCCTTGTATCATTCATCTGTGTTAAATCAAAAATTACAGTATTACTTCCAAGAAGATTTTTGTTTTCATCATAAAGGCTGGTTGCATGTAGGACTCCGGGAAACGTACTACCATCTTGTCTCTTGAAGATGATTTTTCTATCAGTAACTTTTCCTGTCTCAAACCATGTTTTGAGAGAGTTGTTCATGTCCTGCCACTCCTCTTTAGGCACGTGTTCAAAGATTGTCTTACCTAAAATCTCTGTTTTTGAATATCCTAGATTTGCTGCATATGTGGAATTGCAGTCAAGTATTGCTCCAATGGAGTTAATTCTTCTCCACATGACCGGAGCATCTTTGAGAGTTTTCCGTGCTTCTGTTTGTGGCATTTTTTAAAATTGTTGTAACTAGTTATTAAATTGAAATATTATCAAAACCACTGATCCAAGTTTTGACTTTTCTTTTCTATTGCTTTTTTTAATCTATTTAATGTTGAACTAACTCTATCTTCTGAAAAACTTCTCTCTTTGACCAGATAATTAGTTATTCCTTCGTAATCTATTACATCAAAAACAATTTCTTTAACATCTGCAACTTCCGGATTCAAAAATATTTTTCTAATTTGTTCATAATCAATTTCTTCTAACTGTTCTTGAATCTGTGGAATGTCCTCTAATCTTGAATGCTGTTTGATCATTTTTAGTGCTGTCTTTGGACCCACTCTTTCAAATCCATTTGGATTAAAGTCTGTACCAATCAAAATCCCAACATCAATTAATTCTTCACGTGTTATTTCCAAGAAGTCTAGAGTTTTTTGAGTCTCTATAATTTCTGGAACGATATCGATGTATGAGTTCTTATTTGGAATTTTTCTTCTTCCACTGTTTGTAAAATTTCTTACTAGTCTTTTTGCTCCACACAAAATGGAATCAAAGTCTTGACTAGCTGAAGCATATGCTACTCCTGTATTTGTAAGGTGGGCTGCTGTTGCTTCACCTTCTGAAGGTGCTTCAATATACGGGATACCAAAACATTTCAAAAGTTGTTTTGATTCTTTTACCATTCCATCTTTCATACTCGTAGTCTGTTGGGCATATTTCCTAGCATCTTCCATGTTTCCCTCTGCAATTGCTTTTTCATATTTGATGGTCGCATCCATTTTGATTTGTTTTCTACGCTCAATCTCTGCTGTTTTAAGAGATGGTGGTTTTCCATCAAAAACATAAACCGGTTTAATTCCCAAAGACAGAAAATTCACATTTCTGTACAACAATCCACTAAGATGACTAGTGATCCTTCCTTCTGAATCTGATAACTGTAATCCATCAGGTCCTCTGATGCTGGCTAAAAACTGGTAGATTGCATTGTATGCATCAATTGCAATCACTTTATTTGAAAATGCCTCTAGTGTAGTTTTATCTCTAACAACTAAATCTTTTAGATTTAATCCCATATTTTTTATTGAAATTTTGTGCTATTTTGTGTTTATCTTTTAAAATCGATCAAAATTTGAAAAAGTCGATTTTAATATTGATGATGTCCACAGAGTACTGTGTCTAAATCATCTTTTCCTGCTTATATTGAAGACAAAATTTTTGAAATAAACTACTCTGATGAAACTGTTTCAAAAATCACTTCATATTTTCCTCTAACTGAGTTTGAAAAACAGGAAATACTATCAATTATCGATGATGATTTTTCTGAATTTCATTCAATTTTTTCTGATAATATTACTGATGAAGAATGGAATCGTAGTAAGGAACAAATCAAAAAAAAATTCAATGATGAATTATTTAAAATTGATGAAAACCACTAGTTCAGATTTGCTTTATTATGGAGATGTTCTCATATCCATTGTCGGGGTAGCCAAGTGGTAAGGCGGCCGTCTCGAAAACGGCTACGCGCAAGCGTGCAGGGGTTCGAATCCCTTTCCCGGCGTTCACAAAAATGTTTGACACTCACTATCTTCCACCCATTTTATGAAAAACATGATTTAATTATGAATTCAGATGAGTGTTCAAATTCCGGAAAGTTTTGAACCTTGATTTCTCATTTTACGCCCTAAAAATGCAATAATCCAACCAATACCAATAAGAGATGAACCAAATATGATATTCCACTCATAATATTTCACATACTCTTCTTCAAACCTAGGATCTTCTTGAAATTGTTCTTGAGGAATTTCAGTTAGAAACAAAGCCCATATTGAAAAACCCACTATGATCACACCTAATGCAAAAAATGCAATCATGATATACTTTGGAGCTCCTTGAATCATATCTTCATATAATAATACCCCTATATGGAGTATATCGTCAAATTTTAAATCAAATTAAATTTTGAATTTACCTGACTCTAATCCCTCTTGAACAATATCAATTAGTTCCTTAACTGTGCATGCTTTCAAAGGCTCTGGCAGTGTATCTGAATCAAATGACTTGAATTTTCCAATCTTTTTTCGTACTAACATTTTGGCTAGTGATGGAACATCATCTTCAAACTTTTGAGTTAAATGCTCTAGAATTTCATCTATTTCATTTTTCTTCATGATGTTTATCGAGAATCTAGTGTTTTAAAATCTAAACTCTTTGAGAATAACCTATCTTTTATCCAAAGTTTAACTAAACCAAACATGGCATTCCCCAAAGTCTTTAGAAAACTAATCAACAGGGGAGAAAAGTCATCCGATTTTTACTATAAAATAATCCATAAATTACTGATTTTGTTTAGAAATAGCCCTCTAATTTAAAACAAATTTAACGATGATCCTTCCCCGACGTGTTTATAATTTTTAAAGTACATTGATTTAGAATCCATATGGCTGGAGAAACTGAATCTAAAATTCAACAATCAAGAATATCTGTTGCTGAATTAATTTCTCATTTTAGAGAAAAATGCAAAATTTGTGGTCATCATAGGATAATGCATGATGAAATAGGAAAATGTGAAGGGGTAATGAATAAACCTTGTACTTCTGGCTGTGAAAAATTTCAAGCAGAATAAAATCAAACCATTTAATCACTAATCTAATTCTGAATGGCAGACTTTTCGTATGGTTTTTAGTGCCTATATCTAAAATTTCTTTGTGGTTAAATCAATCAATTTTGTAGTGTTGGGAAAACAAGATATTGCGTCTGAATTTGGAAAAAAAGGAACTGAAACTGATCTTACTTTGTATGATCGAAAAGAATCAGATGTCATCAAAACATGGGTAATTCCATCTGGATTTCCTGACAAAATACAACCACTGTTTCAAGCAATCAATCTTGCAGAATATGTAATTCTTCATGTTGATAAATTAGATAAATTCACTGGAGAACAAATTATTGCACTAGATTCTCTAAAAAAGGAAAAAGGAATTTTGTCCCATACCTTTGAAGTTGACGAATCAAAATTAGATGCGATGATCAAAGGTACTGTTGTTGAAAACTATCTCAAAGTTGATCAGGATAAAATTAAAGAAGAGATGGATAAACTTGAACCTATTTCAACAGATGGCTCTCCTGAAATGGTAATAGATCATTGTTTTGATGTTAAGGGTGTTGGAACTGTAATTCTAGGTAAAGTTACAAATGGTAAAGTAAAGCAATATGATAATCTAAAACTATATCCTGCAGGAATTGATGTTCTTATCAAATCCATCCAAATGCATGATGACCCTGTTGAAGAATCAATATGTCCTGCTAGAGTGGGATTGGCAGTTAAAGGTGCTAAACCTGATGAAGTAGGACGTGGAGATATAATTTGCAATGAGGGTGTAGTGGATATTAAAAACGAAATTGAAATTGATTTTAAGAAAAGTCCTTTTTACAAAAATGAAATCACGGAAAATCAAGGCTGTCTAGTAAACATTGGGTTACAAATTAAAGCTGCCAAATTTACTTCAATCTCTCCACTAAAACTTGCTTTTGAAAAACCTGTCGTGTACAAATCTGGACAAATTGCAATCATCTTGAAACCTGAGTCAACTTCAATCAGGATACTTGGCAGTGGCGAAATAAAATAGTCTGATTTAATAAAATCGAATTTATTGAATGATTATGCGAGGATTGATGATGGGGCGGTTTCAGCCTTTTCATTTAGGTCATTTAGAATTAGTTAGACAAATTCTTGATCAGTGTGATGATGTGATAATAGCTGTTACTAGTGCTCAGTTTAATTATCTCGAAAAAGATCCTTTTACAGCTGGTGAAAGAATTGAAATGATTCACAATTCATTAAAAGAAGCAAATTTGGAACTGGAAAAATGTTTTCTAATATCAATTGAAAATCAATTCAATGTGGCAACTTGGGGTTCTTATTTGAAATCTGCATTGCCTCATTTTGATAAAGTGTACAGTGGTAATGATTATGTCTCTATGCTTTTAGCAGATTCTGGAATTATGGTTGTGAAGCCAAAATTTTTAGATAGAACTCAATACAATGCAACTAAAATTCGTTCTATGATTATTTCTGATGAAAACTGGAAAGACTCTGTGCCAAATGCAGTTTATGAATTTCTAAGAAAGATTAATGCCAAAAATAGATTGTCCGTAATTTCTAAATCTGATACCAATCCTACAAAACACTAATGGAACCTATACGAGCTTGTCCAATTTGCCCTGAATGTGGCTCAAAGAGATTCATTCGATTGCCTGGAGAAAAGGTAACTGTAAAATGCCGTTCATGTGAAAAAATCATTGAAATCTAGATTTCATAGTTAATATTTGCAATAAAATCTGCCAAAAACATGGCACAAACATGGAAAGATACCGATATCAGCCTTGATCCAATTAAAGATCAAACAATTGCTGTAATTGGTTATGGAATCCAAGGTGATGCACAAGCTAACAATATGAAAGACTCTGGTCTAAATGTTGTAATTGGTCTCAAAGAAGGCGGTAACAGCTGGAAAAAAGCTGAAGCAGATGGTCACAAAGTAATGTCAGTCTCTGACGCAACAAAACAAGCAGACATTATTCACATACTGATTCCAGATATGATTCAAGGTCAAGTATACAAAGATGAAATCGGACCAAATCTTTCTGAAGGAAAAGCATTGTCATTTTCTCATGCAGCTGCAATCTATTGGAAATGGATTGAAGCTCCAAACAATGTTGATTTGATCATGATTGCACCAAAAGGCCCTGGTTCAAAAGTAAGAGAAACATATCTTGATAATTTTGGAACTCCAGCTATTGTTGCAGTTGAACAAGACTTTACAGGAAAAGCTTGGGATCGAACATTGGGAATTGCAAAAGCAATTGGAAGTGCAAGAGCCGGATTAATCAAAACTGCTTTCAAAGAAGAAGTTGAAACTGATTGGTTTGGTGAGCAAGCAGACCTATGTGGTGGTGCAGCTTCCATGGTAACAAATGCGTTTGAAACTCTAGTTGAAGCAGGATATCAACCAGAAATTGCATACTTTGAAGTTTTACATGAACTAAAACTCATTGTGGATATGATTCAAAGATATGGAATCAATGGAATGTGGAGACGTGTAAGTGAAACTGCTAGATATGGTGGTTTGACACGTGGACCAATGGTTATGGATTCTGCAAATAAGGAGAACATGAAAAAAGTTCTGACCATGATTCAAGATGGTACATTCAACAACGAGTGGATTTCTGAATATCAGAAAAATGGCAAAGACGCATTTGACAAATACATGAAACAATATGACGAACACCAAATTGAAAAAGTTGGTAAAGAAATGCGTAAAATGATGTGGCCTGATTCCACAGAATAATTCTTTTTTCTTATATTTTTCTTAATTTACTTACACCGGTATTGATATGATCAATGATTGTAGGTAATGGTGTTCCTGGTCCAAATACATGATCAACTCCTGCTTTAATCAAATCTTTATGATCAATTTCTGGAATTACTCCTCCTCCAACAACTAGAACATCATTGATCTTTTTCTTTTTTAGGGCTTTGACTACTCTAGGGAAAAGTGTTCCATGAGCCCCATTGAGCAAACTCATTGCAATTGCGTCGACATCTTCATCTTCCGCAATCTGTGCAACTCTTTCTGGTGTTGCAAATAATCCTGAATAGATAACTTCCATTCCTGCATCTCTGAATGCTCTACACAAAACAAGTGCTCCTCTATCATGTCCGTCAAGGCCTAATTTTGCAACTAAAATCTTGATGTTTCTTGTTTGTGTTTTTTGCTTCATGATATTATTACTTATTTAGTATATTTTAAAGGCTTTATTTTTTTTTCTGTATGTGATTTTTAATGGAAAATCTACTTAAAGAGTATCAAAAACATCCCAAATGTGGACATAAATCCCATAAATTACGAGTTAACCTTTGAACCAGATCTAAAAAAATTTACTTTTTCAGGAACTGAGGTTATTACAATTTCTTGTAACAAATTAACAAATTCAATTTCCCTGGATTGTGCTGAGATTAAAATAAAATCCTGTACTGTCAAATCAGGTTCAAAAATAATACAATCAACTCCTAAAACTGATGAGAAAAAAGAGAGATTGACTATTAGACTTGGGGAGAAGATTAAAGGAAAAGCAACTATTTTCCTAGAATTTCAAGGCATTCTAAATGACAGGTTGTTGGGATTCTATCGTAGCCAATACAAGCAAGGAGGAAAAACAAAATATCTTGCAACTACTCAATTTGAAGCGGCAGATGCTAGACGTGCTTTTCCATGTTGGGATGAGCCTGAAGCAAAGGCTACATTTGAAATTTCCATTATTGCTGAAAATAAGTTTACTGCAATCTCAAACATGCCAGTTCAATCAAAGAAAAAAATTAAAAATAAAACACTATACAAATTTTCAAAAACTCCCGTCGTTTCAACTTATTTGATCTATCTTGGTGTTGGTGAATTTGAATACCTCACGGGAAAAACTGGTAAAGTGGAGATTAGAGTTGTTACAACTAAAGGAAACAAATCAAAAGGAAAATACTCTTTGGATTTGGGAAAGAAATTACTTTCATCTTATGAAAAATATTTTGGAATAAAATACCCCTTACCAAAATTAGATTTGATAGCAATTCCTGATTTTGCAGCAGGTGCTATGGAAAATTGGGGCGCAATTACATTTAGAGAAACAATTCTACTTTATGATCCAAAAACATCTTCTACAAGAACAAAACAATTCATTGCTGAAGTAATATCTCATGAAATTGCACATCAGTGGTTTGGTAATCTTGTTACCATGAAGTGGTGGAATGATTTGTGGTTAAACGAAAGTTTTGCAACATTTATGGCAACAAAATTTGTCGATAAATTTTACCCAGAATGGAATCTCTGGGACCAGTTTATTGAAGATGCAATGAACACTGCAATGGGATTGGATTCTCTCAAAACAACACATCCAATAGATGTCACCGTAAATTCACCTGCTGAAATCAGAGAAATTTTTGATGCAATTTCCTACGATAAAGGTGGATGTGTTTTACGAATGCTTGAAAATTATGTTGGTGAGAATAACTTCCGCTCAGGTCTTAAGAAATACCTGTCGACATTCAAGTATGGTAATGCCAAAGGACAAGATTTGTGGGATGCAATTGGAAAAGCATCTAAAATGCCAGTTAGTTCTATGGTTAATTCTTGGTTGAAACAACCAGGATTTCCTCAAATTGACATTTCTCAAAAAAATGACAGTTTGGTCTTTAAGCAAAATCGCTTTTTGATGGAACAAACCAAAAAAACGGAAAGAGGATTATGGCATGTTCCAATTACTTATGGTTTGGGAAATGAAACTAAAACAAAATTACTTACAAAAAAATCAATCACTGTCAAAGCACCTAAAGGCCCTGGATTTGTAGCAAATATTGGAAGAACTGGATTTTATCGTGTTAAATATGATGATGGCATTTTACTAGATCTTAAAATGCTAGTTGATCAAAAACAAATTGGCCCTGTAGATAGATGGGCAATTCAAAATGATTTGTTTGCATTGTGTGTTGCTGGAAAAGAAGATGTTGAAAATTATCTGGATTTCTCAGATGCATATTTTGATGAAGATTCTTACTTGCCACAAACAAATGTTGCAAATAATCTAAATTCTTTGGCAACATTAACTTTCTTTGAAGATTATTCAGAACAAATTAGAAGCTATGCTATCAATTACTTTAGAAAGATTTTATCTAACCTTGGTTGGACTCCACAAAAAACAGACAAACACACAGATGCATTCATGAGAGGTTTTGCAATTTTTGCATTAGGTAAGTATGGAGATGAAAATGTAATTGAGCAAGCTCAATTAAAATTCAAGGCATTCTTAAAAAACCCATCATCATTACATCCTGATATTAGAGAGCCGATTTTTTCTCTGGTTGCTTGGACTGGTAACACAAAAACCCATTCTCAATTAGTTTCTCTATACAAAAAAGCAAAAACTACTGAAGAGAAATTACGATTTTTAGGTGCAATGTGTAGTTTTCAAAATGAGAAATTGCTTATCAAAACATTACAATTTTCACAAACTTCTGAAGTTCGATCACAAAATATGCAATTACCTATTATGCGAATAGCTGCAAATCCATA
The DNA here is from genome assembly GCA_021268355.1 of Candidatus Nitrosopumilus sp. Classification (GTDB taxonomy): domain Archaea; phylum Thermoproteota; class Nitrososphaeria; order Nitrososphaerales; family Nitrosopumilaceae; genus Nitrosopumilus. Next base: position 18,512 of record JAJETY010000009.1, on the reverse strand, counting down.
TGGTAAGAAGATTCTTTGGCCTTGGCTCAAGAAGAATTGGACTCGATTGAGTAAAAAAGTGGGACATGGAAATCCATTGTTTAACAGAATAGTTGCTAGTATTGCATTAGTTGCAGATGATACAATGGAAAAAGATATCAAATCATTTTTCAAAACTCATCCCACTCCTGGAACTGAGAGAACCCAAGCACAAACCATAGAGAAAATCAGAATTTACTCAAAATTCTTACGTGAAATGAGAAAAGAATTTAGTTAATATGGCAAAAAAAATACTTTCGCCAATATTTCTTGGAGTATTCACTGTGATTGCAATAGTTTTTCTTACTGGTGGAGCTAATGATGACAAGAATGAACTTCGTCAAACATTTGAAGTAGACGCTGTATATTATGACAGTGGACATGTAGAAGTGGCCTTTTTTGATAAATCTGAAAAAACTACTTCAGTAGTGATGGAAATTCTTGGAATGGAAGAGACATTTCAAAAATCTTTTTCAGACTATCAATTTATTGAAATTGTACCATTTCCAAACGAACCAAAATATGGTTGGGCAATTCATCCTGTTGTTCTGGAAATTGAACACCCTGAATTAGGTCATGTTCAACTAAAAACTGAGATACATCCATTAGGTGATCCTCTACCTACAGTGATTTACTCAAGACCTTAGATCAGAAACAAGATTTTATTGCACCTATGAAAAGAATTTGTGTTGGATTTGCTTATTGATTTGAAGAAAGGAAAACGTGGTGCTATCGCTAAAGCCATAACAATCGTTGAAAATGATCAAAAAGAATCTAAAAAACTCTTAAAGAAAATTTTCAAAAATACTGGAACATCTATAATTATTGGCATTACGGGTCCTGCAGGTGCTGGAAAAAGTTCTTTGATTAACAAAACTGCTGTAGCAATGAAACAACTAGGCACAAAACCTGCTGTCCTTGCAGTTGATCCAAGTAGTCATGTGACTGGTGGAGCAATTCTAGGCGATAGAGTTAGAATGACTGAATCTACTGATTCTGGAACATATATCCGAAGTATTGCATCTCGTGGTGCAACTGGAGCAGTTTCTAGATCACTTAGAAATAGTATTCGTGTTTTAGAGTATGCTGGTTTTAATCCTATAATTATTGAAAGTGTTGGTGCTGGACAAACTGAAGTTGAAATTTCTAATATTGCTGATATCACTGTAGTTGTTTTTAATCCAAATACTGGTGATAGTATTCAAACCATCAAAGCTGGTCTTACAGAAATTGGGGATATCTATCTCGTTAACAAAAGTGACCTAAGTGGAACAAATCAACTATTTGATGCTGTTCGTGATTTCATTGGTGATTCTGACCGTAATCCTATAATTCTTAAAACTTCTGTAAAAAAGAATACTGGGATCACTGAATTTGCAAAAACTCTCAAAAATATGATGGTCTTAAAAAAGGAATCAAAAAATCAGAAAGATAGAGAGCGATTAGAGGCAGAACTAAAAGATATTGTTTTAAATAACATACGTGAAAAGATTGATCATATGTTGGATTCTGATAAAACATTTACAAAATACTTGAAAAAATTACAATCCAAGGATATTGATCCATTTGATGCAGGAGATAAAATAACAAAATCTATGTTAAAGTGAATAATTATGGCCGCAAAAAAATCAAAACCAAAATCACCTGAAAAGAAAATTTTCACTGATTCCAATTTTACTGTAAAACGAATTTATCAAAAATCAACAAAGAAAAAACCTGCAGAAGATTCTGGTAAATATCCATTTACTCGAGGTATTCATCCCGGAATGTTCCGTGATAGATTTTGGACCATGAGACAATATTCTGGATTCGGCGATGCAAAGTTAACTAATGAACGATTCAAGTTTATGTTGGAAAAAGGTCAAACAGGACTTTCTATGGCATTTGATCTTCCAACTCAGATTGGATATGATTCGGACTCTCCTCAAGCTGAGGGTGAAGTTGGGAAAGTTGGGGTTTCCATTACTTCAATTAAAGATATGATGACTGCATTTGATGGAATTCCTCTTGGAAAGGTTAGCTCTTCAATGACAATTAACTCAACGGCATCTACACTTCTTGCATACTATATTGCAGTTGGGGAATCTCAAGGATTCAAAAGCCATGATCTTCGTGGAACGACACAAAATGATATTTTAAAAGAATACATTGCAAGAAATACCTACATCTATCCACCACAACCATCAATGAGATTAATTGGTGACATGATTGGTTATTGTGCAGAAAAAGTTCCTTCATGGTACCCTGTTTCAATTTCTGGATATCATATGAGAGAAGCTGGATGTACTGCAACCCAGGAAGTTGCATTTACTTTAGCTAATGCAATAGCATACATTCAAACTTGTTTGGATAAAGGTTTGAAAATTGATGAGTTTGCACCACGTTTATCGTTCTTCTTTTGTTGCACAATAGAATTTTTTGAAGAAGTTGCAAAGTTCCGAGTTGCAAGAAAGGTTTACGCAAAGATTCTAAAAGAAATGTTTAATGCAAAAAATCCAAGATCACTCCAATTAAAATTCCACACTCAAACAAGCGGAGAATCATTAACCGCTCAGCAACCTGATAACAACATTATTCGTGTTGCAATTCAAACAATGGCTGCGGTTGCAGGAGGTACTCAATCACTTCATACAAATTCTAGAGATGAGGCACTGGCTTTACCTACACAAGAATCTGCAAAAATTGCTTTAAGAACACAACAGATAGTTGCTCATGAAAGTGGTATCACAAAGACTGCTGATCCTCTTGGTGGTTCCTATTATGTTGAGGAATTAACTGATCAAATTGAGGATGGTGTTTGGAAATATCTTAAAAAAATTGAGAAAATGGGCGGTTCTGTTAAGGCAATAGAAAAAGGCTTCTTCCAATCTGAAATAAGACAAAATGCTTATCGTTTAAAGAAAGAAACAGATGATGGTGACAGGATTCTTGTTGGTGTTAACAAGTATAATGAAGTAGAAGAGCAACCCGAACTACTTAGAATAGGTGGTAAAGTTGAGATTCAACAGAAAAAAGCACTAAAACAATTACGTACATCTCGAGACAAAAACAAATGGGAAAACGCATTATCAGCAATGCAGAGTGCTGCTGAAACAGATGAAAATCTGATGCCGTATATTATTACTGCTGCAAAATCTTATGCGACAACCGGTGAGATTAGCAATGCATTCCGTCAAGTTTTTGGTGAATATCGTCCAAAGGAGGTATTCTAGGTGAAGATTGATCATATTGCTATTGCTGTAAATGATGTTGAAGAATCAGCTAAAATCTACAAGGAAGCTTTAGGCGTTGACTCTGTTGAGTTTGAGACTGTTGAATCTGAAGGTGTAAAGGTTGCAATTATTCACTTGGAAAATGGCCGTGTTGAATTAATGCAACCCACAAATGATAACAGTCCAATAAAAAAATTCTTGGACAAAAAAGGCCAAGGATTACATCATATGGCACTTGAAACTGATAATATCGAAGATGAAGTAGAAAGAATGGAAGGCTGTGGAATTCAATTTCTAGGACAGATTAGACCTGGTTCTGGAGGAACTAAAGTTACCTTTATTCATCCAAAATCTCTTCATGGTGTCTTGGCTGAACTCTGTGCTCATTCAAAATAAATTCAGACAAACTATTCCATCATTTTCAATGTATCTGATGCAGTGATAATTCCCATTATCTTTGATTTTTTTGTTACAAGAATACATTTGGAATATCTAATTAATGGGACAAGTACATTTGCAGGCGTTTCAAAATCTACTATTGGTGGTACTGGGTCCATTGTATCTGCAAGCTTTGCATTTTTTAATTCTGCTTCTCCCACATCTGCTAAATGTTTGACAATTCCATCTTCTGAAACAACACCTACGATCTCCTTTCCATCAAATACTGGAATCTGACTGATTGATAGTTGATGCATCTTTTTGATTGCATCGTGTAGCGTGTTAGATGGTTTCATTTTTACGATATCCTGACTACAAAAGTCTCCTGCTTTATGAGATGATGATCTACTTTCTAGATTTGATAGATTCTCAAAAATTTTTTTTGCAGTTTCGTAACTTGGTTGACTCCTTCCTGATTCTATTTGATTAATCATTGAGGTACTTACACCTGCCATACCTGCCAATTTTTTCTGAGTAATGCCTAATTTTTGCCTCATTTGCTTTATGGATTCTATATTTGGAAGCATTTGAGATTTAGTAAGGCTTAATCTCTATTAAATTATACTGAATTACTTTCTTTTTGGTTGTTCAATTGCTGCCTGAGCTGCAGCAACAATTGCGATAGGAATTCTATGTGGGGATGCGCTGACATAACTTAGTTTTGCAGCATGACAGAATTTTATTGAATCTGGATCCCCTCCGTGTTCTCCACAAATTCCAACTTCCATATTCTTTCTAACTCCGCGACCATGGGCTATTCCAATTTTTATTAAACTTCCCACACCGTTAACATCAATTGATTGGAATGGACTTCTTTCAAGTAGTTCTTTTTCCATATATTCTGGAAGGAATTTTCCTTCGACATCTTCTCTGCTGAAACTAAATGTACCTTGAGTTAAGTCATTGGTTCCAAAACTAAAGAATTCTGCAGTGGTGGCAAGTTCATTTGCAGTTAATGCTGCTCTTACCACTTCAATCATGGTTCCAAAGTTAATTGTTAATTTCATTTTGTTTTTGGTTTCTACTTCTTTCTTAATTTTATCATAAATTTTCTTAATGTGATTTAGCTCGGCAATACTGCTAATTTGTGGAATCATGATTTGTGGATGAGCCTTTACTTTCTTTTTTGTTAATTCTACTAGGGCTTCAAAGACAGCACGAATTTGCATTTCATAAATTTCTGGATATGTTACTCCTACTCTGACTCCTCTATGACCCATCATTGGGTTAACTTCTGCTAATTCTCTTGCTCTTTTTAGAACAATTTCTGCTTTTTTGATTTCTTTAATGTCATTCTTTGCCTTTAATTTTTGAATTTTTTCTGATAATTCTTCTGGATTTGGTAAGAATTCATGCAAAGGAGGATCTAATAGTCTGATTGTTACTTCGTAACCTTCCATTGCTTTTAAAATTTGAATAAAGTCACTTTTCTGTAACTGACCTAATTTTTTAAGCACCTTTCCTCTTTCTTCCACATTCTCAGCCATAATCATATCTACAAACAAACCAATTCTGTCATTTGCATTGAACATTCTTTCTGTTCTACATAACCCGATGCCTTGACCGCCAAACTTTCTAGCAAGTTTAGCAGCTTCTGGAGTGTCCGCATTTGCTCTGATTCCTAGAACCTTTGTTTTTTGTGCCCATTCTAGAATTTGTTCAAAGTCTTTGGTAACTTTTGGCTCTACAGTTGGAACTTCTCCAATGAAAACAGTTCCAACACTTCCGTTAATAGAAATTGTTTCTCCTTCCTTTATCGTATTTCCATTTGCAGTACATGTATTATTATCATAATCAATTTTTAATTCAGAACACCCTACAATACATGGTTTACCCATTCCTCTTGAGACAATAGCTGCATGGGATGATTTTCCACCTAGACTAGTCAAAACTCCTTCTGCTGAAAAGAATGCAGGAACATCTTCTGGTTTTGTTTCTTTTCTAATTAGAATTACTTTCTTTCCTGACTCTCCCATTTCAATTGCTTTTTTAACATCAAATACTGCCATTCCACTAGCAGCACCTGGAGATGCTGCAATTCCTTTTGCTAATTGTTTATAATTTTTCAATTTTGATTCGTCCATTGTTCTGTGAAGTAATGCTTCTAATTGTTGTGCCGGAATTCTGGTAAGAGCTTTATTCTTATCAATTAGTTTCTCCTTAACCATATCTACTGAAGTTTTTACTAATGCTGCAGCACTCATTTTTGCAGTTCTTGTTTGTAACAAGTAAAATTTACCTTGTTCTATTGTAAATTCAATATCTTGTGGTTCTCTGAAGTGCCTTTCTAATTTTTCACATGCGTCACTCAATTCTTTGTAAGATTTTGGCATTTCTTTTTGAAGTAAAGCAACATTTTTCCCCGTTCTAACTCCTGCAACAACATCTTCACCTTGTGCATTGATTAGGTATTCTCCCTCCATCTCTTTTTTACCATTGTGACCATTTCTTGTAAAAACTACTCCTGTTGCACTATCGTCACCCATATTTCCAAATACCATCGTCACAACATTCACTGCTGTTCCATTTGCAATGTCTTTTGTAATGTTGTTCTTTTCACGGTAAACTATGGCTCTTTCACCCATCCAACTTTTGAAAACAGCCTCAATTGATAATCCAAGCTGTTCATTTGGTGAATCTGGGAATTTTCTTTTAGTATGATTTTCGCAGATTTTTTTATATTCTGAAACAATCTTCTTGAGTGATTCTACATTAAGATGACTATCATCAGTAACATTCTGTTTATCTTTTGCTGATTCTAATACATGTTCAAATTTTTCATCGTTAACTCCAAATACAACTTTGCCAAATAACTGGATAAATCTTCTATAGGAATCCCATGCAAAACGTGGATTCTTTGTTTGAGTTGCTAATCCCTCTAAAGTCTTCTCATTTAACCCTAAATTCAAAATGGTATCCATCATTCCTGGCATTGATATTGCTGCCCCTGATCTTACAGACACCAATAATGGATTCTTTGTAGAATTCCATTTCTTTCCTGTCTTTTTTTCAATTTTCTCAATATTTTTCATAACTGCTGGCATGACGTCTTTAGGCAATTTTCTGTTATTTTCATAGTATTTGTTGCAGACCTCAGTTGTTATGGTAAATCCTGGTGGTACTGGAAGTTTTAATCGAGTCATTTCGCTCAATCCTGCCCCTTTTCCACCTAGAAGCATTCTTTGTTTACTATCAGCCTCTTCAAATGCATAAACTGGTTTTGTTTTTGTCATGCAAGAAAGCGTAAATTTTTTGGCTTTTTAAACTAATGCCTTTGCAAATTCAGAAATTATTTTGTCCCAATTCTTAGCTTTGATGATCCCACTTGCTACAAGGATCCCATATGATCCTAATTCTAAAGCTTTTGAAACATCTTCTCCAGAAACTATTCCGGCTCCACACAGAAGTTTTGTACTGTTTTTAGCACTTTTTACTGCATTAGCAGCTTTTTCAATTAATTCAGGTCTTTCTGTTGAGACTGCTTTTCCAGAACCAATCAGCTCTGGAGGTTCTATTGCAATATAATCTGGATTAAGTTTCGCATATTTTCTTGCTTCTGCTACATTTTTTACACAAACAATTGAAATCATTTTCAATTCTTTTAATTTACAAACAAGGTTTGTGATCTCTTTTGTTGAGATTCTGTGCTCACTGTGGTTGATAAGAGAACCGCTAACTTTAGATTGTTTTAGTAATTCTGGAATCATGAAACCTGTTGTACTTCCAACTTTAGAATCGTCTACGTGCTGTGCAAAAATTAGAATTGAACTATTTGCAACAACCCCAATCAGATGTTGAGGTGGACAAATTGCTATTTTTACTTTAAATTTTTTAGAAATTTTTTCAGCAGTTTTTACAAATTTAATAATTCTTTCACCTGCAATTTCTTCATAGTTTTTACAATTAATGACAAACATCTTTCTTTGAGCTTTTTTGTATTGTATTTAATCTTTAATTTGATTTCTTAATTTTTTATCATATGTCTTCTTCATGACTAAAACTATCATCATTAATGCTATCGCCGCAATATTTGTTCCAATAATAAACACATCCTCAACAATAACCCCGTAAATTAACCACAAAATTGCTCCTGCAGAAATGAAAATCATCAAAAATTTAGAGATGTCTTTGAGACTTTTGGTTTTATAGCCTTTGTATATCTGGTCAACCCAACCAGTCAGAATTAAAATACCTGCAGCAACTCCTAAAATTGTCAGTAAGGTTCCATCGATTTCCATAAAATTCACTAATTCCAGAAAAATTCGTCTAATCCTGTTTGTTTTGGCTTTCCTAAAATTGTATCAAAATCTAAATCCATTGATGATGTTATTTGCTCTAATGTTGATTCCATAAATTCCATATATTTTTTAGAATCTATTTCTTCTTTTTTTGCCATTTCTACTGGTTTGACACCTGGTTTGTTTAGGATTTTTATGTATGAAATTCTATCTCCTTTTTTTATTTCTCTTATGGTTTCTAATTGTTTTGCTGCACGAATATGTTGTGGTATTGTTTTTGTGTATTCTGACGGTGCTTTGCTTAGCATCACATTAAATGTTAGATCTTCTAGCGGAATATCTTTTGCTTCCACTTTTTGACCGCATATCTTGATTTTTTCAGATATCTCTCTTTTTGCTTTTTCGAAATCCTCAATAGTTTGAACTTTTGATAACACTTCGAGTAATTCATAGAATAATTTCTTAATGAATGGTGGGGTGTGTGACTTTTTTCCTGTTAATCCTTTCACATCCACTTTTCCTTCTTTGGTAACTCCAAGATAGTTTTTCTTTCTGTTACTTAGGACACAGTATCTGTATGTTTTATCGATCTCTAAATCAACACCATGATCCTTCTTTGCTTGTTCAATTACTGTTTTAATTTGGTCTTTAGTTGGGTTTTTAATGAATAAAGAATCAGTGTCTCCATAAAGAACTTCGATTCCAGTGGCTTCGCATTTTTTGATTGTTTCCAAAATCGTATATCTGCCGATTGCTGTAGTTGCTTCTGCGGCTGGTAAAAAATACAGGGGAAATATCTCAGCTCCCATTACTCCGTAACTGGCGTTTAAAATTACCTTGAGTGCTTGACTGACTACTGTGTATTGCTGTCTTTGTTCCTCTGTCAATGTCTCTTTTTTTGAGAGACTTTTGTAGTAATTTACCCTCAAATCCCTTAATGATCCAATAATCATTGATGTGAGGCCGTTTTTCTTACCGCATGTCCAATGATTTGTTCCTGGAACAGAATTTTTCTTACACTCATCATGAGGGCATCTCACTGTTTCATATGATAGATTTTTGACTTTGATGATACTTGGATATAGACTTGCAAAGTCCATGACTACGACATCGAAATGAATTCCCTCTTTGGGATCAACAACTAACCCCCCTCTGTATTTTTTATCTTTGATTACTGCATCTGACATTACTCCTTCAGATCTACTTTCAAGTTCCTGTCTTTTTGGAATTAGACAATTCCTTTTTCTATGTTCATAATACAAAAGACTTCGAATCCATTGAGATACCCCCATTCTTGCAATATCGTCAATTGGCATTCTTCCAATTCTTGAAATGATTACTAGTAATTGCATTAACAGTTCATTGTTAAAACTTGTGAGTTCGTATGTTAGTAATGCATCATTATAACAATAATTTGCAGTCTGATAAAGTGTTAATTGGTCAAATTCTAACCCATAATCAATTTTTTCTTTGTCAAGAAGTGCCTTTGAAACTGAGTTTAATGAAAAATTTGTATATTTTTGACTAAAGGCATAGATTTGAAATGATCTGTTTGAAAATGTTCTATACAAATCAAGATGAACTCCTCTTTTGAGTGTTGCAGAATCTCTCATCATATAAAATGGATTTTCAGAATTTTTTATTCCCAGTCTTTCAGCTCGGTTGTACAAATATGGTAAATCAAACTCATCACCATTGTAGGTTACAACAAATGGAAATTCTTCAATAATGTTAAATGCATCCTCAATCATTTCTTTTTCTTTGTCTAAATCATAAAATGTCACTTTGACATTTTGGTCCAATTCGTTGATTCCTTGCTCAGTTCCCTCTGTTTTGAGCACAAAAATTTGATCAAATCCATCACTTCCTTTCATTCCAATTGCTGTAATTTTCTTTTCTGCAACTTTTGGGTCAGGAATTCGTCCAATCTCAGCTTCGACTTCAATATCTACACTCAGTCGTTTAATTTTTGGTATTGGTTGATTTAACAAGTCTGCCCATTCTGAAACAAATTTCTTAAATTCTTCAGCATCCACCATGCTTTCACTATCTACTTTATCCCACAACAAACTCTTTAGGGCAATCTTAACTTCATCAGAAATTTCTAGATCATGTGATTTAATTTTTCCATCTTTAATCTCATAATATTTTCCTACAATTAATTTTCTGTCATAAAGATAATTTTCATAATATTTAATATCAGATTCCCATGTTTCAATCAAATTTCTGATACTCTTATCCCCTGTTGTACCTCCTATTGCAAGCGGATCCGCAACAATAATTTTTGACATATTGATTTCTTTATCTTTCATTAAATCATATCGCTGAATTGTTTTAATTTCTAAAACATCATCTCTCTCTTTAAGAAAGTCTAATTCATCAGGAGATAGTCTTGAATAACAATATGGCTTGTGACCGATTTCATCTTTCCATAAGAATAATTTTTGAGATTTTGGTTCATAGAATTTTAAAACTGCTGATTTTGAATTATTATCATATGTTGCAGATACTAACATGGATGGTGGCATCGTTTCAATTTTTTGGGTTTCTTCCATATTGACTTGCATTTTATCATCCAGAATTGTATTTGTTAACAAGTTCTTGAGCCCATTTGGCAATTTTTGTTTTATCTAACTGAATTACTTCTACTCCTGCTTCTTTAAGCAAATCAAAATCTGTTTCTGGATATGAGTCCAGACAAACAAATTTTCTTATTCCAATAGTAATGGCCATTTTAGTACATTCTAGGCATGGAACAAATGTTGTATACAATACGGCTCCTTCTATTCCAGCCTCAATTCCTAGAATTGCACAATGCATTATCGCGTTTGCTTCTGCATGATTACAAAGACATCTGTCAAGGGAAGCTCCAGATTCTATTTTTCCTTCCATTCTTAATTGACATCTTTTACAACCTCCATCAAAACAATTTTTGATTCCTGGAGGAGTTCCATTATATCCCGTTGCCAACTGTCTGTGATTTCTGACAATAACTGCTCCTACTTGTCTTGTAACACAGTTTGAACGCAGTTTTGCAAGCTCTGCTTGCAACATGAAATACTCGTCCCAATTTGGTCTCTCAAAAACACTCAACAACAATTCTGTTTGTCTGTTCAATATATGGATCACGTTGAATTCTTAATTTTGGCGATCAATATGGTCATGAATTTGTATTTGTTGACTTAATCATGATCACTAAAAGTGACAATTTGATGAACCTATACATCTGGTGTAGCACTATTCACAAAAAATTTGACTGCCGGAAAAAATGGAAAATTAAAAAACCCTTGAATAAAACACAGTTTTCATAAAAACACACATGGCAATTTTTTAAAAAGCATCTTGATGATGAAATGGCTTTGTATAATCTATCAAAGATGAAACTATTTTTTTTAAATTTTTATTTTTTGTTAATTCCTTGAACTAATTCTAAGAATTTATCAATAATTATTTTTGGTTGTGAATCTGCTAATGCTAACATCGATCTTCCCATCTCAGAAATTATTTCTTGTTGTTCTTTTGTTAAATCTTTTTTAATTAATTCATATTTTTCTAATTGCTCTTCAACAATTCTCCAATTAGGATCTTTATTCAGTGATTCTAATAATGATTGAAAATATTCTTCATTTGATATTTTATCACTCATAATAAAATTAAAAATTAATGGGATAAAAATTGACTTGTTTTTCATATTTTATAGAAAAAATATCTATGATGGCCTAAATTTTATGCCTAAACTTGAATCTTAAAATAATTTCCATGATTTGCTAATCTAAGTTCCTACATAGTCAAAAACTCCATCAAAAGTAAAAATTTCTTGAGGTTTTTGATTTAGGTATTCTCCTGACATGACAAAAGGAAAATTACGACTAGAAAGTTTCAACGATGGTTCAAATGATGTCAGGTAATTACATGTCATACAAATCCAACTATTCCCGTCAATATGCTTAAAAATCTCATGAATGTCTGCACTAAAACAATTTGCGCATTTTTTAGGAATTACATCTATCTGTAATCCCTTTAAAATCACAAATCTATTTTTATTATCAGTAATTACCACGATCACAAACCACCTGTCTCATTTTTAATGATATTGAATGTTCTCATAATCTCTTATTTGGAGGAATTATCTCATCGTAGATTTCACCGGATAGTTTGAAATGGATCCAAAGTAATGATTCTTTATCATCATCAGATAATTTGAAGAATTGATTTTCTACATATTCTAAAAACTCATCTCTGTCCATTTTGAATATCATTAATTTTATAGCTCCTGAAATAATCAAGGCTTTTTTTTGAATTCTGTTTAATATTCTGAATTCATCTTTGTCGTTAATTTGTAATTCCCAATCAATTCCAATACTCAGGGGTTTAAACTCCACATTTACCATAGAAATCGATGATTTTTAAAACTGAATACTGAACTATCTCATTAATTTTTTTGTATGTTCTCTAAAATATTGAAAATTTTACTTGCCCATTTTGACACTTATTTGGATTAAAAATTCAATAAATTATCATTCTATGCCTATTAAATTTGAATTAATGTTGACTTTTGGTTAATAAGAAATGGTAACGCATAAAGAAATCAACTATTTACTATACGAAAGCATAAAATCGATTAATTACAAATTTTCTCTACCGTTGACCGAATTTATCGAAAAAAAATATGTGAAAAAGAATTCAATCGAAAAAAGAGATTATCAGGATAATCTTGCAAAACAAGCGATATCTGAGAATTGTATAGTTGTTTTGCCTACCGGTCTTGGTAAAACCGCTATCGCCTTGCAGGTCATTGCAGAATATCTTTCAAAAGGAACAGGAGGTGCACTATTTTTAGCACCCACAAGAGTCCTTGTCAATCAACATTATGAATTCTTAAAAGAAAATCTAACACTAGATGATGTTTCGCTAATTACTGGAGAGGATCCTATTCAAAAAAGAAGTAAATTATGGAGCAATAGTGTAATTTGTGCTACTCCTGAAATTGCAAAAAATGATTTGGATCGAGGCATAGTTTCTTCAAAACAATTCAATCTTGTCATTTTTGATGAAGTGCATAGAACTGTTGGAGACTATGCGTATTCTGGTATTGCAGAACGTTTTGTTAATTCTGATGCTAGAATTGTAGGAATGACTGCCACTTTGCCTAGTGAAAAAGAAAAGGCAACTGAAATTCTTACCAAATTAAAAATTGCTAGTGTTGCTGAAAGAACTGAAAATAGTCCGGATGTTAAACCATATACCCAAGAAACCAACACTGAATGGATTAATGTTGATCTTCCATCCGAATTAAAAGCAATACAGACATTGTTAAAATTGGCTCTTGATCAAAGATATCAAACTCTACGTGATAATGGAATAAAACTTGCAGAACAACAATCATTATCTGCATTATTACGAATTCGTCAATTCGTCTTAAATCAAAATAGACGTTCAGCAAAACCACTATTCACCGCAATCCGAATTCATTATGCACTAAACATTTTAGAGGCACATGGAATTACACCATTTTTGAAATTTTGTGACCGCGCCAAGGTAAAAAAAGGCGCAGGGGTGAAGGAACTCTTTGAAATTGATCCCAATTTTACTCGTGCAATACATCTTGCAAAAGAAGCACAATCAAGAGGAATAGAACATTCAAAGATTCCTAAACTTAAAGATATTATAGAATCGGTTCCTGGAAAGGCTTTGATATTCACTAGTTATCGAGATTCTGTTGATCTGATTCACAGTAAACTTACAGAATTAGGAGTTTCTGCAGGAATTTTAATTGGTAAGGCAGGCGAAACTGGACTAAAACAAAAAGAGCAAATTGAAACTGTTCAAAAATTCCGTGATGGCTTATTTGATGTGTTAATTGCAACACGTGTTGGTGAAGAAGGATTAGACATTGCTGAAGTAAACCAAGTAATTTTTTATGATAATGTTCCTAGTTCTGTAAGATTTATTCAAAGAAGAGGGAGAACTGGAAGAAAAGATACTGGAAAATTAGTTGTTCTGATAGCAAAAAATACAATTGATGAAACGTATTATTGGATAGGAAAACGAAAAATGACCGCATCAAAATCAATGGGTGATAAAATGACTAAAGTATTGGAAAAAAATCAAGAAATATTTTCTAAAAAGACAGGACTGGATGCATTTATCTAATTTTTATATTGATTACCAATATCTTGCAATATTGATTGTTTTCTCTGAATAATTTTATTTTTCATTCCTGATTCAAGGTGATGGGTACTTGAACCCTTTGCAACAAGTAGATTTTCCAATCTTATGTCAAACTGACTTCCAAGAAAATTCATCCTCCCTTGAAATCCTCCTTCTAACTCTAAATTTTCAAATGTATCTTTTGATAGATTTTTAATTGATTTTTCTAAATATTCTAAAATTTCTAAAATTGTTTGCTCACTAAATACTACCATGTTAACCAGTTTGAAAAAATTGATACTTATTTTATTTTGGTTTTGTAAATTTAAGATTTTTGCACATAAAAGAAAAATCTACGTAGAACAACTTTCTTTATATAAAATTTAATTGATATTTATCCAAATCTCTTGATTATGTGGTAGCCAAATTCAGATTTCACTGGTTCAGACGTTTCTCCCACTTGTAATTTGAATGCTGTATCCTCAAATGGCTTTACCATCATACCTTTAGTAAAATACCCTAAATTTCCATCTTTTTTTGCACTACCTGAATCAATAGATGATTCCTTTGCCAATTTTCCAAATTTTTCACCTTTCTTTAACTTCTCCATGATTGCAAGTGCTTCACTTTGTTTGGCAACAAGAATATGCGAACATTTGATCTTATTTGACATGAAGCATTTTTCACATACATCTCTTTATTTGTTGGGATGAAAAATCAATTGGGGTTTAAAAATCTACAAACTCTTTTTGTATGTGTTCCATTCATCAACTTTATGCATTGTATTGGTTCATGTAAAACATACAAGGCTACAACCACCGGAATGGAAGGTGGTAGATATGAACTTGGTCAAAAGAGATGTCCTGAATGTGAATTATTTCTGAATTGGGATGGTTTATGGTGTCCTTGTTGTGGGAGATTATTAAGATCAAAACCAAGAGCAAAAAAAATTAAAACTAGAATTAGAAATTAATTTAAATTTAATTAGAATTAATTCCCCAACTTACCTTATTGTTTGGAATTATTTTTAGAAATGGAGCTTCATTTTCTTTCCAAGGATCTTTTCTAACCCATTGAAATTTTTCATAAAATATTTTGTAAAATTTTTGAAATTCAGGTCCGTTTTCAATAATTTTTGAAATTCCCTGTATCACAATAGCTTTATGATCACCTGACTTGTAGATGTCAATGGCAAGACTTACTTTTGGATTTGATTTCAAATTCTGGAATGTTCTTGTTTCATAATCTGTAGCAATAATAATTGAATTATCAACTAATACAAATGAAACAGGTTTAACATGTGGAATGTCATCATGTGATGTTGAAATCCTTGCTTCTTCAATTGAATTGAGAAATTCAATCTCTTTATTTTTGAATTCAGTCAATTGAAAATTCTTTCTCTTATGTCTGGAATGTGTTTATAGACAATATCTCTGACTTTAATTTGGTCTTCTGCTGTGGGCATTTCTTTTTGTGCACTAAGAATAGCTCCACTCATTCCCAACGCCATCCCCATTACAATTCCGTAGACAAACTCCTTCGGATCTTCGACTTTTAGGACTTCTTTATTTTCTTTAATTTCATCAAGATATGCTGGAATAGTTGCAACTGCACCATTGATTGTTTGAATTATCAATTCCTCTAGTTGATCTTCACTCATGTTAATTATCCAAGATATTTACTAATAAATTTGCACTTTATTCGATAAAATAATAATATCTTAAAAAAAATTCTACATTATGGAAAGAAAGAAAAAAGAACTAAAAAAACGTAAAAATCTTCAATGTCATTGGCATTGCCCTTGTGATGATTGTAGAACAGATAACGAACAATCTTTCTAAATATAGTCAAACTGCCTTATTTCCAGATTTTAAAATTATTCAATTTCATAAATTTTTGATCGGTAATTGATGCTTATATGAAAAAACAAAATTCTTGCCTAAGATTTTTAATCAAGAAATTTACATGTTGAATATGTTTTCATTTTTTACCACAAATGAAGCAAATGATGTACTTCCTGATGTTATTAAAAAATTTGAATATGCTTTGGCAAAACAGAATGAAGTTAAAAAATTAGAACATCAGTTGCAAGTAAGTATGTCCACCACTAATTCATTTCAAGAATACGTTACTCTTAAACAACAACTAAACTCAGCAGTTACAAAATTTTATGAATCCGTTGAAATTCTTGAAAATACTGGAGTAGTAGTCAAAAGTATAGAGCAGGGACTACTTGATTTTCCTTCTAAACGGTTTGACGATGAAGTTTGGCTCTGTTGGAAATATGGTGAGACTGAAATAAAATTTTGGCATGAAAAAGATTCAGGGTTTATGGGACGAAAGCCAATAGAAGTAAGTGATGAATCACTAATATAACTAAAAAATTTAATATAAAATAATCTCTTATTCGCTAAAGACGGGTTACTGTTGATTTCTTCTATTGTGATCTCTGCAAATCCCACAAAGATAATTTTTCTTAAAGTTATCTAATTCTATTCTAAACTCATGTGTTTGAAAATATGATTCTCCTGTTTGTAGTCCTCCTGGAACATTTTTACCGCAATTATTGCAGTGGATTTCCACATCAAATTTTACCCTCTTCTCATTTTCCAAAACCCTTCCAATGATCATGAATGAATTTAATTGACTTTTTTAATAAATAGTGATCTTACATTCAATCTTATGAATATTATACTGAAAAACTGTATTATTCTTAATGCTCTCTGTATGGTTTAGAGTAATTAGGATTAGATTCCTTTTAGCATCAGTAATTGCTGTTTCTGTAGGCCTATCTTTGAATTGGTGGCAAAATTTTACAATTGAACCATTTGATGCAATATTGACATTTGCAGGTGTAATGGCATTGCATGCAAGTGTTGACTTACTGAATGATTTTTGGGATTTTAAACGTGGAATTGATACAAACACTCCTAAAACTAAGATGAGTGGTGGAACTGGTGTTCTTCCAGAAGGATTACTCAAACCATCTAGTGTATATCGTGCCGGAATTGCATTTTTGATAATTGGTTCTACCATAGGATCTTATTTTGTAATTACAGACGGAATACTAATTGCAATTATTTTGGGCTTTGCAATTCTTTCAATTTATTTTTACTCTACAAAAATTGTTGATTCTGGATTAGGAGAATTTTTTGTTGGGGTTAAAGGCTCTATGATTGTACTTGGAACATTTTTTATTCAATCTGGTCAACTAACATTGGAATCTGTTCTTGCAGGTGTAGTTGTTGGCTCTCTTTCTTCACTGGTTCTGTTCATCGCATCATTTCCTGATCACGATGCTGATAAATCAAAAGGTAGAAAGACACTTGTTATTGCAGTTGGAAAAGAAAAAGCATCAAAACTATTTTGGATATTCCCATTCGTTTCTTACGGAACTATAATATCAGGAGTCTGTTTGAATTTGTTTCCTTTGATAACTTTGATTACGCTTGTTAGTTTGCCTCTTATGGTAAAATCTGGACTTGGTCTTAAGAAATCTTTTGACTCTGTTGAAAAATTAATTCCATACATGTCGTCAACTCTAATGTTTAGTAGAATCACTGGAATACTATTTGTTTTAAGTTTTTTAATTGGGATCGTAGCTTAAACATAAAATCAATTTCACCTTTTCGATATTAAATATCCAAAACTACCTAGTTTTTGTATGAAATCCCGCTGTATTGTGCTGTTTGAGAATTATCTCCATTCAAAATACACAATCAAAACATATTCTGTACATATTGAGTTATTCCGAAAATACCATAATTTACCCACTTGGGATTCAATTTTGAGCCTAAAAACTAAGGATTTCAAAGAAAAAATCGAAGATTATGTAATTATGTTGAAAAACCAAAACAAATCCAATTCCTACATTAGAAACATTACTTTTGGACTACAAGCATTGTTTGAAGCAAATGATAGGGAAGATATCAATTGGAAAAAGATTAGACGTTTAGCTGGTGGATTGGCAAAGCCTAAAGAAACTAGACCTTACACAACAAAAGAAATCAAACGTATGCTAAGCGTAACAAAAAGTCTTAGAAATCGTGCCTTAATCTTATTCTTTTCTTCAAGTGGTGTTAGACGTGGAGCTATCCCAAATTTGAAATTAAAAGATTTGAAACAAATGACTCATGGTTGTTTATCTGTTACAGTATATTCGGGAGAACCTGAACAATACATCACTTTCATCAATAGAGAGGCTTCAGAAGCTTTAGGTCATTATCATAATCAAAGAAAACGTGATGGAGAAATTCTAACTTCAGAATCTCTAGTATTTGCTAGTACCTGGAAAGAAAATAAAGGAAAACCTCTAAACGAAACAACAATTTCATTATTGATTAGAAGAATCAAACATCTTGCAGGATTAGATACTGAATCTTTACCTAATCTATTAGTTCATGCCTTTAGACGTAGATTCAATACTATTTTGAAATTAAAAGAAAATGCCAATTCT
>JAJETY010000028.1 GCA_021268355.1 Candidatus Nitrosopumilus sp. | reverse complement strand
GTTCATCAGAATGTTCATCAGAATGTTCATCAGAATGTTCATCAGAATGTTCATCAGAATGTTCATCAGAATGTTCATTTTCAGATTCGTTTATCAGAATTCCTTTACTAGTATCAACTACAGTTCCCTGAAAGTTATTTTCCTCTAGTTTTTCCACCCAATTTTCAAAACCAATTCCATTGATTACAATTAGATCAGATGCTTGCATTTTTTGTACATCTTTAATTGTAGGTTCCCAATCATGTGGTTCAACACCAACTGGAACAAGTAACACAGCTTCAATTTTCTCTTTTCCAACATTTTGTGAAAATTCATGTAATGGATTAAATGATGAAATCACTTGAAGTTTTGAGGTTTCAGAATAAGAAGAATCGTTATTTGGATTTGTTTGATAAACTACAATTGAGCTTAATGGTATTACTACAACTATTGCAATTATCGCCAGTTTGGTTTGAGCGTTCACGAATAATTCATCATAATTTTATTAATAAATCTATAAAATGTTAATAATATTAATTGCTAAACTTATAAGATAATTAATAACATTAGGCATATGCCAATTGTATCAATATCACTAAATGATGAAATTCTATCAGAATTGGACAAACTGCAATCAAGCATGGGATTCTCAGGAAGATCTGAGGCCATTAGAGCAGGAATCAGAGCATTTGTTTCAGAAGAAAAACAGAAGGCAGATTTGTCAGGGAATATACATGCAATTCTTTTGGTAGTCCACAATGATGAATTTGACCATATTGTTTCAGGAATTACCCATAATTTTGAGGATCTTATTACAACACATCTTCACAGTAAAATTGAAAAAGAAAAATGTATGGAACTTTTTGTGATTGACGGAGACGCTGAAAAAGTATCCACAATGACAAAGGATTTTCAAACAAACAAAAACATGGATACTGTTAGACTTGTTGCAATCTAAATGAATTTTTTCTCGTAAAAAAGATTACAGATGAGATAGATACTAACAATACAAGTAATGCAATAGAGCCAAATTCAGGTGCAACAACTATACCAAATTCAGTTTCTTGACCAGTATTACGAATGTTTTCAAATTTGATTATCGTAGGTCCTGTTTCATCATCGGCAAAGGTATATTTTTCAAATTCACCACCAACTTGTGCGATTCCAGATATACGATGTATCTCTTGTCCATTTTGAATGATTACAAATGTGTAATCAGAATTTCTTAATGGATCATTTGTTCTTCCGTCTCTAATTGTAAAAACAAAATTTGTTTCAACTCCGGGTTCAAGGTCCACAGGATCCCAGGACAAATTTACTTTAAAGTCCTCACTCTTAGTGTAGGCTTCTAATGGAAAAGATGGTTTTTCACTAGTTGTCAAAGTAAAGGCAATATTATCAGGTAAAGGTTCATCTGATTTTTTCATCTCATTTTTCAAAAATCTTAAATGATCTTGTAACAAAACAAAGTGAACAATTCGTTCATCTTCTTCTGTATAATCATCAATGGATACTGAAGATTTGAATAATTCAATACCATTTGCATATCCAGAATAACTAGGAGTTAAAAATTCAACAAAGTCTTTGGGAAAATGGACTTCTTCATGTATTACTGGAACATGAGACATACTGCTCTCACCCCAGTCAAAAGGCATCTCAAAAGTCACTTTTTTTGCAACCGGATCATATTGGAAATTTGAGATTTTATCAAAGTAGGATTTCATTCTAAATTCGACATCATTTCCTTCAGAATCTTTTTGAGGATGAGAAGTTGTTTCCACAATAGTCAAGTCAGCACGATATACACCTGAATCTTCTATGATGTTTGTAGGCTCATCGATGGTTCTAACTTCAATTTCAAAAGTGTATAATCCACCTGAATCAAAGATAGGGCCTGAGATCTCAATAGGGGAAGAGGCTGTTCCGTGATATGCTCCTAAAAGAGAATCTTGTTCTCCATTAATTACAAATTCATCATACCCTTGTTGAGATGATACCTTTATTGGCAAAACACCGTTTTCTGTGAAAAAGTAGTTTCTAAAAATCATCTCATTACTATGAAAAAGACCTATGAGGAATGTTACATTTTTTGCCGGTTCATCTGTATCATCGTCAGTTGCTGTAATTGTGATTTGTTCTTGTTGATTTTCAAAGTACATTGGCATTTCCACTGAAATTGAAATTTCTTTTCCACCTACATCTACTGAAGAAATAGTATCAATTCCCAATCCATGGCCGTACACACTACTAGCTGGAAATAGTAAACAAGCTACTAGTGCATAGATTGAAAGTTTTCTGTATGACATTATCTCAAGTTTTTCCTAGGGTTATTTTATTGTCAGTAATTCTTCAACCTTTTGAATCAATTGGGCCATTGTTGTGGCTTCCAATATAGGTTGAAGATCATTAGGATCTTTTGCACCCAATGCAGAAAGTGAATAGATGTAATCAATTGTTGGTGTATCAGTCGTCAGGTAGTATTGTTCTAAAACATGTTCTAAAGAATGAGGCTCTACTATTTGTGGCAATGCTTGTTTGATAATTTTCTTTTTCCATAGTTCCACTAAATTTTTCCATTTTTCAAGTGAAATATTCTCATCTATTTCAGGAATTAATTCAACTTCAGCTTGAATGTACATTTTTTCTTCAGTTCCAATTTTTTCATGTAATTCGGAAATTTGGTGGTGACCTTCAACTGATAATGGATCATAATTTTCAGGTTGAGCTATTGAGGGGGGAATGATTTTTTTTATTTTGAATGAATTACGTCCTAATGTTTCAATATGTAATTGTAAGCCATCCATTTCAACATCTTCACATTTTGTAATTTTAGCTATGGTGCCTACCATTTTGGGAGAATTCCAGCCGTTAACAGAATTAGTTTCATCAATCAAACAAACCCCAAATTGACCATCTCCAAGCATACAATCATCTACCAACTGTTTGTAACGGGGCTCAAAAATTCTCAAGGGAAGTTCTTGTCGTGGGAAAAGTACCAAATCTAATGGGAAAATAGGGATGATTTTAGTTTCTGTCAATATTCGTATTGTAACCTCTCTAGATATATGGAATACGGAAGATCTAAAACCCGTTTTCGTTTAATGTCAAACCCAATAATGCAGCACGAGTATGTTTTCCATATTCTGCTTGTTCAAAGTATTTGGCATTCTTAGTTTTGTCAATATCATTTGAGATTTCATCAATTCTAGGAAGTGGATGTAAGATTATACTGTCATCTTTCATTTGTTTAAGCAAGTCTAATCCCACTACATAACTTCCTTTAACTTTCAGGTATTCTTCTTCATCAGGGAAACGTTCTTTTTGAATTCTGGTAACATAAAGAACATCTAACTCATCAATATGATCTTCAATTTTTGTAGATTCAGTAAAATCTAATCTTTGTTTTATCTCATAAGTTGAATCAGATCTAATTCTAAGAGATTCAGGAGAAATTAAACGAACATCTACATCATAGTTTCCTAATCCATATAACAAAGAGTAAACTGTTCTACCATACTTTAGATCACCAACAATTCCAATTTTTAATCCATCAATCTTTTTCTTTTCTTTTTTAATTGTAAACAAATCTTGAATTGCTTGTGTTGGATGCTCTTCAGTTCCACTACCAGCATTAATTACAGGTTTGTCTGAAACTTCTGCAGCAAATCTACTAGAACCATCCAGAGTATGTCGCAAAACAAGGACATCAGAGTAAATTGACATCATTCTTACAGTGTCGGCTAAACTTTCACCTTTTTGAGTTGAAGATGAATTGGTATCGGATATACCAAGAGAATTTCCGCCAATTGATGCCATTGCAGAGTCAAAACTCAAACGAGTTCTAGTACTTGGCTCATAGAATAGATATGCCAAACTTTTACCTTTACAGATTTCCCTTCTTTCAGTTGGGCTTAATTGCATGATTTTGTCAGTATAAGTAAAGATTTTTTCAAGTTGTTCCTTGTTGTAATCCTTAATTGAGATAATGTCTTTGTCGTAGAACTCGTTCATTCTCTCAATGATATATACAGGTGGGTATACAAAGTATTCTGATGGAACAGTCCGAACTTATGGTTCGACGAATCAAGGAGGGCACTGTAATTGACCATATTGATGAAGGAAAGGGTCTTCAGGTGCTAAATGCTTTGAGGATTGATGGTAAAGATGGCAGTTTAATCACCATAGCTCTGAATGTACCTAGTGGAAAGTTCAAGAAAAAAGACATCATCAAGGTGGAGAATAAGTTTCTAAAAGATGACGATACTAACAAAATTGCAGTTATAGCACCAAAAGCAACTATCAATATGATAAAAGATTACAAATTAGTAGAAAAAAGAAGAGTTTCTTTACCTAATGAGATAGACAAGATTTTCCGATGTTCAAATCCAGATTGCATCACAAACAGTACTGAACATATAGAATCAATCATGGATGTCATTGACAAGGAAGGTACTGTTCTCAAATGCAGATATTGTGCTAGAGTGTTAGATGTAAACAAGCTACACTACAATTAAAAATTTTAAAAATTGAAAAATATGTTGTTTAGGACTACTGTCCTAAGATGATAAACATCATGACTATACCGTAGATTGCGATTGACTCGACCATACCTACGAAGATGAACACCTTAGATTGTAAAGCTGGGTTCTCACTAATGACTGCAAGACCTGCTGCACCTACTTGACCAAGACCAATACCAGCACCAAATGCTGCAAGACCGAATGCTAGACCAGCACCGAGAATTTTCAATGAGTCTGAACTTCCTGCTGCTCCGTCTTCTGCAGCATAAGCAAGACTAGTAGATCCTGAAATAGAAATTACAGCTGCTGCCATAAGTAACAAGACTATAGTTTTCATGGATGTTGTGCCTCCTCAAAGTCCATATTTAAATCATGGTGAGATTGGATTATACTTTTTCTAGTGCTTTCTTTTTGAAAGAACTTAGATCATCTTTAACAGATTTTGCAAAATTCTCATGTTCATTTTCTAGAGATCGCTTTGAATCTTCTATAATTTTTTTAATTTCTTCTTTGCCCATTTTTATCTACTTTCCATCTTAGCCTTGACTTTTTTTAACTTTGCGAATTCTTCTCTTTCTCTTTCTTCAAGAGTAGCAATGATGAATCTAACTTTTTGTTGATATTGAGGAATAATCACATTTTCAAGTGCATTAAGTAATTTCTGAGTTTTCTCTAATGCTTTTGCAAGGCTAAAAATAGAATTTTCATATTCTGCAGCTTTACAGATTTTTGGCAATAGTTCTTTGATCTGTTTTGCAGCTCTATCAATTGAAGAGTTTGTATCAGCAAATCCGTATGGCATTGATTTTGTGTCTTTTTCGGTTACTGATAGTGCAGGAATTTTTACATCTACAACTCTTCTAACATTAACGTCCACTTCCATTACAGAGGGAGTTGATTCTGCAACTGAATCCACTGTAGATGAACCTAATGCCAAGTATGCTTCATTAACAGAACTATAGATATCTTGGAGTGGTTCCCAGATTCCACCTCTTGCTTTTGAGGCTTCTTCAATCATCTCTTCAATGTTTTTTAGAAGAACTTTACGTTTATCATCAAGAATTTTCTGGACCATTACGGCTACTTGGCTAGATTTTTTATATTTGAAAAGTTCAATTTTTGTAGCAGCAACATTTTGTCCAAATGACATTTTGTTACTCTTCCTTGTAATATTGTTCTACGTACTTATCTTTGATTTTTGTAATTTCGTTCTTTGGTAGTTTGGATACAATCTTCCATAAGATACCTAATGTCTCTTCAATTGTTCTATTCTCATCAGTTGCTTGTGTGAGGAATTCATTTTCAAAAACATCACCAACATCCATGTATTTTAAATCGATTTCAGTTAGTCCTGCTTTACCTACAATTCCTGCAAGTGCTCTGACTTCTTGTGCTCTAGAATATGCATCATAAACTTGATTTGAAATTTCACCATGATCTGCTCTGGTACTTCCTTCACCAATACCATCTTTCATCAATCTAGAGAGACTCATCAGAATGTTTACTGGTGGATATACTCCTTGTCTAAACAAATCTCTTCCAAGTACAATTTGACCTTCTGTAATGTAACCGGTAAGGTCAGGAATTGGGTGAGTAATATCATCAGAAGGCATTGACAAAATTGGAACTTGTGTAACACTTCCTTTCTTTCCATTTAATTTTCCTGCTCTTTCATAGATTGTAGAAAGGTCAGTGTAAAGATAACCAGGATAACCTTTTCTTCCAGGTACTTCCTCTCTTGCAGCACTAATTTCTCTTAATGCTTCTGCATAGTTTGTCATATCTGTAAGAATTACGAGAACGTGCATTCCTAATTCAAATGCCAAATATTCAGCAACAGTTAATGCAACACGAGGAGTAATAATTCTCTCAATTGCAGGATCGTCTGCTGTGTTTAAGAAGAGAACACTTCTTTTTAGAGCGCCTGATTCTTCAAGACTTCGTCTGAAATATTCTGCTTCACTGTATTGTACACCAATTGCAGCAAAAACTACAGCGAAATCATCTTGGGTACCAATTACACTGGCTTGTCTTGCGATTTGTGCTGCTAAAAGGTTATGAGACATACCAGAACCTGAAAAGATTGGAAGTTTTTGTCCTCTTACTAGAGTAATCATTCCATCAATTACAGAGACACCAGTTTGAATGAAGTCTTTTG
The DNA here is from genome assembly GCA_021268355.1 of Candidatus Nitrosopumilus sp. Lineage (GTDB taxonomy): Archaea > Thermoproteota > Nitrososphaeria > Nitrososphaerales > Nitrosopumilaceae > Nitrosopumilus. The sequence goes on along the minus strand of JAJETY010000028.1, from coordinate 7,909 downwards.
GATATTCTCTTTGTTCTGGGTTCATTGGTTCACCGTTGATATCAATAAATTTATCAGCTATAGGATCTGGTAATCCATCTTTTGGTCTACCTAAACCATCAAAGACTCTACCGAGTACTTCTCTGGAAACTGGCATTTCCATAACTTTGCCTACAAATTTTGCATTTGTTCCTGCAATAGAAAGTCCGGTAGTTCCCTCAAAGACTTGGACAATTGCTTTACCGTTTCCAACTTCGAGAACTTTACCTAATCTTCTTTCACCATCTTTAGTTTCAACTTCTACTAATTCATCAAATGCCGCATTTTCAACATCATCTACAATAACAAGTGGTCCTTTGATTTCTGCAATCTTACTGTATTGTACGCCGCCTTCTGCTGTCAATTTGATACTTTCACTCCTGTAATTGATTTGAATTCTTCTTGCATATCTGATTCTAATTGATCAAGTTTTGGCATCTCATCATCTTTAACATCCATTCTTGCTTTGAGTAGTGTCGTAATACTTTTCATTGCACGAATATCTGCAAGAGGTGTTCCTTCCTTAATTGCTTGTTGACCTTTTCTGTAAAAGTCAACTAGTAGTTTCATTAGCTTGTATTGTTTTTCTGGACTACAATAAGTATCAACATCATCAAATGAGTTTTGTTGTAACAGACCAATCTTTACCATTCTAGCAACTTCTAGAATCAATTTCTCTTCATCTGGAAGTGCTTCTGGTCCTAAGAGTCTAACAATTTCTTTGAGCGTATCTTCTCTTTGCAAGACACCGTATACTTCACTTCTAAGACTTAACCAATCTTCATTGATATTTTCTCCCCACCACTTTGCAATATCTGCAAGATAACCAGAATAACTGTTCATCCAGTTAATTGACGGATAGTGTCTAGAGTATGCAAGTTTTGCATCCAAAGCCCAAAATGTTTTGATAAATCTCATGGTATGAGTTGTTACTGGTTCAGTAAAGTCACCACCAGATGGTGAAACGGCACCAATCAAAGTTACAGAGCCATCACGGTCAGGACTTCCAGCTGCTCTGACACGACCTGCTCTTTCATAGAATTCTGCTAATCTTGATGCAAGATATGATGGATAACCTTCTTCAGCAGGCATCTCTTCTAACCTTCCACTCATTTCTCTGAGTGCTTCTGCCCATCTACTTGTAGAATCTGCTACTAATACAACGTCTTTACCCATATCTCGGTAATATTCTGCAATAGTTACACCAGTGTAGATACTTGCCTCTCTTGCTGCTACTGGCATGTTACTGGTATTTGCAACTAAGACTGTTCTGTCCATAAGTGGTTTTCCACTACGTGGATCTTTGAGGTGTGGGAATTCAACAAGTACTTCTGTCATCTCATTTCCTCTTTCACCACAACCGATGTAAACTACAACTTGGGAATCTGCCCACTTTGCAATTTGGTGAAGGGTTACAGTTTTTCCTGTTCCAAATGCACCTGGGATTGAACCAGTTCCTCCTTTGGCAATTGGGAAGAATGTGTCAATTACACGTTGTCCAGTAAGAAGTGGAACTGTTGGGTCGTATCTGTTCTTGTATGGACGTGGTTTTCTTACAGGCCATTTATGATACATTTTGAGTTCGACAGTTTGACCGTCGCTCTCAGTTGTTGCTAATACTGTTTCTAAATCATAATCTCCTTCTGATACCAAATTTGAAATTTTTCCACCTTTGTGGTCAGGTGGAACCATAATAGAGTGTTCAATAAGATCGGTTTCCTGTACAACACCAATTACATTTCCTGCTGCAACCTCATCGCCATTGCTTACTGATGGTACAAAGTGATACTTTTTGGTCATGTCAACTGGAGTGGTAGTGATGCCTCTTCCAATAAAGGAACCAGAAGCTTCTGATAATGCTCTAAGTGGTCTTTGAATTCCATCATAAAGTTGTCCAATGATTCCTGGACCTAATAAAACACTAAGTGGATTTCCGGTACCAACAACTGGCTCACCTGGTTTTAATCCACTGGTTGATTCGTAAACTTGAATGAATGCGACATCTCCGGTTAATCTAATTACTTCACCGACTAATTTTGAATCTCCTACAGTTACAGTTTCGTACATCTTTGCTTCAGACATACCATCTGCTCTAACAGCAGGTCCACTTACCCAAACAATTCTACCTTGAGCTGCCATCTTATTCTCCTACCCCGAATTTGGATGCAATCTCTTTCCTTATTAAAGGCTTCAGACGTTCAATTCTTGCATCGATCGTATTATCAAATCTCATTGCACCATCTTTTGATTTTACAACAACTCCACCAAGACAATCAATTGTTTCAGAAGACATCTCTGCTCCTGAGAATTGAGATAAGGTCGATTGAACTACGTCTTTGTCTTTTGCGTTTGTAGAAACTGAAATTTCCGAAGTTCCCAAAATTTTGGTTGCTTCCTCAATCATTGTTTTAATTAAATTAGAATAATCACCACTGCGATCAGTATTTGCAATTTGATCTAGTGCTTTTGAAAAAACCTTGCTAACTGCATCTTCTAATGCAATTAGCTGCTTATTTCTAGCCTCAATATCTGCACTTCCAATAATCTGTTTTTCAATTTTATCGGCTTCTTTTTTTCCATCTGCAATGATTTTATCATATTCTTGTTCAAGTTTTGGTACAGAATCATCTAGAGTTTTAAGTGATTCATTTAATGCTGATTCGACATTTGAAATGACAGATTTCTCAGTTTGTTCAAGAATTTTGCTAATAGTGGTTTCTAAAGCAGAATTTGCCAACGAGTCGCCTAAATCCGTAATAGATTTTAATGTTTGGGATTTTGGTGGTTCAGAAAGATATTAAAATCAAAGGAGTTACCGTTGGATTATCTTGGTAGTAGCCGATCTGAAACTTGGGAGCATAATTTTACCAAGAAGTGAGTCTCCAAATGCAATTTCCAGACTAACAGAGTTTGAATGGTTTCATAAAATTGATACTGAAAATGACTTGGTCACACCAGAAATCGATGATCTTCTCTTAGAGGCACAAAAAACCTATCAATCAATTGATGATGTCATTAAAGGACTCGGAGTTCCACCTACTGTTGGAATTTTAGAAATTTTGTTTAAAGGAACAATCATCAAAAAGAAGGATTACGAGATAGGGGAAATCGAGGATATGGTAAATGATCTCAAAAATAGAGCCCCATCGATAATTGATGAACCAGCAAAGCTCCTACAAGAAGCAGCAGATACTAAACGAGGAATTGAAGAATATCGTTCATTAAAAGATACGTTGGAAGTTGCAAAAAAACTCAACATGGATCTTTCAGGATTTGGATTGATGAAATATTTCTATACAAATCTATTTGTGATAAATTCTGAGGACTTTGAAGAAATTAGCAGAGCATTAGATGGCATTACGTTTTACAAATATGATTTAGAGAGTAAAGAAAAATCTGCAATTTTAATTATTTGTGGGATTGAAGATTCAGAGAAAGCACTAAAAGTACTTCGAGGATTTAACGCAAATCCATTTTCAATTCCAGATGGAATTTCACAAGTTCCATCTGAAGCTTATTCCACTGCTGAAGCAAAATTGAAGGAGCTTACAACAAAACAGGCACAAATTACAAAGCAAATTGCAGGAATAAAGAAGAATATCAGACGCGATATTCTAGTATTACATGAAGAAGCACTCGTTGCAAAAGATGTTCTTGAGACTTTAAGAAAACCAGGTGGAACTAAACACTTTGCAGTAATTCAAGGATTCATTCCAAGTAAAATGGAAGAGAAGTTCAAAAATATTACAAAACAATGGACTTCAATTACTGAAGAAATTACAGATCCTAAACACAAAGAACAAATTCCAACTTTATTTGATAATAAGAAATTTGTAAGGACCTTTGAGGTAATCACGGAAAGTCAAGGTATACCAGGAAAAGGAGAAGCAGATCCTACTCCAATGATTGCCTTGATGTGGCCAATTTTCTATGGACTGATGTTTGCAGATTTGGGTCACGGTTTACTATTGATGGGAATGGGATTGTTATTCAAATTCAAGGGACAAGGCAATTTATCTAGATGGGGAATGTTAATTGCCATTTCTGGTGCTGCAGCAGCTATTGCAGGTGTTGGAGCTGGTGAAGCATTTGGTTACCATCTTGATCATATGGGACCATTAGAAGGATTATTGGAAAAAGGAGGAGCATTACATTCAGTTAGTTGGATTGTAGGAATTCTCAGTGTTGCAGAATTAACTTTTGAACAAGTAATCAATATTCTCAAAGTCTCACTATTCATTGGAATCATACATCTTGTTTGGGCAATGGTTCTGAGAATCAGAAGATTAGCCAAAGAGGGTCATAAGATTGTCATGTATTTAGAAGCAATTCCAAACATCACACTCTATGGCGGAATAGTAGTTATCATGATGTGTGCAATTGGTTCACAATATGACGTCATGAATATGTATTCGAAAGTACACACTGAAGCAGTTCCATGGGTTACAATTTTCTTAGGAGATTGGGCACAAGTTTGGATTGTTACGAGAATTGCAGTGGTTATTGTAATTGCATCAATGGCTATGATGATGGTCGGAGGAATAATGCACGCAAAGCGCCATCCAGAGGATGGAGGTTCTGCAGCTAATGTTGTAATGGAGGTTTTCCTTGGTAAGACAGTAGAAAGTTTAGCTCACACAATTAGTTATGCTCGACTAGGAATTATGTTACTGGTCCACGCAGCTCTGTTACTTACAGTAAATAATGCATTTAACTCGCTAGGAGGTTCAGAATCAATTGGTGCATGGGCAATGATAATTGGAGGTAACCTAGGAATTATGATGATTGAAGGATTAATTGTATACATCCAGTCACTCAGATTGCACTTGTATGAGTTCTTTACAAAATGGTATGATGGTGGTTCACAACCTTTCAAACAGATTAGACCAGAGTTGATTTACAATCAATTCATTTGGAAAAGAAAATAAAATTTAAAAAAAGAATCTAGTCACCTTTAGCTTTTTCGTGTCCTTTTTTGGCCGCATCTTTTGCACCCTCTAAACCTTTGGTTCCAAGTTCGGCACCTTTCTCAATACCTTTCTTACCAAGATCAGTTCCTTTTTCAATACCTGCTTCAGCAGTATCTTTGAGTTTCTTTAGAAATCCCATAAAATAACTGAGGAATTCTGAAATAAAAAAGAGTTAGAAGTTTCTTAAGATTGATTATTTCTCATTCAGATTAACAGAAATTTTTGTCATTGGTCTTGATAATTCGTCAGGAATAACAATCAATAATCCACCATCTTTATTAACACCATTACAGGTTCCTGAGAATTTTTGGAAGTTGTTTGCAAAGCAACCTTCATCAGAATAGTGCTCAAAATTTTCAGGGTATAGGAAATAGTACCACTGCTGAACATATGAGGGAACAAAATAAACATCAAATCCAAAAGTATCATCGTTGACTGAAATCGTATAATCATAATTTGTTGACTCCTTTGATGTACAAATCGGTACAAATTGCGCAAATCCATTAAGGAGTTTTTGTTTTTGTAATTCATCGGAGTATGATGAATTTGGAATGGATGAATTTTCTTCAAAGAAATTTAGACTATGCCCAATAAAATCAAGACCAGTCTTTGCATAATGAAACCATTGGGATTCACAATCTCGATAGTCATATTGAACTGCCACTACAGGTTTACTGTTAACATATTGAAGACCATTTTGTCTTTGTTTTGCACCATGTTTTGTAATATCAGACTCTTCTTCTTCTCCCGGAATTATTTCACGTTCCCAAGTTGTTGTGACATCAACAATTAGATTTCTAGGATAACTTTTCCATTCGGGTTGGAAATGAACATAATTTGCATATTCATTTGTTTGACTAATTTTTACAGTATTTCTTGATTCTCTATAAGTTCCAAAAGCATCATCAAACACCACATTAATTGAAAATAGAATTGCCAATCCTAACATCACAGAGATAATTGCTATCTTCATTTTCATTTCTCCAGATATACCATCAAGTACATTATTCTAATTAAAGTCATAGTAGAATTTCACGGATGTACCGCTTTTCATCCGAATTTGTCTGTAAAAATAACTTTGTCTAATGGAAGTTGTCCACCTCTAGGCATAGCAGGTTTGACTTGTTTTCCAATTACAATCATCATAGTTATCACATGGTCTTCAGGTAAACTGATTAGTTCTCCAACTTTTTCTGGATCAAATCCTATCATAGGATTAGAGTCGTATCCCATGGATTTAGCAGCAAGCATAATGGTCTGAGCTGCAATACCACAAGATCTCATTGCTTCATCTCTTTGCAATTTTTCTTTTCCTTCGTAAAACATTCCCATAGCAGGAACCAAAAAATCACGAGCTTCCTTTGGAGCATCCTTCCAATATTGTCCAGGATCTTTTTTCCATGATTTGAGGTCAGCACAAAGGACTAGCAATAATGAAGAATCAGTTACCTGAGCCTGATCCCACGATGCAGAACGAATTTTCTTTCGAATTTCAGGATCTTTTACCAAGACAAATCTCCAGTTTTGCATGTTAAATGAAGTTGGAGACAAAACTGCAAGAGACATCAATTGTTCTATTTCATCTTCAGAGAGTTTGTGAATTGGATCATAGTGCTTTACTGAACGGCGCTCTTTGATTGCATCAAAAGTATCCATAACCTCAATTAATTTTTGAGCATTAATTGGTTTTTGCAAAAATTATTTTTCTACAGGAAGATCCAGTTTATTTCCCCATTCGCCCCAAGAACCCAGATAGACCTTGACATTTGAGAATCCTAGTTTTTTTAGAACCAAAAATGAGTTGGCAGCTCTGTAGGCGCCTTGACAATATGTCACAATTTCAGTGTTTTTTGGATAATCATATATTTTTGATAATTCATCATCACTTTTGAAAGTTCCATCTTCTTTGAGATTCTGACTCCAGTCAATATTGACAGCATTGGGTATATGTCCTGATTGAGCAGCACGAACTATACTTCCATCATATTCTCCAATGGAACGAGCATCAATGATTGTCAAATTTTCGAGATTATCCTTAATGTGCTCAGATCCTGAGATGAACTCAGGAATAGTTTGTCCTGAAAAGTTAGATGGTTTGAATCCATTTGGTTTTGTCTCTATTGCAAGATTTTCCTTTTGCCATTTTTGAATTCCTCCATCAAGCATCATGACATTTTGATGGGAGAAATACATCAACATCCATACGCCTCTTGCAGCAAGCATTCCAGAAACCGAATCATAAAAGATGATTTTTTTTTCAGAAGTTACTCCTAGAAAAGACAGTAAAGATTTTGCTTGTTTATTGAAACCCTCAATTCCTTGTTTTGTTGTATCAATCCAATGAAATGCAAACAAGTCCAAATGAACTGCTCCAGGAATATGAGCCTCAGAATATTCTTTGAAAGAACGTGTATCAGCTAAAATCAAGTTCGGATCATCAAGGATGGAATTTAGTGTATCAGTGGAAATTATCATGAATTAGATAAAATGATCAAATCTAAATTGATTTGGATTGAATAATAAAAAGAAGAAAAGAAAAGGGTTTTTTCTATTCGTTGACGTATGCTCTTTCGCCGTGCTGGGCTAAATCGAGACCAATCTCCTCTTCTTTAGGAGTGACTCTGATTCCGCCAGGCCATACTGCGTCCATTACCTTTAGGATTACAATGGTTACACCAAATGCATATCCAATTGAGATTGCTGCTGCAATGATACTGATTGCTTGGGTCTCCATTCCTTCTGGAGTTCCAGTCCATGCACCAATACCGTCTCCGGTATCCCAGATGTGTGGACTTGCTAATGTACCAGTCAAAATTGCACCGGTAAGACCACCCATTCCATGTATTCCCCATACATCTAATGCGTCATCCCACTTTCTTGCGTTCTTGAATGCTACACATGCATAACAAACTGTACCTGCG
>JAJETY010000038.1 GCA_021268355.1 Candidatus Nitrosopumilus sp. | reverse complement strand
TTTTTGTATAGTAATCATATAATTTGGATGAGAGTAGTGATTTGCCTGAACCTGCAGTTCCAGAAACAAATATTGTTTTCAATCTGTATGATTCATAATTTGCTCATATTTCAAACTAGCTTGATTATGATTATCCATTGTATGAAAATACCAAATTGGTATCAAAAAACTCAAACTAATTCCAGTTGATCTTTAACTCAGAAAATTATACATTATTTATGAATCAAAGCGTTCTTGAAAAGGAAGCACAACTAAAAGAATTGGTTGTAAAATTACTAAAAGAAAAGGATCTATCAAATTTCGAACTATTAGATTCATTATTTGCTGAAATAAAGGAAGAACTTCAAAATCATCAAAAAAACATCCGGTAATACCCAATTTTGTGCCTAAATCTAGGCATGAATTTCAAATTTTCTCAACTTTCATATTTGATTCTTTAAAGGAATCAACAAATGAATTGGAGACTAGCAGCAATTCCGGCCACTTTAATTCCCATCTTGATTATTGCCATCCAATTTGATATCAAACTAGAAGATGTCCTGGCAATTGGTATCTTTCCATTTGTTGGTGCAATTGTTGCAATGATGATTAAATTAGGTCTTCAAGGAATCAAATTTGCATACATTACAAGAAAATATCTTGGTAACTTTGATTCTATTTTAAAATTAACTGGAGTTAGGGTTGGCAGTGAATTCATCAAATTTACAACTCCCATGTTCATAGGAGCAGAATTCATTGTAATCTATTATTTGCACAAAAAAGGAGTAAAACCTTCAAAATCAACATGGATTGCAATTATGGATATCGTTACTGAAGTTTTTGCAGCTGGTCTTTTGTCCATAATTGCAGGAATAATCGCATTACTAAATGGCGCATATGTTGTTGCTGCAGTAGTTTTGGGAACTAGTATTGTTGTTACTTCATTATGGATGGTTCTTTTCTTCTTGTCATCCAAACGAACATTCCAAGTTCCTCAAGTATTGGGAAAACTTGCAAAAAGATTTGCAAAAGAAAAAGGTGTCAAGTATATAGAACAAACAAACTCTTGGATGGAAGAAGTATGTACTATGAGTAGAGAAAATCTGAAAACTTCTGAATCAAAAAAAGTCTTTACAATATCATTTTTGTTTTCACTAGCATCCTGGTCATTTTATGGAATCTCATTTATGATTATTGCAATGGGAACTGGATATGTTATCAATGCATTTGATTCAATTATGGCCGTAATGGGAGCAAATGCAATTGGAAATCTCCCAATTACTATTGGCGGTTCTGGTTTAGCTGAATTTGGAATAGTGGCATATCTTAACAACCTAAACCCATTTGATTTTGATGCCTCTCAAGGTGGATTAGCATGGGATGCAGTAATAGGCTGGAGAATTGCAACGTACTATGTGCCAATCGTGATTACATGGTTGCTTTTAGTAAAATTGGCACTTAGTAGAATTTCAAAACCTCAGGCCACATAGAAACCACTTTATCTTCAAACAATTTTTTTCATTTGTGGATTTCAAAGACAAAAATATCTTAATTACCGGTGCATCATCTGGAATTGGAAAACAAACTGCCATTGAATTTGCAAAACTAGGGGCCAACATAATTCTCATTGCAAGAAGAAAAGAAAAACTCGATGAAGTTGAAAAAGAATTAAAAAAATTCAATATTTTGACACTTGTCTGTCCATGTGATGTATCTGATAAGACCCAAGTAAAAGAAATGTCCAAAACCGTCTTAGAAAAGTTTGGTTCTGTGGATGTTCTTGTCAATAATGCTGGTTTCGCAATTTATGGTTATGTCAAAGATCTATCTGTTGATGAAATAGAATCTCAAATGAAAACAAATTATTTTGGAATGATGTATTGTATCAAAAATTTTTTGCCATCTATGTTAGAGAAAAAATCCGGACATATTGTTAATGTTGCATCTGTTGCTGCAAGCTTTGGTCTTCCTGGAATTGCGTCGTATTGTGCATCAAAGTTTGCCATGTTGGGATTCTCTGAAGGTCTAAAACATGAGTTAAACGGCACTGGTATTGGAATTACAGTTGTTAGTCCAATTATGGTTAGAACCGAGTTTTTTGATCATCCTTCTTTTGAAAAGATGCCAAAATATTCTCCAACATCACTAAGCTCCAAGACCGTCGCAAAAGCAATTCTAAAAGCTGCAAATTCACCTAGATTAGAAATTATTGTACCTAATCTAGTTCGAGGCGCTGTCTGGTTTAAACACACATTTCCTTATTTCATAAACCCCATTCTTGGAAAATCATTCAAAAAACAACTAGATTCTATAAAATAACCCTGAATTATTCTTCATCGTCAACATCTTCGGCTTCACTCGAAGAACCTACATCTAACAATTCAAGTGATTTTAATTCAAATTGATAAATTGCATTCATTTCAATCTCTTTTTCTTTTTCTAAATACTCTGATACTTTTTTGCTAAGAGGTGCTTTGTGTTGATCGAAAACAAATTCATAGACTTCTCCTTTTAACAAGTCATCTATTTTGATACTTTTTGGGACGTCCATTGTTACTATGTGTCGTCCATCTTCGACTGCATCATACAACTGGACATCTATTTTGTTGTCTTCATAATAAAACTCTAGGATGTATCCTGATTTTTTTAATTCTTCAGGTTTTTTGAATTTAGCATTTTGAATCTCATCTGTAACCCATTCAGGAATTTCATCTTCTTTCTTCTTTTTAACCATGATTACTCATCCTAGTTTTCTGCTTTTTCTTTCTTGCTTTTTGACCACCATTCTAGATAGTCATCATGTTTATCATCACGGGTTCTTTCTTTTTGGTTGAGTTTGTATCTGATATCTGAAACTTGTTCTCTAGTTGCATAAAGGCCACATCTTTTACATACAAAATTTCTTCTGTTCTTTTCATCCATTTTCATTGGAATATCAATTTCATCGTATAACTTGAAAAGATCCTCTCTACTTCTTTCTTCTTCAGGAACTTCAGATTCATATTTTTCCTGAATCTTTTTTTTCTCTCTATGTGTACATTCTGGACAGTTAGGCACTGATGATTGGCTTAATTTTTTCCATAAAAGCGTTCCCACATTGTTTATTGATCGATAGACATCTGACACGCGGATTTTTTCATCATCCCTTTCGGTCCGTTCGCCCATCGAAATCCCGCGTGCCAGATGACAAAAATTCTAAAAATTATGCTTTATCTCTTTTCTTGCAAGGTTTGAGAAGCAATCTTTGCTGAATTTTCAGCACCATTTGGTACAAAATTCTTTGAAAATTTACCTAAATTCTCTTCAAATTTCTCATAATTCTCTTTAATTTTGGAGATTCCTTCTATAACCTGCTTTGTTTTTGTGGCTAAAATTCCTAAATTCTTCTCTTCAGCCCATTTGATGTTGTTTGTATGCTCGTCATAAATTGGAATTCCGATAATTGGCTTTGATTTTCCACCCATTATTTCACCCATCACAGTATGTGAGCCATTTACAACTGCATATCTGCATAAATCTAAAACAGAATCTTTTTCCTGCTCTGAAAGAAATCCAACATCAATCTGAATCCAATCAACTTTCTTCTCTAACGCGTCAGATATGGAATATCTTTTTCCATCTTTTCCAATAACTGAATCTATTTTTGGATCATTTCTTGCATGAGATATTATTCTCTTCTCCCCTTTCATCTCATCTTCATGGAAAACTTTTTCATATCTTTGACCAGTTCCATCATTTGTTGATTTGTTTCCGGTTCTCATCCAATATCCAAATTCATCATTATCAATCAGTTTTTCAAGATCAGAACTTTCTACTCTATCTATTTTTTTACTATTTGTAAAATGCCCAACATAAGTTACTTTTTCTTCAGCTTCCTTAATGAAATTTAGATTATATTCACACATTGTATAAGGTGGCGGAGAGTCTGCAACAAGAATCTTTGATGCCTTTTGAATTTGCTTTGCAACAAAAATCAATGAGGGGTATAGATATGATCTAGTATTGTATAACCTTGGTCTGAATTGATTTGTAATGAATAGACTGGGTATGTTCCTATTTTTTGCTAAAATGTTTGAACCCATATCTCCATCATTAATTACCAAATCAAATTTTTCTTTGTTGTAGAGCTTTCTTTCTTCTCTGAGATAATTTGCAATTTGTCTAACTAGTGGTGGATTTTTTGAAATAGGCAATAACAAGTTCATTAATGACATTGAAACACTTGGACCAAATTTTCCATCAATAGGTGTTGGCATCAAAATCTCGTGGATTTTCTCTCTTTGGTCTGGAAATTTTCTCAATAGTTTTTCATATACGTGGTCTTTGCTTGAAAAATGAACCTCAAAATCTTCTTTGATAAAATCTCCCAGCACCTCATTTAGCCTCATCATTCTTGAATAATGGCCACTTCCCCATGGGTAGATGAATTCTCCTATTTTGAGCACAATAATGCAACCAAATACGCGGTTTAAATTCTCAATGATTCCTTTCTAATGAATCCAAAATATCATGAACATTGTTTGGGCCTACTTGAATAGAAATTACTTTTTTTGTTTTTAGGGCAGTTTCAACCTCTTTTTTTGCAAAAAGAGGAATTTCATCAGAATTAATGCTGACAATGCTTTCCAATTTCTTTATGTTTCTCTCTAATCCTATCTCCTTTGCTTCATCAAACAAACTTGTATCTACACCCGACAGTGGAATTAAAGGAATTTTCTTTTTCGTAAATACCTGATTTAGTGAAAAATCTATGAAATCCGATGAAAATATCTGGGGTGACAAACCAAGTGAGACACGTTTTATTGGAGATTGCAACATTATCTCCAAAATTGAGTTTACATATGTGAGATAGTTTTTGACTCCCTTTGGATTTATCTTTAGATAAAAGAATTCTATTTCTATTTTCTCTTGAACCATTCTTGGAATAATTTGATTTACAATTTTTGCCAGATTCATTAATTCTGACTTTTGTCTATAGCAAACTATTATCTTAGTATCATATCCTTGCTTTATTGTTTCATAGCAAGAGACTGCTGATAATTCATCATATATCGCACAAATTGTTTTTTGGCTTTGTGATTGATATGGGACTCCTCCTTTACCCTTATCTGAAAAAATGCAAATGTATGCATTATCCTTTGTAAGAAAAGTATACAATAATTTATCAAAATCTTGTTCAGTTCCAGGATGAGCACCTAGTTTTGATTTTTTTTCTATGATGTTAGATGTTGCAGCAATCTCTACATCTTTTACAACAAATCCTTTTGAGATTCCTTCAACTTTGACTAGAAATTTTTCACCTTTTAGGAGTAAATTTCCTCCCACATTGGTAATCTCAGAAACAATTTCTTGATAATTGTTTTTAATTTGTCTTGCAATTGCAATCTCTTTTATGCCAAAAAGCATGTTAATGGCAGATGATGCAAAGACCGGATCATTTGCATCAACTAGAATTATTTCTCCATCACGTTTAACAGATTTGAATTGTTGATCTTTGATTTTTAGAATTTTTTTGATGTTTGAAATCAATTGAGGTATTTTATTTTTAGAAAATATAGTTGGAAAAACTACCACGTATGATGTCTCATCCATATTTTCTAGTTGATAATCTACTTGTTTATAATTTAGGACAAAACTTCGGGTAATCAATATAAAACAAATACATCAAGTCTAACTGTGACTAAATTTACCCAAGAGCAAATAGATGATCTTAACTCAAAAATCAACACGGCTGAAGAAGCTCTTCAATGGGTATCTGATAATCTTCATCCCAAAGTTGCAAAAGCATCCAGTTTTGGCGCAGAAGATGCAGTTGTAATGGATATGATGTTAAAAATTAATCCAGAATTTAGATTCTTTACATTAGACACTGGTCGATTGCCTCAAGAGACATATGATATCATGGATGTTGTGAGAAAAAAATACAACATTACAATTGAAGTGCTATTTCCTGATACAAAGGAAGTGGAAGACATGGTAAAAGAAAAAGGACTGAATCTTTTCTATGAAAGTGTTGAGAACAGAAAACTTTGCTGTGAGATACGCAAAGTGCATCCAATGAACAAAATGTTGAACACTTTGGATGGCTGGATTACTGGACTACGAAGAGAACAGACCAAAATTCGAGAAGATGTAACAATGTTTCAGCTAGACCACGGACATGGTGGAATTCTCAAGATTAACCCAATAATTGATTGGACATGGGATCAAATTCAAGAACATATCAAAAAACATGATTTACCATACAATAGCCTTCTTGACAAGGGATTTCCAAGTATTGGATGTGAGCCATGTACCCGAGCAATAAATCCCGGAGAAGACATTCGAGCAGGAAGATGGTGGTGGGAACAAGGTGAGCATAAAGAGTGTGGCCTTCATATAGAGCGTAAAAAAGAGGATTAGCATGTCAGAAACTGGTTCAATCAAACCACATGGTGGAGTACTAGTTAATAGAATTACAAACGCTGATCCAACTGGATTATTCTCAATTACAATTTCAGAAGACTTGGCAAATGATGTTGAAAATATTGCCGATGGAATTTTCAGTCCCTTGGAGGGATTTTTAGGTCAAAAAGACTTTGAAAGTGTTATCTCAAGAGGTAGACTGGCAAATGATCTGGCATGGACCATTCCTATCGTATTGGATGTTGATGAAGAAACTGCCAATAAAATGAAAGATTCTGGAGACGTACTTTTACAAAATCACGAGGGAATTGGAATCGCAGTATTGCATGTTGATGAAATTTTTACTTTTGACAAGGAAAAAGCAGCCAAAGGAGTCTACGGTACTAATGATACAGCCCATCCAGGTGTAGCATATACAATGTCAATGAAAGATTTCCTAGTTGGGGGTAAAATTGACTTTATTCAAAGACCAAATGATTCCGAAATTAGAAAAAATAGACTAACCCCCAAACAAACAAGAGAAGCATTTGCACAAGCTGGATGGAAAACTATCTGTGCATTCCAAACTAGAAACCCCCCACATGTCGCACATGAGATGTTACAAAAGACATCAATTACAACAAGAGATGGTGTTTTTGTAAATCCTGTAATTGGCAAGAAAAAGTCTGGTGACTTTGTTGATGAAGTAATTGTAAAATGTTATGAGACCATGATTGAGAACTATTATCCAGAAAATAGATGTAAACTTGGAACTTTACACACCCAAATGAAATATGCAGGACCAAAAGAAGCAATCCATCATGCAATCATGAGACAAAATTATGGTTGTACTCATATTATTATTGGTAGAGACCACGCAGGTGTTGGAACATTTTATGATCCAATGGCAGCACAAGAAATCTTTTCAGACTATCCTGAACTAGAAATTGCTCCGGTATTCTTCCCAGCATTCTTCTATTGTAGAAAATGTCTAACTTACACAACTCCAAAAGCATGTCCACATGACAATGATGATAAGGAGCAAATCAGTGGAACTGCATTAAGGGAAATGATTCAAAATGGACAAGCACCTTCACAATTTATCCTTAGACCCGAAGTTGCTCAAGTAATTTTGGATCATCCAAAACCATTTGTTGATTAGATATTTATTCAATCAAACTTGCATTAGCTCAATGAGATATCTTTTTGCAATAATTTTACTTTCTGGAATTTTTATTACTCCTGCATTTGCCCAGGAAATAAATCCCTCATTAATTATTGACGAAATTGAGGTTCCTGCTCAAGAATTTAACAGAGTTTTACGAGATGCACCAATTGTTCCTTTAGATGATGTCCATGCAGTCAGCTGGCAAGTCACAATTGACAATAATCTACTTTATGCAAACCCAGATGGAAATGCAGTTCTGCGAATCTATGATGCAAATTCACAAGATCAATTTATTGAAATTGGAATGGGATCTATTCCTGACAACAAGTTCTGGGTAGCAGTACAAACTCCAAAAGAGGGATACATTGTAGTTCACAGTGACTTGGAGAGAGGTTGGTACCCACAAGCAAAATCAATTGTGTCTTACACTGACAGAGCAGGAATGACTGTAAACAATGGCGCAAGAATTGTTGTAACCAATTTGGATATTGGCGAATTTGCTCTTGGTTCTTACTCTGTACATGGCATGGAGGGCTCTACTGATCCTCCTGCAGTCAATTCTGGTAGTCTGCTCATGGAATTTCTTTCAGGTGATCCATCAAAGAATGCATTTGCAATGTTCCCATTTTATGTTGCAGCAGGCATTGGTGTGATAGTTGGTGTGTTGTTTCTAACTAAGAAGCGTTCTTAGATTTGTAAAACTTGCAACTATTTTTGATCTTACATACATCACACATTGGTGATACGGGTTTGCAGATATTTTGACCGTACATTACAAATGTATCATTGATATCAATCCAATACTTTTTATCAATTTGTTTCATTAACTCCTGTTCTGTATCTTCAGGATTTTTTGTTTCAACTAATCCCAATCTGTTTGAAATTCTATGAACATGAATGTCAACTGGTATTGCAGGCTTTTCAAATGCGTAAACGAGAACACAGTTTGCCGTTTTCCTTCCAACTCCTGGTAGTTGTACCAAAGTATCCAAATCTTCAGGCACTTTGCCTTTGTATTTTGAATCAATTATCTTTGCAACTTCAATAATTCTCTTGGATTTTACATGATAGAATCCAATTGACTTGATTATCTTTTCAACATCTTTTAATTTTGCATTGGCAAGCTGTTTTGGATTTTTGTATCTTGCAAATAAGACCTTGACTACTTTGGTTGTACTCTCATCTTTTGTTCTTGCCGAAAGTATGGTTCCAATCAAAATACTAAATGGACCTGTTTCTGCATTATGAAGATCTCGTAGTGCAGTAATTCGTGGAGTGGTTACAGAATTCATAGTATCCATCATTTTAGTCAGAATTTTTTCTATTTTCATATGAAAAATTGCGTACAAGTATTATATCTGTCAATCCAAATTACTCTCATTGGAATTAACAAAAGAAGAAGAATCTGCACTAAAAGGTGAACATGGGGAAATCATGCAGATGGCATACAGAATTCTTGTAGCCACTGGAGAGGCAACAGATGCAGAAAAACTTGTTCCAATTGAATGGACTCATCTTTCCGGAGTAAATTACAACACAATTGGTGATGCAGGTGAGGAATTTCTCTCAAGCATCAGCAAAGATGCTCGAGTCAAAGTAAAGACTACTCTTAATCCCATGGGATTTGATATTGACAATGTATCTAATTATGGATTGGATGAGAATTTTATTTCAAAACAACTCTCTATTAGAAATTCATATGAGACAATGGGTGTAATTCCGTCTTTTTCCTGCATCCCTTACGAAATTTTCGATATTCCAAAAGATGGAACTCAAGTTGCATTCGCAGAAAGCAATGCTGCAATTCATGCAAATTCATATGATAATTTGAAAACCAATAAGGAAAGTGCATTTAGTGCTTTAGCGAGTGCTCTGACTGGAAAAAGTCCCTACTCCTCATTAAGAAAAGAAGACTCGCCAAATGTTACAATTAGAATGAAAGTTGACAATCCAAATGAACTAACATATGGAATGTTGGGATTCTTTGCAGGAAAAGTAGGAGATACCTCTGTGAATATCTCTGGCTTGGGCGCAATGGATAATCGCCAATGCAAGGCAATGTGTGGAGGAATGGGCACATCTGGAACATGTGCGAAATTCATTTTTGGGGAAGGAGATTCTGAAACTGAAAAAATTGATTTTGATGAAAAAGCAATGCAAAATGTTCACGATGAGCTAAACACATCCGAAAAAGGTGATATCATTACACTGGGTAGTCCTCAATTAGGATTAGAAGAAATTTCCGAACTTGCTGGAAAACTAAAGGGAAGAACATTTGAGAAAAGATGCATGATCTTTACTCCAAGAACTGTTAAAGAGCAAGCAAGAAAAATTGGCTATACAAATGAATTAGAACGCGCAGGATGTGAAATTCTTTCTGATTGTTGTACCTGTCTTACTCCGTTGATTAACAAAGATAATGTAGATGCAGTTACAACTAACAGTATCAAGGGTGCATTTTATCTAAAAAACTCTAACGGTGTTGATGTGAATCTAAAATCACTATCCCAAATTATTGAAGATGAGACAAGATGAAGGTTCTAGTTTCAGGAAAAGTTCAAGGGACAGTTCTAAAATCCAAAGACGCAATAAACTTTCTAGGTACTGTAGATAAAAAAACAGGAATAATTAGTGACAAAAATCATGAACTATATCAAAAATCAATCAAAGATGTGATCCTAGTTTTTCCATCAGGTGTTGGAAGCAGTGTTGGTGCATACACAATTTATTCTATAAAATCAAATGGTTCAGCTCCACTTGCAATGATTTGCACCAAAGCCGATCTTACAGTGGCAACTGGATGTGCACTTGCAAACATTCCTCTAATTATTTTGCCTGATGAAAAATTTGATTCAATTACAAATGGAATGAAACTAACACTTGATACAGATTCATCTAATCCTCTTCAGTATCAATGAATTTCTGAATATCTGCCTCACCAATTCCTACATCTTTTACCTGACTTTTTCCAGCCGGCATTACCCGTACAAATTCATCAATACTGATTTTTTTGGTAATTTCTTCCTGAATTTTTGAGAATTCTATTCTAACTTTCTTTGCTGCATCTACCATCTCAATTCCCTGTGGCTCAATTATTGCATAACAGATTGAATTCTTCTTGATTGTTTCGGGAGGCCCACAAGTTAATGCGTATCCCTCATCTTGCGGAATGATTCCAACAGCTAGTTTGAGATTGCCACTTTTAATGAAATTTCTCTGTCCTTCAATTGTAAATGACCCTTTTGGAAGAAATTCTCCACTTGGAGCAGATTTTTTCACTTGGTCTGGATGAACCCAATATGCACTAACTCCGTACATTCCTTCTCTCCATGCACGACTAAAACAAACAGTAGCATGTGCTACTTCGTTCATACTTGTATCTGGCGCATTTTGTGCATCTTTGATGATGAAAAATGGGGAACCAAAAATATCTCCGTGGAAAATTTTGTCGTTTTTACCCAAATGTTTTCTTACTACAGCAGAATTTGATGCAGCATCTCTGCCACCAATTACCAAAAATCCATCAGATGTGTAGAACCATCTGTATCTTTCATACCAATTCTTCTTTCTAATTTCTGAAACCAGGATAGAGTCCTTTTCAGATTCTGTTTTGTTTTGTAATTTTTCTAATTTCTTCAAAGTTTTGGATTTTATTTCTTCAATTGAATTAATTGCAGCTGATTGCTTTTTTGCTTCATTAAATAATGTCGATGCAATTGACTGCAAAGATGCCTTTGTGTTAATCTTTATTTTTTCATCTTGAATTACCATTAATGATATTCCTTTTTCAGAGATTAGTTTTGCATTGTTTGTTGCCAGAACTTCTTGGGCAGAAACATCTTCAATTGACATGATCCCGTTTGAAATCATCACAAATAGAGAGTTTGCAACATTTGTGATATTTTTAGATCTGTCTTTTACTGTTTGAATGGCTTTTTCCTGCTCAGAAATTTGTGTTTGCAGTTCCTTTATCTTCTTGTCTGAACCACTTGTTTGAATAGATTTACCTTTGTCCACAATATTTTGTGTAAAAACTGCATCAAGACCTTCAATGAAGCTATTTACTTTGGTAATTTCTC